>JAPPLK010000022.1:0-46665 GCA_028819435.1 Nitrospira sp.
ATAGGTGAGGGTTGAGCGAGGACACAACGCAGCCCTGCGCCCGATAGTGCATTAAATCAGAGGTTCCGTAACGGTTGTGGTGAAAGGCGAAGTCATGGTCGTACATGTATTACCCATCATTGCAACGGTTGGAAACTGTTGCCTGCCAAAGGAGGCAAGATATGCGTCGCCTGTCTGTCGTGCATAAGGCGTGTGGTGTTCTTCTGATCGTGTCATTGACGATAACGGGCTGCTTGGGATCACGGGATTGGGATTATCCGCCTCCTCCGGAAAACGCGTATTTGAATGTCACGGCTGACCAGAAGGTTGACGGCAGCCTGGTGGTTGTTCCGCTGGATGATAAGCGGGGCACGGAGGTGCGTGAACAATATTGGGCCGCCGCGATTCCCTTCACCACCCATGCGACCGCAGTCTATGACCGGCCTGAAACGGTTTCGTCCCCCAGTCCCGTTGATGAAGTGCTCTTTTCCCCATCACGCGATTTTGCGCGTGCCTTGGCCGAGGAAATTCGGAAGACGAACATTTTTACTTCCGTAACGTTTGTCGACAAGGATCAACCCTTGCCCCCCAGCGATTTTGTTTTGCAGGGACGACTCTATTCGACGCGATGGGAGCGGAATATTTCCACGTATCTGTTAGGTCCCGCCGGGACGGTGTTGTGGGCGGCCGGTTTGCCATTGGGCACCACCGAGATCGACGTGGAAATGTTCGCGCAAATAGCCAGGGCGGATGAGCCGGACAACGTGTTGTGGGGCTTTGCCATGGAATTCGAGGCCAAGGAAATCGATAGCCTCTATCGAGGACTGGAGGATTCCGTCACGAATTACCCGAGAGGTCTGCAGGAAGGGCTGCAACTTGCCATTGAAGATTTGATAGAAAAAGCTCCGACGCGTCTCAAACCCTGAGTTGGCTAACGGTTTCGAGAGGGTCAGAGAGGGTCAATCAGGTGGATGTCGATCAGGGGGTACGGGTTGTCTTGGTAACGGCCTCGAGCCAGGAAGAGGCGCTTCTGATCGGGCGTTCCGTCGTGCAAAAAAACTTGGTGGCGTGTGTCACGGTCGTGCCCAATGTGACGTCCATTTTTCAATGGGAAGGCACGGTCTGCGAAGAACGTGAATGGCTGCTGGTCATGAAATCCCATGCCGACGTCTACGATGCCCTGGAATCCGAAGTGAAAGCACTCCACAGCTACGAAGTGCCTGAAATTATCGCCTTATCGGTGATGACGGGTTTAAGCGAATACCTCACGTGGGTCAAGGCCATGACCCATGTCCCTGATTAGTTGTCCTGCCTTTCTGACTCATTTCGTGGATGATGGGAGGCAGGCCAATTGTAAAAAGGTCAAAAACAGTATTCTCCCCAATTGACCACGAGTGCGTTTGTTCCTTAAAGTAGATTTTCCAGCGTCCACGTTCACCAGTGCATTTCACACCAAGTCATTCAGGCTGATCTGAAGATCTGAACTGATCCCGTGAACCCCCCTGATGACAGATGGACGATCCTGCTTTTTCGGGGCATGACCCGTGAGCCCTTGAGGATCTCTTTGTCCAAGAGAACGTTTAAACGAGTGCTGCTCGCGGCTGCGCTATTGGCGGTCGTACAGGTGGGGGGGGTTGTGCACTACGTGGTGCAGACGGGCCAGGTAGCCGACCAGGTTGCCGAACTCGAAGGATTGAAGGAGGAACTCAGCCAGTCTAAAGGACAAGTGGTTGAGTTTTCTGAAGCCGTCGACAAAATGCAGCAGCGTGTCCTGACTATCCAATCGATAAACAAAAAATTACAAGTCATGTTCGGGCTTGAACCCGAGCAAGGGGACACCGCTGTTGTCAATGGACAGGGCGGCGAAGAGGTTCCGTATGAGTCTACCCTTGATGGTAGAACCGGGATTCTGAATTTCGACTATCTCACGGAAATTGGCGAAAGCGAGAATCCGGACGATCCTGGGACCATGATGGCAACTGACATCAAGAACGGGCTGTCCTGGCTTGATCAGCAGACTGTCCGGCAACTTCACGTATTGGCCCGGTTGGAAAAAGCAGCGGGAGAACGGGTTGACCTTTGGGCTGCGACACCGTCCATCTGGCCCGTCAAGGGACCCGTTTCATCAAAGTTTGGGCCACGCATATCGCCGTTTACCGGAAAGAAGGCGTTCCATGCAGGTGTGGACATTGTTGCTCCCACAGGGGAAGAAATCCGCGCTCCTGCCCAAGGCAAAGTGGTCGTGACATCTTATGATTCCAGGATGGGGAAATACGTTCAAATCAATCATCGACATGGAATTGAAACGACCTACGGCCATCTGTCCAAAATTCTCGTTCGGTATGGCCAAGAGGTAAAAAGAGGCGACCTGTTGGGCCGGGTCGGCAGTACGGGGCGGTTTTCGACCGGGCCCCATCTTCATTACCAAGTGGCCGTCAATGACAAAGTTGTTGATCCTCTCCAGTATATTTTGGATTAGTGCAGTGATGCACTGATCCATCTCTTCGTCTCAGTCTCCTCACAAAACATCCAGCCGGCCGCGTTGTTCCCGCATTGTGTTGAAACCGGACCATGGGGCCAAAGGCCTAGCCTTAAAATTCCCGCATAGGGCTTCTTTTTAAAGAGGTGGGTCTTCTTTTATGTTGCCTTCTCCGTGGTTCAGTTTTAGGATGAATGCGTGGATTTTGGCTCAGGGTGGCTCTTGGCGTGTCTTGCCGGGCTGTCAGGGAGGACAGCCTCACCCAAAAATCAGGAGAGGACGCCGCGGGTTGAGCGAGGACACAACGCAGCCATGCGCCCGATAGTGCAATAAATCAGAGGTTCCTTGAGTCATGAGAGGTCTTTACTAGAGGACCTCATCTACGTTAAGGTTGCTGAAATAGACGAGAAGTGCTTCGATCAAATGAGCAGGGAGTACGTATAAGTCGCTCACTGCCGATGGGTTGAGTGGCTAACGTATCAAAAACGTCTCAATATAAGGGGGATCCGCAATGAGCCTCGATTACGTCAAGTTTACACCAGGATTCGGAAAGTTCATGCCGAAAGAATATCGGGACATGGTGGAGCATGGCCCGTTCGGGAAAAAAGTCTCGGTATCCCAAGTAGGTACCTTCAAGGAGATTTTGGAAGAACACCCGATGTGTGCAGGCTGTGCCATGACCCTGTTCATCCGGCTGGCCATGGTGGCATTCCCGAATCCGGAAGATACCATCACGGTCGGGACGGCCGGTTGCGGCCGGTTGGCCATTTCGCAAGCCGCTATCCCATTCGTGTACGGCAATTACGGCGACCAGAACGGGGTTGCCAGCGGTTTGACCCGCGGTCTTCGTCTGCGTTTTGGGGATAAGCCCAAAGACGTCGTCGTGATGGCCGGAGACGGCGGCATGGCTGATATCGGATTCGCTCAAACCTTGCATTCATGGTTCCGCAAGGAAAAGTTCACCACCATCATGCTGGACAATGAAGTCTATGGAAACACCGGCGGCCAGGAAAGCGGCATGACGAACCGGAACCAGGTCCTGAAAATGGCGCCGCTCGGGAAGAAGTTTGAGAAAATGGACATGTTGGGTATGGCCAAGGTCGCCGGGTGCGCGTACGTGGCCACGGTGGTCCCCAACAACCCGCGCCGGGTGGAAAGCGTGATCAAGAAAGCCGTGTTGGTCGCGAGGGAAATCGGTCCCAGCTATATTCAAGCCTACACGTCCTGTAATATCGAATACGCAATCCCGACGGACAAGGTGTTGGAAGACGCCAAAACCGTCGAAACAGATCGCTACAAATTCACGGAATATATTACGGATGAAGCCAAGGAATATTTGTCCCAGTTGTACGGGTACAAAGAATACCTGCCGAAGCCTGCCGCTGCCGTGGAAAAGCAGTAAGGGCGATCGATTGAGTGAAGAAAGTAGACGTGTACGTGACGAGAGAGGAGGGCGCAGATCATGGCGATTCGTTATAATATTCGTATGGCGGGAGTCGGTGGCCAAGGGGTCGTGACGGCTTCTCATATCTTCAGCACGGGGGTGATCAATGCCGGTGGGGAAAGCACCATCGTGCCGTTCTATGGGTCCGAAAAGCGAATGGCGCCGGTGGAGAGTTACGTGAGGGTTTCCGATGAGCCGATTTATGAAATCGGCGAGATCACGTTCCCCCACATTATCATGATCTTTCACCCACAGGTGATTACCCATGGGAAAAGCTACACGAATCCGTTTTATTTCGGGCTGAAAAAGGACGGGGTCGCCTTGATCAATAACGATGGTCCCATGAAACTCGAGCCCGACCAGGAACGTGAACTGGAGGAATTGAATGCCAAACTGTTCTATCTGCCCGCCACCAAACTTTCGCTTGAAGTGGCCGGAATCGACTTGGCTACGAACATGGCCATGGTAGGCGCCATCGGTGCCATTACGGGTCTCTCGAACATGGAAGCTTTGGCGCAAGCGGTGAAAGACCGGTTCTTGGGGAAAGGCTTCGTGGTGTCCGGTGGGACCGCGGCTTTGGACAGCGTGGTTGAGCGAAAGTTCAAGAAGAAACAGGAATTGATCGAGAAGAACCTGGCGGTGGTCCAAGCGGCGTGGGAGTTTGCCGTCGAAAACAATTGGGCTCAAAAGAAAGAGACATCCACCACGCCAGCCATGGCGTAATGCTTTAACCGACGAGAGGATTCAGTATGTATTTAGTTGCGAATATCGAAACGGAAATATGTGCTGCCACGAGTTGCAAGTTGTGCACTCAATATTGTCCTGAGGCCAATACCATCCTGTACGACAACGAGGCCGGCCAGGATAAAGGGCTCAAATATGGATCCGCCTACGTCGCCGTGGATCGCTGTAAGGGATGTGCTCAATGTGTCTGGGTGTGCGACAATATGGCCAAGCATAATGCCATTAAAATGGAAATGATTGATCAAATCGGTGACACGGCCCTGACGGAAAACGTCACCTATGGTGAAAAAACGAGTTCAGCAGTCTTAGCCAATCCTGTTCGAGGGCAAGTTTGAAGGACGTTGTTCGAACGGCAAGGACGGTATTCGTCTCAACCGGATAAATCCGGAGTGGAGGATAGAGGTGGCAGCGACAGAATTGGAAAGAATAGTTGAACCGGGTCCGGCGGGATTTCATCCGCCCTCCGCGGCCGAATTGGGCGTTCTTCCCCCGTTACCGGAGCATGGCCTGACGTTCGGTCATGAAGTGCCGGAAGAAAAGGCGATGGAAGAAATGGCCAGGGCCATGTTCACGAGAAAAAATGCGACGGTTTTTCCCGGCCCCCTGGTGTTGTGGAATTGGAACGACCACGCGGCCGAGAAGGCCAGGGCCGTCCTGGAACTTGCAGCCCAAATCCCGGAAGTTCTCATCATCCCGATGCCTGACTATCGTCCGAAATACCCGAAAATCGAACCTGAAGAAGTCATCAATCCCAATCATCCCAACCTGACGATATGGGGCAATAAGATCGAAGCGTGCATTTTCATCGGGGTGCATTGTCATTACGCCAACCTGACGTTGAAAATGATCCGGGCCGGCACGAATTGCTGGACCTCGGCGATCTGCGCCGAGCAGGGCCACGAAGATGCCATGTTTACGGTGCGGGATTCTGATGCAGCCAAGATTCGAAAGACGGCGCAGGTGTTCAAACGCGTGCGTGAGGAAATGGGGATTGCGTTGCCGGAGAGCGGCGAGAGCGTGCGGTTCACGGGGTTGCAATCCAAGGTGCATGACGGCAAAACGCATACGAATCCCTTGGACATTCCGCTGGGAGAAGAAGGGACGGCAAGTGCTGCGGCCTTTGGCCATAAAGCCGAAGATATGCAGCGCGAAGGCTAGGCCTATTATGTTCGATCACGCAACCCCGGAAACGTTGTTCCGGGATTGTCGCCACCCTGGAGGGGGGAAGCCATGAGTGAAGGATTAGAAACGGAAGTCAAAACCAATCCGCAAGGGGACCCGATTACCAGTGCGGCTCCGGCACCTTCCAGTCAAGGAGGGAGGCAAGATCCTCATGCCGAGGCCAAACGGCAACAGGAGGTTTCTCCGGAGTATATGTTCTTCGAAGCGCCGCGTGAGCGGGAATTCATTACGGGCAGTGAAGCCGCCAAAGAAGCCGTTCGCCGGTCCAACGTGGATCTCTCCATCGCCTATCCGATTACGCCTCAAAGTGAAACCATGCAGTTGATCGGGGTGTTGTACGGAGAAGGGTACGTCAAGGAATATTATCGAGGCGAAGAAGAATACGGCGTCATGTCGGCGATTGCCGGTGGCTCCCGCGCCGGTGTACGGTGTTTTACCGCGACGGCCGGACCTGGCACGTTGCGAGGGCTTGAACCGATTGCCTCGTGGCCGGGGCACCGCCTTCCCGCCGTGGCCATGTTTACCTGCCGTGTGGTCAATGCCCCGTTAGCCATTCAGCCGGACAATATCGAAGTCTCGTACTTGTTGAATTGCGGCATGATCGTCTTTCACGCCGAGAATCAGCAGGACTTGTTCGACTACATCATGAAGGGCTTCATTATCAGTGAAAAGAACGACGTGACGTTGCCGGTCGGGGTGTGCTGTGACGGCTTCTTCGTGACCCATGCCAGGGGTTATTGCTCCATGCAGGACCGGGGACTCAAATTGCCGGAACGGGATTCATGGAGAGGTGCGGTTCCGGTCCTGGATGCGGAAAATCCTCCGGCCAGGTTGTCGCGGGACGCGCCCGTCCAAAAATCGAATTTCATGGCGTACAACATCCACGCCGTGTGGCAACAAGAGGTCTGGGCGGCAGTGGAACGGTCACGAAAATATATCGACCAGTACATGGGCGGCCTGATCGAGACGAAGGACGTGGAGGATGCCGACGTGCTGTTGATTGCGTCGGGAAGCGCCGCGGCCCAGTCACGGGAGGCCATTCGGATGTGCAAAGACAAAGGCATTCACGCGGGGTTGATCAAGGTGAAGTCGCTTCGCCCGTTCCCCACCAGGGAATTACGGCAACTGTGCGCCAAGGCCAAACTGATTGTGGTGCCGGAATTCAATTACGTCGGCTGGTTGGCCAAAGACGTGGCGACGGCCATTTACGGCTACTCGAAAGCCAAAATCGTGGCAGGCCCCCACGTCTACGGCGGCATGTCCATGCCGGTGGAAATGATTTTTGACGAGATTGAATGCGGGCTGACGGGGAAAAAGTCGGCGACGGTTCCTTCTTCCGCCATCATGGGTGCGGTGGACCAGGAAGCGGTTGCGCACTTCATGCAAAATATCTGAACGCGCCCTTGCGAGTTTTCCGAAAAAGCCTACCTCAATTCCATTGAGGTAGGCTTTTTTATGACATCCGCGTATCATGACCCGGGATGAACATCTTGGTTACCAATGACGACGGCGTCGAATCTTCCGGGGTCCGCACCCTTGCGAAACACCTGAAGAAGCTCGGCAACGTCTGGGTCGTGGCTCCCGAACGCCCACAAAACGCCATGGGCCGGGCCATTACCCTGCATAAGCCTCTCCGGTTAAAGCAACTCGGCCGGCAGGTTTTCTCGGTGAACGGCACGCCGTCGGATTGCGTCATCGTGGCCACGGGCCGGGTTCTCTGCGACCGCCCGATCCATTTGCTGGTGTCGGGAATCAACAAAGGATTGAATCTCGGTGACGACGTGACTAATTCCGGAACCGTGGCCGCGGCGCTCGAAGGCGCAATTCGCGGAATTCCCTCAATGGCCGTTTCACTGGAGGGTTTCAAACGATTTCGTTTCACCTCGGCGGCCCGGGTCGCGGTCGAGGTGGCCACCCTGGTCCTGAAGGATGGTTTGCCGACCGATACCCTGTTGAACGTCAACGTGCCCGACGTGTCAGCCGAAGCCATGACGGGAATCCAGGTCACGTCGTTAAGCCGGCGGCAATATCGCAATTCCGTTGTCGAGAACGTTGATCCGCGGGGGAGCGCATATTATTGGATCGCGGGAGAACAGGTGACTTGGAACCGAAGAAAGAATTCCGACGTGGATGCCATTGCCGCCAAAAAGGTTTCCCTGACGCCGCTGCATTTTGACATGACGC
This sequence comes from Nitrospira sp., assembly GCA_028819435.1. Taxonomy (GTDB): domain Bacteria; phylum Nitrospirota; class Nitrospiria; order Nitrospirales; family UBA8639; genus Bin75. Next base: position 8,013 of record JAPPLK010000022.1, read on the forward strand.
AGTACGCCGCCGTGAAAAAGTTGACGGCATGGGAATCCTCGCTGTCAAAGCGACCATGGTCATCCTGAGAGACGACGACCGGACGCCATGTTCCAGGACCTCTACCAGTGGATGGTCTCGTGGTCGGAATCACCTTACGCGGATCCCGCGTTGTTTGTGTTGGCGTTTGCCGAGTCTTCCGTCTTTCCTATTCCCCCAGACGTGTTATTGATGGCGCTGGTTCTGGGGAATCCCTCGTGGGGCCTGTATTATGCAGCGATCGCCACCGCCGGTTCCGTGCTGGGCGGCACGTTCGGCTATCTCATCGGGTGGGGGGGGGGGAAGCCGCTTCTGCTGCGGCTGATCGGGCAGGATCGCGTCTCTAAAGTCCATGACACGTTTGAACGCTATGAAGGGTGGGCGATCCTGATTGCGGGCCTGACGCCCGTTCCGTATAAAGTGTTTACAATCGGAGCCGGCGCGTTTTATGTTAATTTTCGCGTCTTCGTTCTGGCGTCGCTGATCAGCCGGGGCGCCAGGTTTTTTCTGGTCGCCGGAACGTTGCAACTGTTGGGTCCGTGGGTCAAAGAAGTCCTGGAGCAATACTTCAACCTGTTCACCATCGCCCTGGTGGCGTGCATCGTCCTGGGATATTGGATCGTCAAACGGCAAACGAAAAAGGCCCTAAGCCCTTCCGCATCGCCAACTTCTGAATGACCGCTTCGTGAAAATTTTCAACACCCTGACGAATCAGAAGGAACCGTTCGTCCCCATCGCGCCGCCCCGCGTGGGCATCTACGTCTGCGGGGTCACCGTGTACGATGAATGTCATTTGGGCCATGCGCGTAGCGCGATCGTTTTTGACGTGCTTCGGCGGTATCTCGGCTATCGGGGCTACGACGTGACCTATGTCAAAAACTTTACCGACGTGGATGACAAGATTATCAACCGGGCGGCGGAAGAAGGCATCCCCTGGGACGGGGTCGCCGAGAAATACATGCGGGCGTACGACCGTGACATGAAACGGCTGGGCGTCGGCACGCCGGATCTTGAACCGCGGGCCACGGAACACGTGCCGGAGATTCTGGAGATGATCCGCACGATCATGGACAAAGGCTTCGCCTATCAGGTGGACGGCGGCGTCTATTATCGCGTGTCGGCTTTTCCGGAGTACGGACAATTGAGTAAGCGGCGCCTCGACGACGTGCAAGCCGGGGCGAGAGTCGAAGTGGATGAACGAAAACAGGACCCCATGGACTTCGCCTTGTGGAAGGCGGCGAAACCCGGGGAGCCGGCCTGGGAGAGTCCCTGGGGCCCGGGTCGGCCGGGCTGGCACATCGAATGTTCGGCCATGTCCGTGCGCCACTTGGGTGCAACCTTCGACATTCACGGAGGCGGCAAGGATTTGGCGTTTCCTCACCATGAAAATGAAATTGCGCAATCCCGTGCCGCAACGGAGCAGGAGTTTGCCCGATATTGGGTGCATAACGGGTTCGTCACCATTGATGAAGAAAAGATGTCAAAATCGCTGGGAAACTTTTTTACCGTAAGGGAGATTTTTGACCGATCGAATTGCCCGGAACCCGTGACGGCCGAGGCGATACGCTATTTTCTACTTTCGACCCACTATCGTGGAGACGTGAATTTTTCCAACCTGGCCGTGGAGGAAGCCAAATCCGCATTGGATAACGTGTATGACCTCTTCATCCGTCTCTCCGAAAAGCCCGGACCCGGTCAGGATTTTGGGAAGGCTTTAAGAACCGTGTTGACCCAATTTCGTCAGGCATTCGAAGAGGCCATGGACGATGATCTGAATACCCCCAAGGCGTTGGCGGCGTTTCAGCAGCTTCGAGCCGAGGCTAATCAAGTTCTTCGAGGAGGGCTGTCCGGGCAGGATCGGCAGGAGGTTCTCGCAATCTTTCGGCAATACGGCGCGCCGTTGGGTTTATTTCAGCTCAATGAAAGAGAGTGGGCGTTTCGCGAGTTGGAGTTCGGCATCGAGCCATGCCGGATGGGCGCCGAGCAGGAGTACACCGATGAGTGGATTCAAGAACAGATTCGACAAAGGGCCGAAGCGCGGGCGCGGAAAGACTTCGCCACCGCCGACCACGTTCGGGAAGCCTTGGCGGCCAAAGGAATCCTTCTCGAGGACCGGCCGGACGGGAGCACCAGGTGGAAGCGATAAGACCGGCGATTTCCTGTTCGGGGTTCAGGCGGTCACGGAGGCGCTCCGGTCGGGCTCGCGAACGTTCATAAAAATCTTCCTGTCGCATCGACAGCGTCAATTTTCCCAGGTCATTCGTTTCGCCAAAGTCCAAGGCGTGCCCTTGCAGGTTCAACCGCGTGAACGACTCGACAGGCTGGTCCCTTCTGCCAATCACCAGGGCGTGGTGGCGCTGGTCGCGGCCAAAGCCTATGCCTCAGAGGATGAGATCCTGGAGTATGCCGCGCAACAAAAGGAGCCGGGGTTTTTCCTGGCCCTGGACGGGGTGGAGGACCCCCAGAATTTCGGGGCCGTTCTCAGGACGGCTGCCACGGCTGGGATTCATGGGGTGTTTATTCCCGACCGCCGGTCCGTTGGGTTGACGGCGAGTGTGGCAAAAGCCTCTGCAGGCGCCGTTGAGCACGTCCGGGTGGCCCGGTGCGCGAATATCGCCAAACTGATCGATCGTTTGCAGGATCGCGGGGTGACCACCGTGGCGTTGGAGCCTCGCTCTCCGAGGCTCTATACCGAGTTGAATTTTACGGGACCCGTCTTATTGGTGTTTGGAGGAGAGGGACGAGGACTCAGGTCGAGGATCATCGAACGATGTCACGTCCACGCCCGCATTCCCATGCGCGGGGAGGTGAACTCGCTCAACGTTTCGGCAAGCGTTGCGGTGGTTGCCTATGAAGCGGTCCGTCAACGGAGGTAACGTCCGGGTTTTCCCGCGGGGCATTCCGGCTTTTCGCAATCGGACGGGGTCGTCAACGGCAGGAAAAAGCGAACGGATTACCGGACTTGGATCAAGCCTTCTTGAATAGCCGCGTTTAAGAGTTGGGCGGCATTCGAGACGCGTACCTTTTTCATCATGTTGGCACGATGAGCTTCGACGGTTTTGACGCTGATGGCGAGACGTTCGGCGATCTCTTTATTCTTGAGGCCGGACCAGATCAATTGAAGAATTTCCTGTTCCCGTTCGGTGAGCGACTCGGGGCGTTTCCGTCGCATAGGAAGCAGGTCTCTCTTTTTGTTTGCTCTTGTTTGAACGGCCATCGGTCACCGAAATATTTCACAAGATGAATTATGTAGGTAATACTAGCAGGGTGCCCATTAAAAAGTAAAGTGGAACAAGTGTTCCAGGTTAGAAAAAAGAAAATTTTTTCTGAGTCACGACATATAGAGTGATGGATGTTTCAGGTTCCTATATTTTGTTGTTTGTGGTGGGATTGGTCATAGGGAGTTTCCTCAACGTCTGCATCCTGCGAATCCCCCGGGGTGAATCCATCATTCGACCTGGTTCCCGTTGCCTGCAATGCAAGACACCCATTTTCTGGTTCGACAACGTTCCACTCTTGAGTTTTATCCGGTTGAGGGCACGGTGCCGATGGTGCGGGGGAAAGATTTCATGGCGCTATCCTTTGGTGGAATGTCTGAACGGAGTCAGCTATCTTGGGATCGTCTGCAAGTTCGGATGGACCCGTAGCGCCCTCGTGTACGCGCTGTTTCTTTCGTTGCTGTTGGTCGTGACGATGATCGATCTCGATCATTTCGTCATCCCCGATGTCATCACCCTTCCGGGTCTGGTCATCGGCTTTTTCGCCGCGGTATTCATCTTGCCCGTGGGCTGGACCGGTTCCTTGCCGGGTATCGCATTGGGAGGAGGAATCCCGTGGATGCTCGCGGCCGTCAGTCCGTACCTGTTTGGAAAAGAGGGGCTGGGTGGAGGCGACATCAAATTCCTGGCCATGATCGGTGCGTTCCTTGGCTGGGAGCACGTGTGTATGACCTTGTTTCTCGCGTCATGTGCAGGGGCCATGGTCGGCATCGGTCTCATGGCCTTTCGCGACATGGAGCGTGGTCAGTACCTTCCTTTTGCTCCGTTCCTGTCAGCAGGGGCGGTGGCATCGCTGTTTTTTTATCAGGAACTGTTGGGTATGTATGAGTCGGTGTTTTTGTACTGAGAGCGGGGGGGGATCGTTGAGTCTTGTTTCCTCCCCCTGGCGGGATAGGGCGCAACAAGCAGGTTTTCTCACCCTCACCTCAATCCTCTCCCATCAAGGGAGAGGAAGGTAAGAGGAGTGAGGGGAGGTAGAGTCGCAGGAAATGAAACTCTGTGCCCCACGTCTTACACGTCCGACGGATGAGCCTTCAGGATATACGTTGACGGAACTGATGGTGGTCCTCGGCATTTTGGGAATCGTGTTGGGGTTGAGCGGCACCTGGCTTTCTTCCCAACTGCCGTACTATCGTCTGAATGGAGTGGTCAGACAAATACGCGCGGATCTCTTGTCGGCAAGGGCACAAGCCGTTAAGCAGGGCAATGAAGTTCGCGTCTTTTTTACGGACCCGCAGCATTATGATATTTTGAACGACGTCAACAATAATGGAAGAGCCGATCCAGGTGAAGCCGTCGAAACCCGCTCGATCATAGAGGAATTTGCCGGCGTGACGATCGAGTCCAACAATAATCCGATCTTTTATCCAAGAGGCACGGCTTCCAGTCTTGCCACGGTCAGGGTTTCCAATGTCTCGGGTGAGAAAAAGATCACAATCGGCATAACGGGTCGCGTGAAAGTGGCCACCCCCTAAATTTCAGTATGAGCCACGTGACAAACCATAAGGGGTTAACCCGGATTGCTCACCAACCTTCTGCTGCGGGCGCCGGTCCACTCGCTGTGCTGGCGCGTACTCCTACAAGCCGCTTCGACAGAGTGTCCACTATGCCTTCAGCGTCTTGCAGTCCGTGCGTACCAGCACAGCGGCGTCTCGACGTCCTCGCGACGAAGCCTGGTGAGCAATCCGGGTTGACCCTCCTGGAAGCCGTCATTGCCATGGCTCTTTTTTTCGTCGCTGTATTGGCCTTCGCGGGAGTGGCGGTCACGGCGAGTAAAGGCGCAGCAGCGAGCAAACGTTTAACGATGGCGACCACCTTGGCCCAGGACAAACTGGAACAGGTAAGAAGCGCCGGCTACGACCCGGCCGCTACGCCTGAAACCACGGAAGCCTATGGCACCATACCCGGCTTTGACGTGTATCAACGGATCGTCCGGATGGAAACCGGACGTCCTGTTCCCGGATTGCAAACGGCGACGGTCACGGTGTGGTGGTCGGACGACCGGCATTCCGTGACCGTCGCCACGATTCTTGCACCGTAGTTGCCAAGGGGCGTCAAATCCATGACCAACCAAAGCGGCGTCACCTTAACGGAGCTGTTGATCGCCTTGGCCTTGGGGCTGTTCACCATTGGGGCGGTCTATGGCGTCCACCTGAATCAGGTCAAAAAGCAGATCGTTCAGGAGGACGTGTTGGCCATGCAACAAACCGCTCGTGCCGCTATGGACATGATGGCCAGGGAGATTCGGATGGCCGGCTATGATCCCATGGGGGTCAACCGGGATTCCGCTTCCTCGAATGATTTTCATGGGCTTAGCTATCATCCCACGGAATTGCACATTCGAGCCGACTTGAATGGAAACGGTGTACCTGCCGACTCGAAGGAATCCATTGTCTATTTGTATGACGATTCGACCTCCACGTTGCGACGCAGAGTGGGAATGGGTGGGCGACAACCCGTGGCAGAACATATCGAGTCCTTTACCGTTTCATATCGCGACGCCCTGGGACGTTCCACGACGCACGGGCCAAGCATCCGGGCAGTTGACGTGCAGGTCACGGCTCGAGCCGCTCACGCTGACAGCCAATATCCCGAGAACGAAGGCTATCGGACGTTTACGCTTCGATCCCGCATTGTCCCGAGAAACCTGCCGTAGAAGTTTATTTCCTCTCCCTTGATGGGAAAGGATTAAGCCTGCCCCTGCGGAAACAGGGGGTGAGGGTGAGGAGGTCAAATTGCCGTTGCACGGGCCGATTTCCGGGAAAGGCCTCTTCCTTGACGCTTCGACGGCGCTCTACTAATATCCGCTGCCAATGCGATTCGGTCGATCACGTCTTTCACATTCACAGTTCGCCTACGGCTGGAGGAGCGCGAAGATGAGAACAACGTTGACCCTGGCTTGTGTCATCCTGAGTCTGTGCTATTGCGGGATGGCGGTGTCCCAGGACCTGCCCGATGATATTCTGGCGGATCAATACCTGTTGGAAGCGAAGAAGGCGATGGAAAATGGCGAGCCGCAAACCGCGAGACGGGCTTTTGAGAAAATCGAAGCTTTGGATACCGAACCCCCGTTGGGATTCTACTTCTTTTTCGGCAAACTGCTGGTTGAACACGGAACGAAAGTGGACGACCTCCGCCAGGGACAAGCCTCGCTAAAACAATTTGTCGTCAATATCGAAAAGAGTTCCGAATATTATCGGCCGACCCTGGAACTGCTTTCCGCCGCAGGAAAAACAATCGAAAAAGCCGAGCGACTGCAAACGGAGGAAGCAAAACGCCAGGCGGAGGCGCAGCAACGAGCCGCCGCGCTCAAGGACTTGTTGCCGTCGTTATTGAAAAGCCTCAAAGAACAGATGGTGACCGTCCAGGGCGGCACGTTCATGATGGGGTGTACGGAGGAGCAGAGCAGTTGCGACGATGATGAAACGCCGGTCCGGCAGGTACAGGTGAAGAGTTTCAGGATCAGCAAGTATGAGGTGACCCAGGACCTGTGGGAGGCGGTGATGGGCAAGAATCCGAGCAAGTTCCGGGTCTGCCCCCGATGTCCCGTGGAGAACGTGGGGTGGGATGGCGCCAAGTTGTTTCTCAAGAAATTGAGTGCCCTGGCGGGCGAACGTTACCGGTTGCCGACTGACGCGGAGTGGGAGTATGCCGCGAGGGGCGGGGAAAAGAGTCAAGCGCACCTCTACGTCGGGGGTGACGACCTGGATTCGGTTGCCTGGTATGACAAGAATAGCGGGAACAGGGTCCATCGGATCGGACAAAAACAACCCAACGGGTTGGGCCTGTACGACATGAGCGGGAACGTCTGGGAGTGGGTGGAGGATTGTTGGAACAAGAAGTTTCCGGGTCCCCAGGCCGATGGGAGCGCGTGGAAGAGCAGGAATTGCGCACGACACATGTTGCGTGGCGGCGCCTGGACCAGCTACCCGAGATACCTGCGTTCCTCGAATCGCTACTGGAATTTGTCCGCCTTCCTGCGCGACGACGTCGGGTTTCGCCTCGTCGGGACACCGTAACCCGTAACGAAGAAGGGAACCTCTGATTTAATGTGATAGCGGGATGCAGGGCAAGGCGTCCCGGAGCGAAACCTGAAGCTTATCAGAGAGATAGGTGAGGGTTGAGCGAGGACACAACGCGGCCCTGCGCCCGATAGTGCATTAAATCAGAGGTTCCTGAAGGAGAAACCGTATGAGTAGCCCAGGCCACCCCCATGCGATTACCATTGAGCAAAATCCCAATCGTGTCAAAGTCTCGTTTAACGGAATGGTTATTGCCGATACCACCCGGGCTTTGGTCCTGAAGGAAGGACCGCTGCCGCCGGCGAATTACATCCCGCGGAGCGACGTGCAGATGTCCTATTTGCAGCGGACGGACCATTCCACCCACTGCCCATTCAAAGGCGATGCGTCATATTTTTCCGTTCGCGTCGGGAACCAAACAGCCGACAACGCCGTCTGGACCTACGAAACCCCCATCGACGCCGTGGCACAGATCAAGGATTGCCTGAGTTTTTACGTGGAGAAACTGGACGTGAGTGAAGGGATACGAAGTGAATGAAGGAGTAGTTGTAGGGCACAACTATCGTTGTTGTGCCCTACAATCGTCGTATCAGGTCAGCCCAAGGTGGCCAGGATGTTGTTAAACGTGGTGCTGGGGCGCATGGCCGTTGCGACCATCGACGGGTCGGGATGATAGTAGCCGCCGACGTCCATGGACTTGCCCTTTGCGGCCTTCACTTCTTCGAGGATTTTCTCGATATTGGCCTCGAGTTCCTTCGCCACCGGGGCAAATTTTCCCTTTAATTCCGGATCATCATTTTGCGAGGCGAGTTCCTGTGCCCAATACAGGGCTTCGTACAGGTGGCTGCCGATGTTGTCCAACTCCCCCAGCACCCGGCCGGGTGCCTTGCGGTTCTCCATGAGTTTGCCCGTGGCCCGGTCCAGGGTATCGGCCAGGACTTGCGCTTTTTTATTGTCGCGGGTTCGAGCCAAGTGGGCGAAGGATTCCGCCAAAGCGAGAAATTCCCCGAGAGAATCCCACCGCAGGTGCCCTTCTTTCACAAACTGTTGCACGTGTTTTGGAGCTGATCCGCCGGCACCGGTCTCGAACAAGCCGCCGCCCTTGATGAGCGGAACGATGGAGAGCATCTTGGCGCTGGTGCCCAATTCCAGGATCGGGAACAGGTCCGTGAGATAATCCCGCAGCACGTTGCCGGTGGCGGCAATGGTGCTCTGCCCCTCCTTGGCCCGTTTGAGCGAGTGCTTCATGGCGTCCACCGGGGCCATGATTTGAACGTCCAGGCCCGTTGTATCGTGATCCTTCAAATAGCGGTTCACTTTTTCGATGAGTTGTGCGTCGTGCGGCCTGTTCTTGTTCAACCAGAATACCACGGGCATTCCGGACGCCCTGGATCGATTCACGGCCAGCTTCACCCAATCCTGAACCGGAATATCCTTGACGATGCACGCGCGGAAGATGTCGTCTTTTTCCACGCTCTGTTCATGCAGGACGTTCCCCGCTCCGTCGATCAAGCGGATGGTCCCGTTTCCGGGAGCTTCGAAGGTTTTGTCGTGCGAACCGTATTCCTCCGCTTTTTGGGCCATGAGGCCCACGTTTGGCACACTGCCCATGGTTGCGGGATTGAAGGCCCCGTTTTCCCTGCAAAAATCGACCACCGCCTGGTAAATGCCCGCGTAGCTGCGGTCCGGGATCATGGCCTTCGTGTCATGTTCCTTTCCGTCCGGTCCCCACATCTTCCCGCCGACGCGCAATGCCGCGGCCATTGAAGCATCGATGATGATGTCACTCGGCACGTGCAGGTTGGTGATGCCCCGGTCGGAGTCCACCATGGCGAGGTCCGGACCGTTTTGCATGGCCGCCTGAAGATCGGCCTTGATGGCTTCTTGCTGCGCGGCCGGCAAGGCGCCGATTTTCGCATAGACGTCGCCCAGGCCGTTATTGGGATCGACGCCGAGTTCGGCAAAGACTGCTTCATGTTTTTTGAAAACGTCTTCGAAATACACGGATACGCAATGTCCGAAGATAATGGGGTCCGAGACCTTCATCATGGTGGCCTTCATGTGAAGCGACAACAGGCTGTTGTTTTTCTTGGCGTCGTCGATCTGTTCCTTGAAGAATTGACGTAACGCCCGGGCGCTCATCTTCGTGGCATCGACCACGGCCCCCTTGTCCAGGGTCACGTTGTCCTTCAATGTGGTTGTGTTGCCGTCGGCGCCGACGAATTCGATGCGGCCTTTCCCGGCCGTCTGCTCGGTCATCGTGGTCGATTTTTCATTGGCAAAGAAATCTTCACCCGACATATGGGCGACGTGCGTTTTCGAATCATTGGTCCAGGCCCCCATCTTGTGCGGATTCTTCTGGGCATATTGTTTCACGGAGGTTGACGCGCGACGGTCCGAATTGCCCTGTCGCAACACCGGGTTGACCGCGCTGCCCTTCACCTTGTCGAATTTTGCCTTGATGTCTTTTTCTGCGTCGGTCTTGGGATCTTCCGGGTAGTCGGGAATGGCGTATCCCTGGGATTGCAATTCGGCCACGGCCCCTTTGATTTGGGGAATCGACGCGCTGATGTTCGGGAGCTTGATGACGTTGGCGTCCGGCGTTTCCACCATTTCACCCAACAGGGCAAGGTCATCGGGTTGCCGTTGTTCCGGACTCAAGGCGTCGGGAAATTGTGAAATGATTCGACCGGCCAACGAAATATCTTTTCTGTCGACGTTGACGCCTGCGGTTTTCGCAAAGGCCTGAATAATTGGCAAAAACGATCCGCTCGCCAATTCAGGCGCTTCGTCGACCTTTGTATAAATAATATCCGGTTCTGCTGACATGGGTTCCTCCTATATTTTCAAAGTTGTGTAAGAGCACCATAGGAACCTCTGATCCCCGATTAGATCCCCGATTAAAAACGTCGGGGACAGGCATCGAGGACATGCTTAATGCACTATCGGGCGCAGGGCTGCGTTGTGTCCTCGCTCAACCCTCACCTATCTCTCTGATAAGCTTCGGGTTTCGCTCCGGGACGCCTTGCCCTGCATCCCGCTATCACATTAAATCAGAGGCTTCTATATTCGGAATTTCAACGGATCATCTTAGAGCGAACCGGCATTCGACGCAATCAACCGAAAGCCCCATACCGGGGATTCACGAAAGACCCAGTAGAAACCACCTGGCCTCCCCGACGGACAACCACAGGGGGTTGTCTCTACATGAGAAAGACATCATTGCCCCGTAGGGGACGGCCCCCGTGCCGTCCCCTACTCCGAACGCAGGAGGACCACCGGGGTCCTCGATCCTGCCGGGTTATTCGCCGTCGAGAGCCGCCAGTTGCTCAACCGCCTTCCGGTGTATGATCCGGTCGTGGGCGTCTTTCGCAGGTAATGCGATCGCGCGTTCGAGCAGGTCGCGCGCTTTCCCGCGGTTGTCATCGGCATCCAGGCCTAGAAGGCCAAGCGCATACTCGAAAAAGACGATCTTCTCTTGGGGCGCCAATTCAAGCGATCGATCGAAATGAACGAGAGCGTCCTCTTCGCTGGCCTCATAGAGCAGGCTGGCTATGAAGAATCCGGCGATGCTGACGGTTCCCGCATGCCAGGCGGCGAGGCTCAAATGGGCGGCTGCCATGTCCGGGGCCAGCCGAAGCGCCTCTTGAATGGTATCATGCACTTGACCGGCGTAACCTTCGTTCAGCGCCTCCCATGTGCCGGTCACTTGCGCGAGACGCCCCGTGGCATGGGCCAATTGGAGATAGGCTTCCGGGTTGGACGTATCGAGCCGGATTGCCTTTCGTGCGAGTTCTGCGGCCCGACGGAACGAGCCTTCCTTTTCACTCTCCGGCGCAATGTAGTAGCTGTAAATCGCCAGTGAATTGGCCGCCAATGCATAGCCTTCTGAGGTGTCGAGATTCTGGGCAAGTTCGGCGGCCTCCGTGAAGCGGCCCTCGGCATAGACGGAGCGTGCCTCTTCGATCGACTGTGCGCCGGTGGTTCCCACCGGAGCACACATACACATAACTGTCCAAAAAGTGCGGAATATGAACGTGTTTATGGCGTGCTTCCTACGGACTGTCATTGCGGTTCAGGCGGGAGGCAAACGAATAGTGCAAGCCTCGAGCTTTGGGATGAAAGGGTGAGTTCGATCCTATGGTTGTTGGCGAAGCGACGCATCCATGATGCGCCGTATCCTTCTTTTGAGCAAAAACAACGCAACGGCGACTATACTCACCTCGAACGTGGCCACGATCGTCTGGTTGACGGTAAAGCCTTCTGTGAGTTGAATAGCGATCCGAGTGGACACCAATCCACCCGCGCCAAAACAACACCCCGCGAGCGCCGCTACGGCCATCAACTCGTGGAACAACCCTGCAAGAAATAGCAGCCCGGACCCCACAACCAGCCCGCCGTAGGTGGCGAGAATTTCCGTTTCGCCGGAGGCGTTCAGCGGCGCGATCCCCAAGGCTTCCCCCATTGCGTGAGGATCAAAGAAGGTAAAAATGCCCGACGCAAGGAACACAACTCCAATCACGCCGAGATAGACTCGCTCGACAATCAAAACGATCTTATCGTCCATAGTCAGTAGCCCTCGAAACTCAAATGCGGTATGCTAAACCGTACTGATTAATGAAGTATTTCAGAAATATAGCACCATTAATTTTATAATTCCAGATTCCACCTCCCATAACTTGGCGAACTGAGCCCTCCTTTTTCTCCAGGCCCATTTCCGCATTGGAAAACACCGGGTCACGTCTTCCGGTCGATGGCGATCAGCAGGGGCGGGAGAAGCAGGAAATCACAGATCAGAGCGAAGCCGATCGTGAGTGCAACCAGGAGACCGAGCATCAAACTGATCGCGAACCCCGACGAAGCGAATACCAGGAAACCGAGTACCAGGATCATGGTTGTGACAAACAGCGGATGACCCACTGAACGAAAAGTGGTTTGCACCGCCTCGGACGCGGAAAGACTTTCCCGACGTCCTTTCAGGTACTTGGTCATGAAGTGAATCGTATCGTCGACGACTGTGCCGAAGGCGATCGCGGTCACGAGAGAACCGGCGTTCCCCACCTCGACGTAGAGATATCCCCAGACGCCGAAGGCCATGGCTGCGGGGATGAAGTTGGGCACCAGGCTGATGAGGCCGAGGCGCAGGCTTCGGAAAATCCCGATCAGGATCAGCGAAATGAGAGCCATGGCAATGACCGTGCCCCGCAACATGTTTTTGTTGTTGCTGATGGTCAGGTGGGCGAAAGCGAGGCTGTACCCCGACCCCTCGGTGGCGAGTTCCGGCCCGTTGGCGCGGAGCCACTCCTGTCCGCGTACGTCGAGTTTGCGCTGCTGCTCGGCACTCAGTCTGCGCATGGTGACGGTCATGCGCGTGGCAGATCGGCCGACGTCGATACGGTTGTTGAGGTCACTGCCGAAGGGAACCGAAAGCTCGTAGAGCAGCAGGTACTGCGCGGCAAGCTCGGAGTCTTCGGGCAGCCGGTAGAAGGCCGGGTCGTCGCCGTGCATGTTTTTGTTGAGGCGCTTCATGATGTCTGGAAAGGACTGGACGTGCGCGACTTCCGGCTGGGCGCGGTACCATTCGGCGAAAGCGTCGATCTTGCGCAGGTAGCCGAGATCGGTGATGCCGCCATCGCGCCCGGCACTCAGGGAGTATTCCAGGTTTTCCATGCCGGTCAGATTGTCGATGACAAAGTCCGTATCGCGCCGAAATTCATAACGCTCATCCAAATACTGCAACCAATTGTCCGTCAACTCGATGCGGGGAATGCCCGCCGCCAGGACAATTGCCACGGCGGTCATGGACCAGAGCAGGAGCGTGCGGCGTGCGACGACGAAGCTCCCCAAGCGATCAAAGAAAGCGGAACGCCGGGCGCGTACGGGCTTTGCGCGCAACGGCAAGACCAATAACAGTGCCGGCAGAAGCGTCATGGAATACATGAAGGCGCAAAGCACGCCAAACGCCACGAAATTGCCGAGGACCCGAAAAGGCGGAGAGTCCGAGGCATTGAGACTGAGGAATCCGATCATCGTCGTGACCGTCGTGAGGAACACCGGCCAGGCATTCTCGCGCAGGGATTCGGCGACCGCCGTGTCCCTGTCCAGATCTTGCCTCATGCCGGACATCGTCGTCGCGATGACGTGGACCGAGTCTGCGATGGCGAGCGTCATGATGATAATCGGAATGCCGGAGTTGGCGGCGTTGAGCAGCGTGCCGGTCCAGCCGACGAGCCCCATGGTGGAGGCGATGACGAAGATGAGCATGGCGACAAGGGACAGCATGCCCAGCAGGGAGCGCAGAAGGACGGCGGCGACTGACACAATGACGATCAATGCGACTGGCGCAAGGATCCGCATATCGTCGTCGACTGCGTCTGTCATGATGCGGTTCACGAAGACGTCGCCGGTCAGGTGATAGGTAATATCCGGATGGTCCGCCCTTGCCTTGTCCAAGAGGCCGCGGACGTAGTCGATAACCTCGGTCAGCGCAGCTTCAGGGTTCTCGGGGAAGGCAAAACTGATGACCAGTCCGGCCACGCGCCCGTCGTGGGAGACGAGCCGGCCCGCGACACTGATCTCGCCTAACGCAATTCCCTTGATCCGGGCGAGGTCGTTATCATTGAGCGACCCGGCGTCTTCCACGAGCCGCTCGACCTTCAAGTCGTCTCCGACCGCTTCGGTGTGGTTGTAATTGACAAGAGAGTCGACCCTGGTGGACCAAGGCACGCGCCACGCGGCCTCGGTCAACTCTTCGACGGCGCTCAGCGCTTCGCGGGTGAAGACCTCACCCCCTTTGGGCGCCACTGCGATCAATGCCACGTTGGTTGCGGTATAGGTATCCTCCAAGGCTTCGAATGCCACGCGATGAGGATTGTCCTTATCGAAGTTGTCGCGCCAGTCGTTGGAGACGGTAATGAATTGGAGTCCGGCTGCCAGAACCAGCATGACCGCCACGGCCAATGCGAGGACCAGCCATCGGTAGCGCAATATGAATGTCGTGTAGCGGTCCAGCAGCAGGGAGGTCATAGCTTTGTTTGCCGAAGGTATATCTCAAGCATCGCCACGTGCTTCCGTAGGCAGGGAGGAAACAATCAGTCTGCCCGCTTGCAGAAATCTTGAGGGGGGCATTATAGCCCAGCGAAAAAATAGATTCCAGCATCATGTATTGCACTCGCCGAGACCGGCTCATTCCCCGTCTCGCATCTCAACGAGGTCACAAGACGCCGACTCGTCGGCGCCATCCGTGCCGATCAGAACGCTGACCTGGCGTTCAAAATAGTGCAATGAATAGAACTAGACTGATTATGCCGAATGTGCTAGAGTGTCGCTTATCAGACAGCTTGGGCTTTCCGGCTCACCCCATCGGCAGCTTTGTCAAGCAAAACGCTCTTCCCTCGCGTCTCGGGGCAACGATCGGGTAAGGCAGTGAGCGAGAGAAGAGAGGACTTGAGACGTATGACAGACGCTTTTACGCCACAATTTCACAATCAGGGCGCGAGATGACCTCAGGGTTGAACGCGTCTGCCGGCTCTTCGACGCCGCCCGTTTTCGTGACCGGTGCGGCAGGACACGTAGGCGCCAATCTCGTGCGCCGGCTGCTGGACGACGGCGTGCGGGTCCGGGTCTTGCTGAGACACGAAGACAACAACGAAGGCTTGGAAGGTCTTGACGTTGAACGCAGGTTTGGTGATATCCGGGATTTGGATGCAACCCGGCGTGCGCTTGAGGGCTGTCAGGGCGTCTACCACGTCGCGGCCAAGATCTCAACCATCGAAGGCAATCGCGCTCATCGCCGGGAAGTGTTCGACTGCAACGTCGTCGGCACCCGTAACGTGCTGCAAGCGGCGCGAGAGGTAGAAGCCGGCCGGGTGGTGGTGACGGGCTCTTTCAGTGCGGTCGGGTACGATTTGGATAATCCGTCCGCGCCCGCCAACGAGACGATGCAATTCTATCCCATGGAGCGCACGATGCCGTACGAGCGCAGCAAGTCGCTCGTCGAGCACGAGTGCTGGCGCGCCGCGGCGAAAGGCCAGGACGTCGTGGTGGCAACGTGCTGCGCCGTGGTCGGACCCGCCGATTTTTTCCCCTCACGGTTGGGAAGAGCCTTGTGTGACTACAGTAACCGCAAGCTCCATGCTTACGTTGACGGCGGGTTCGAGTTCGTCACGTCGCGGGACATTGTCGAAGGACACCTGTTGTGTATGCGCCAAGGACGCCAGGGCGAAAAGTACATTTTCAGCAGCGAGTACAAAACCATTTCCGAGATCCTGGACTTGTTTGAGGAGGTCTCGGGCGTTCCGCGACCGTGCCGGCGTATTCCGGCCAACGTGATGCTCGTTTTTTCCGAAATGACGAGCTTTTACCTGAGCCGGTTTCACCCGAGCTTTCCCCAGCGTTTCACCCCAGGCGCCATTCGCCTGTTGCGCAAACGCTTACACGCCGACGTCGGTAAAGCGAGACGGGATCTCGGCTATCAGCCAACCAGTATCCGCGCCGCGGTTCATGAGGCCTACGCCTTTCACTACCACCGCAACGCGATCACGAATCCATTTGCCAAACGCCCGTGCGTGAACGTCACGAGGCAAAACGCGATAAGACAAGAGGAACGTCTTATGCTGAACGAAGGTATACGGATCACTCCCGACGGAGGCCAGATATGAACCTGGTATCGGGTGCCCCACCCGACTTCAAAGAAGCCCGCAACCTGCGTCAGCAAGCGCGGGCCGCGGGTATGGACCCGAATTATTGGTACGCGGTTGAAGAAGTGCGCCGGGTCAAACCCGGGACCGTGGTCGAGGTCATTTTCTGGAAGCGTTCCATTGCGCTGTTTCGTGGAAAGGACGGCTCGTTTCACGCGGTTGAAAATCGCTGTGCGCATCGCCAACTCAAACTCTCCATGGGCGAGGTTCAAGGCTGCCGGCTCACGTGCGCGTACCACGGCTGGCAGTACGATGAAAACGGACGCTGTGTCGAGATTCCCCATGACCGCTACGGACGGGGTCTTCCGACGCTTCCGCTCAGAACCTATCCCGTGACGGTGCGTTACGGTCTGGTCTGGTTGTTTCCCGGAGACCCGGAGCAGGCGGACCTGCGCCGTATCCCGGATATCCCCGAACTTGAGGGACCCGAGCGATGGGCCTGCGAGCCGCTGGTGTTCACTTGGTCGGCTCACCACTCGATGGTGATCGACAACGTGAGTGACTTCACCCACGCCCACCTGCATCGTCGGTACCGTCCCTTCGAAGAAGGCGCCGTCCTCACCCGTTGTGAGACCGTCGGCGACGACGTGCACGTGGCCTACAATACAAAGGTCGGACGCGGGCGTATCTCGGGATTGTTTGTCGATCACGGCCACGTCGACACCACGTATATGGATCTTTGCTATCAATACCCCTACCAGTGGTCGAACACCGATGACGCGATCAAGCACTGGCTTTTTGTCCTGCCGATTGATGAGCGGACCACCCGGGCGTTCTTCCTGTTCTATTTCAAGTCGCTGAAGTTGCCCTTGCTGCCGGTACGTATTCCCCGTTTTGCCATGAACGCAGTGCTGAAGATCTCGAACCGTGTGCTCATCGGCCCATTACTCGCCCAGGACGGCGTTGCGGTCGAAGCGGAGCAGCAGGGGTACGAGAGACATTGGGACGCGCCTCCCATCGAGTACAATCCGGCGGTACGGGCTTTTCAAAACGTGACCGTGCGCAAGTGGCGTGAGTACATGGCGCGCGGGACGGAGAACGGCGATGCCGGGACCTGATTTCCACTTCCCATGGTCCGCGCTGTTGTCGGGCGGCGCCCTGCTCGAGGCGGCAGCCATGGTGTCGGGGTTTATCGGCTTGCTGTTTCTGGGTTCGATGCTGCTGCCCGGAAGACGGGTGACGGGACCGGAGGTCGAAGGACAATCCACCACCTATAAACTGAACGGCCTTGCCTTGTTCCTGGCGACCGTGATTGTGGCCTGTCTCGCCCAGGTCTCCGGCTGGTTTTCTCTTTCCGTGCTGCACACCCACTTTGCCGCGTTGTTCGTGGTGACCAACGTCTTCGCATTCGCCTTATCCGGCTGGCTGTATTGGGGGAGAGCCAGGCCCCGGGATGCATCGCCGGGACCGTGGTGGCAGGGGTTCTTCTTTGGCGTGGAACTGAATCCCGCCTGGTTCGGGGTGGATTTGAAGTTGTTCAGCTACCGCCCTTCTCTGATCGGCTTGGTGTTGCTCAACGCATCGTTCGCCGTCGTGCAGTATGATACCTACGGTGAATTGACCCTGGCGATGGTGCTCTACCAAGTCTTCACCTTCCTGTACGTGCTCAACTACTTCCAGTTCGAACACGGAATGATCTATACCTGGGATCTGGGCAGTGAGCGTTTCGGATGGATGTTGATTTGGGGAGACTACGTGCTGGTGCCATTTTTCTACTGTATCGCCGGCTGGTGGCTGATCCACCCATCGGAATCGCTGTCTCCCGTCGCCGTGACCGCGACCGTCCTCTTGTTCGTCCTCGGCTTCTGGCTCTTCCGCGGTGCCAATGAACAGAAGCACCGGTTCAAGCGTGACCCGGGCATCAGGATTTGGGGGCAACCCGCCCAATCCCTGGATGGGCGCTTGCTGGTCTCCGGATTCTGGGGCATTGGACGGCATCTCAACTATACCGGTGAAATCTGCATCTACCTCGCGTTCACCCTGACCACCGGGTTTGCATCCTGGGTGCCCTACCTGTTACCCGCGTGGCTGGCGGGCCTGTTGTGGCATCGCTCGAGACGTGATGAGCGTCGCTGCCACGCCAAGTATGGGGAGTTGTGGGGCCGTTATACACAGCGGGTACGTTTTTCGATGCTGCCGTTTGTCTATTGAGAGGAGGACAAGGGTGGAACACCTGTCTCACGGTATGGCAACCGTGCGTTCGGCAGGGCCGTCGCCGAACGCGGCCAAAACCGTTCCCGAACTCATGGGTGGGTGGCCGCTGGTCGGTCACCTGTTGGATTTTCTAAAGAATCCGGTCTCGATGTTGGACCGCGGCTGGCGCGAGCAGGGGGAACTCGTCCGTTTCCGGCTCGGTCCCCGCGAGTTTGTGCTCTTTACCGGACCCGAAGCTCACGACTGTTACTTCAGGGCACCGGAGGATCAGCTAAGCGCCAAAGCCGTGTATCAGTTCACGGTCCCCATCTTTGGTCGTGGCGTGGCTTACGATGCCTCCCCCGAGATCATGGACGAGCAGCTTGGGTTTCTGTTTCCGGCCCTGCGCGAAGCCGCGATGCGCCGGTATGCCCGCGTCATGTTCGAGGAGACGATGCAGTTGGTCGACGAACTCGGCGAGGATGGGACAGTCGATCTGCCGCATGCACTGAACGAGCTTACCGTCAAAATCGCCAGTCGTTGTCTTATTGGAGAGGAAGTCCGGGAGCAAGTGGACTCGGGTTTTGCCGAGGCTTATCACGACCTGCAGAACGGCATCAACGTCCTGGGATTTTTTCTCCCCAGACTGCCTACCGCGGCGCACCGGAGTCGAGACCGGTCCCGCCGCAAAATAGCCGAGATCTTCAGCCGGATCATGAAGGCGCGCCGGCTTTCCGGGGCTGCGCCCGACGATTTCTTGCAGGCGCTCATGCATGCCCGCTACAAGGATGGCCGCGCCTTGAACGACGACGAGATAACCGGGATCCTGCTGACGGCGTTGTTCGCGGGGCAACACACCAGCGCGGTGCTCGCGACGTGGACCGGTCTGGAACTGCTGAGAGCATCCTCCTACCTGGCAAAGATAAGAGACGAGATGCAGGACGTCTACCGCGAGACGGGAACCGTGAGCCTCGAAGGTCTCAAGAGACAAGTGGTGCTGGAAAACGCCGTACGTGAAAACGAGCGGCTGCACCCGCCGTTGATTATCCTGGTCCGCAAGGTGCTCAAACCCTTGCGTTACGGGGATCATATCGTGCCTGCAGGTACCCTGGCCGTGGTCTCGCCGGCGGTCGCTCACCGGTTGTCCCACGTGTTTGCCGACCCTGAGCGGTTCGCCCCGGAGCGTTTTGCCCCTCCCGCATACGAGCACAAACAACACCACTACGCCCTGATCGGTTTTGGCGGCGGCAAACACCGATGCATGGGCGAACATTTTGCTTACCTGCAAATCAAGGCGATCTGGACCGTGCTGCTCGATCGCTTCGACTTTTCTCTCGACACGGCGTTCCCTGCCCCGAATTACAGTAGCTGGGTGACGGGTCCCAAGGCGCCATGCCGTGTCCGCTACCGCCGCCGTTCGCACGCGAGCCTGCTCCGATGAACAACGCCACTGTTGGGCGCTACGACGTCGTCATCGTCGGCGCGGGCCCGGTCGGCAGCTTATGCGCGCTTGCTCACGCAAGGAAGGGCGCCCGGGTCGCCCTGCTCGAAGCCAATCCCAACGTTTCCAAGCGGATGGCGGGAGAATGGCTGCATCCGCCTGCCGTGCGGATGTTGCGCGAATTCGGCATCAGGTTCGATACGCAGTCCCGCAGCACCATCGGTCAAGGATTTGTCGTGTTCCCTGAAGACGGATCGGAGCCGATCGCGCTTCCCTATCCGGAAGGACTCCACGGTGTGGCGTGCGAGCATGCGGAGATCGTCTCGAATCTGCGCGAAGCGATCAAGGACGAGCCGGGCATCGACTTCATGACCCACGCGCGGGTCCGTTCGGTGGAAGACACGCGGGTCACGTTTTCCTGTAACGGCACTGAGCAATCCATATCCGCCGCGCGAATTGTCGGCGCCGACGGTCGGGCCTCAATCGTGCGTCGATCGTTGGGCTTATCGATAAAGCCGAAGAGCTGCTCGCAGATGGTGGGTGTGACGTTAAGAGGGATGAGTTTGCCGTTGGAGGGTTATGGGCACGTGTTGTGTGGTGGACCGGGTCCAGTGCTCATGTACCATCTGGGAGAGCATTGCGTCCGGGTCATCGTCGATGTTCCATCGGGCAATTGTGCATCCGGTGACTGGATTGGCTTCCTGTCGGACTCATATGCCGGCGTGTTGCCGGAAACGCTCAGGCCTGCATTTGTCGAAACGCTACGAGCGGGGCAATACCAGGCTGCGGCCAATGAACTGAGCCCGCGCGTCACGTACGGGAGCCCACGTCGAGTACTGATCGGCGATGCAGCCGGGCACTACCATCCCATGACGGCGGTGGGAATGACCCTCGGTTTCGGCGATGCTCTGACGCTGGCCGAGGGCAAGGACTTCCACGACTTCACCATGAAGCGTTTCCAGGCGACCCACACGCCGGAACTCCTCGCTATGGAGCTCTACGAGGTCTTTGCCGACCACCGGACCGAGGCGGTGGCGGTCAGACACGAGATCTACCGGCGTTGGAGGTCAAGTTCCGCGTTCCGTAACCGGACCATGTCTTTACTCGCCTGTGAAGATATATCGATAGTCCGTATGAGTTTCGCGGGTGGCACGATGGTGTTCCGGGCGGTTGCCGGGGCGATTCCACGATCCTACGACCAGTTCGCTTGGCGTCGGGCCCTCGAGATGGTTTATGCACTCTTCGGTCGTCTTTTGTGGCTCCTGCGTGGCGTCATACAACTGCGTAAGGCGAAAGGCAGAGGCCGAGAAAAAGACGAACGAATTCGAGATACCTTGGCCCATGCGCTTCTGGTTTCCATGCCATCGAAGGTGGACGACCCCCGGCCCGTCCACCACCCGAGGGTGAGTGTGTCACCCGACGCGGGTCCGGCGTTGAGGAGCGCAAGCGCGCGCCTGTTGAAGCTTCAAGGTGAGGATGGCGCCTGGGAAGGCGAGATGGTTTGGTGTCCCATGCTCACCGCACAATACGTGCTGCTGCACTACATGATGGGCCGGCCGCTCGAACCCGGCCGGCGCCGTCGCGTGCTGCGCTCCTTCGAATCCACCCGTCTCGAAGGAGGCCTATGGAGTCTGCACGAGCACCCGCCGCCCAACCTGTTTGTCACCACCCTGGTGTACGTTGCGGCGAGATTACTCGGTATTGAACGGGATGATCCGTTGATCGAGCCGGCTGGCCGATTCCTGCAAGCCGAAGGGGTGCTCGGTATCCCGAGCTGGGGGAAATTCTGGCTGGCGCTTCTCAATCTCTACGATTGGCGCGGGGTCAACGCCATTTTGCCGGAACTGTGGGGCTTGTCGCGCCGGATACCGTTACATCCCTCAAACTGGTACTGCCATACCCGGCTGATCTACATGGCGATGGCGGCAATTTATCCACGTCGGTTCCGAACGCCGGTCACGCCCACGATCGCCTCGTTGCGAGAGGAACTGTTTCCCCAGGGGTTTGCCAACGTCGATTTTTCCGCGGGCCGCAATCGCTTGCGAGACGCCGACCTCTACGCACGCCCCAGCGTCTGGCTCCGGGCCGGATACGAGTTGACACGGGTATTTGAACGGTTCCACAACACACGTCTGCGCGCCCGCTGCGTGGACGCGCTCATCCGGCAGATAAAATGGGAACTGCAAACCACCAGCCATACGAGCATCTCTCCGGTCAGCGGGTTCCTCAACGTCCTGGCCTTATGGCTGCGTGATCCAAACGACGCCGACTGTCGTCAGGCGCTCGCGAAGCTGGATGGCTGGATCTGGGAGGATGAAGAGCGGGGCGCTCGAGTCACCGGCGCGAGAAGCAGTTCGTGGGATACCGGCTTCTCCCTACAAGCCTTGGCCACGGTGCCCGAGTTCGACGGGGTTCAACCGGCTCTCCGGCAAGGAGCCGGCTTCCTGTGTCGGGAACAGGTCGGCACCAGTTTCGAAGGGTTTCGCGAGGCATATCGGGCCGATCCGAAAGGCGGCTGGTGTTTTCCCGGGGGATGGCACGGCTGGCCGGTGAGTGATTGCACCGCGGAAGCGGTGCAGGGCATTCTCGCCGCCGACCCCAAGGCCGTCAGCGAGACGGCGCTCAGCGATGCGGTTCAATTCATGCTGCGTAGCCAGAACCGCGATGGCGGTTTTGGCAGCTATGAAGCGCGACGCTCCGCGTTTGGTCTTGAGTGGCTGAATCCGGCTGAAATGTTTGGCGACTCGATGACCGAGCATTCCTACGTCGAGTGCACCGCGTCTTGCCTCGGGGCGTTCGCCGCTTGCAAGGAGTCCTTCCCGCACATTACGGACCAGGCGGTGTCGGACGCGATCTCGAAGGCTGACGCCTGGCTTCGCCGGACCCAGGCAAACGATGGGTCATGGCGCGGCGTCTGGGGCGTTCAGTTCATCTACGGCACCTTCTTCGGTATCAGGGGGCTGGTTGCCGCCGGGGCCCGTCCGGGTGATTCGGCGCTACGTTTAGCCTGTCAATGGCTGCTGGACCGCCAGCAGAAGGACGGGGGATGGGGTGAACACCACAGCGGTTGTCTGACCGGTCGATACGTTGCCCATAATGAAAGTCAGGTCATCCAAACCGCATGGGCGTTGATTGCGCTCCTTGAGGCGGGTGATTCGAACTGGGCCGCGATTTCGCAGGGGGCCCGGTTTTTGCTCGACACGCAGGACGCAGATGGGGCATGGCCGAGGCAAGACATGGCCGGGATCTTTTTCCGTACGGCGCTGTTGGATTACGTCCTGTATCGGCAGTATTTTCCCCTGCACGCGCTCGGTCTCTACGAGCAGCGGCGCCGGACCAGGCTTGACCTGTCAGGTTCCTGAATTTCTTCCAGGAACCCCTGATTTACTGCACTATCGGGCGCAGGGCTGCGTTGTGTCCTCGCTCAACCCTCACCTATCTCCATGATAAGCTTCGGGTTTCGCTCCGGGACGCCTTGCCCTGCATCCCGTTATCACAATAAATCAGAGGTTCCTCCGGTTAGTATCCCAGGATGCTGTAATTGCCGTCGATAATCAGGCGGATCGAGACATATAACCCCAGCAGCGCGCACAACACCCAAAAAGCGTTGATCGCAAGGATGTAGACGTACAACTCGCGCCGGCTGATCCGGGTTTGCCGTTTGGCGATGAAGAAGCTGACCCAGTAGACCGACGTCACATAGGTCCATTGCCAGAACGCCATGACCCCGAGAATGCCTGTAAAGAGAGCGGGCAGGAAATCGACCGTATACGCCGCGTACAGGACCAGTGATGGAACCGGAGTCACAAAGCCATTGGCAATATCCGCATTGTAGCCGAACGTCAGGCGGTCCGCATAGGAGTCATCGTACTGGGAGTAGGCCGCCCAGACGTCGGCCCAGAGCGTCGGCGACAATGCCTGTGTCAAGGGGACCTTCTTTGAGATAAAGAACTCGAAGGCCGGAGTCCGGCCGGTTTCACGGCACCGTGCACGCCAATATTCGGTGCGCGTCCTGATATGGTCCGGTCGAAGGAACAGGCATATCTCCCAATAGCAGATCAGCAGGTTGATCGAGAAGAACAGGCTCAAAAGGGCGTGGAGGGCGTTCAGATCCTCGTGAACGTAATACCGCGTACCGATGCCGAGCATTGCAAGGATTGCGACGATCAGCGCCACGAACAGGCCTACCGGTATTGTCAGACGAGTCTGGTCTGCGTCCTGTTCGCGAAGCGCTCGATCAGCGCGGGATTCGGGCATGTCTCCTGATCTCACGGTTGGTTCAGTTCTTCGCTTTTCTGAACCCCCAACCATACAGGATACTCCCGTAATAGTTGAAGGACCGCCTTGCCACGGGGTCGTCGAAGGGATAATCCGCACCGATCTGCGTTGCAGCGGCGAGTCCGCTGACAAAGCAGGTTTCCTGGCTGTTGATCAGCACGTGGGCGCCGCAGTGCCACGTCCGTTTCTTGCCTTGAATGAAGCGGAACAAAGGAACGAGCCAAGCCACGTGGCGCACGTCATGGACGACGTGCTGAAACCACCATCTTCCGATAATCTTTTTTTCATCGATTCGGCTGATCGGATTGTAGGTTACCAGGCAGGGCTTGTCAGACCTGTTGGCCCACGGCTGCTGGTTGTGCATGATGTACGTGATTTCATAGTTGTCCGGCCTGGCGCCGTATTGTTCTATGTGGTTGCTCCGCGTTGTCAGGGGTTTCACTTCGTTATCCGGGAGAACTGAGGAGTCGGAGTGGACGATCGTATGGTTGTGGAGTTCGCTCTCGTAACGTATTGACGAGAGGATGTAACGCTCCAGTATCGTGGGTTCGTCGAGCATCATCAGCGTCTGGTTTGCATTGCATGCAAAGACCACCTCGTCGAACGTCTCCTTGACGCCGTCCTCGTCCTCGACCACGACTTGCGACGACTGGCGGTGTACTTTCCGGACGGGCCGGTTGAAGTAGATCTTGTCCCGGAAATTGGCGGACAGGTTCTCGTAGATGCGGCGTGTTCCCTGGTCCCACGTCTGCATGGGCGTGGCGGTTTCGATGTCAAAAAATTCCAGGTATCTCGTAAAGAGAGCCGCCGGCATATCGAACACGTTTGTCGCCATCAGGAAGTTGACAAACATGGGCTTCAGCACCTTGTACCTGAAGTCACCGGAAAAGCCGCCCAGGTTCAGGACCGTCCGCATGCTGACGTAATTGAACGGATTGAGGGCGTTCAGAAATTTCGATTGGCAGCGACTCAACCAGCCGAACCAATGCAGCCGCCTCAGGAGTCGTTGAAACTTCGCAATCTCGGGTTGGAGTTGCTCCCTGATGCCGGAGTCGAAATCGTGGGCATAGACGTGGCCGCGGTACTTCACACTGTAACTGAACCTGGTATCGAGCAACTCAATGCCGAATTTCTTCAGCAGCAACAGGACGTGGTGGTAGACAGACGGAATGCAAGCGGTGACGGAGATGTCGAAGGGAATGGTGCCGCCGTCATCCTGCGGCATATCGGCCGTAATGGCATTCCCGCCAATCCGGTCACGGGCCTCGAACAGCCGAAAGTCGAATCGGTCCGGGTGATGATGCAGCCCCCATGCAGCCCCCAGCCCGGATATGCCTCCGCCGACGATGGCTATGCGCCGCGGCATGGTCCTTGTCCCCACCCGTTGTCGTTGACTGCTGGACGGTCAACGCGACGTTCCTCACGCGGACTGATGTTTGGGAGACGTTGATATTCTTTCCCCCGTGTTCCGGTTTCATGGGCCATGGTACGTCAGACGGGCAATTTGCGTCTTTGCTCGGCGATTCGGAACTTCATCCTCTTGCTCGGAGACATCGACGGAAACGGGTTGAACCGGAGCTTGTAATTCGCAGGCGACAACTCAAGCGTAAAGTAATGCGCGACCATCAACAGGTTGACGGCCAGTTGCAGTTCCACCCACCGGAAGCCGAGGCACGTGTGCGTGCCAAGCCCGTATGGCGCGTATCCGGGATTGAGGTGCTCATTACACGGAGGCAGATAGCGATCGATGTCGAATGAGAAAGGGTTCGGGAAAACGTCTTCCATGTAATGTGGGGCCGTCTGCGCAATGCCGATGCGTGCTCCTACCGGCAGTTCGTAGCCTTCGACCACGCACGAGTTCATCACGTTGCGAATAGACATGGGGACGATGGGGTACATACGCATGCACTCCATGATGAAGCGGTTCGTGACGTCGCTCTCTGTCTTGGCGAAGCCCGCCTTATCCGGGTCTGCGCCGTCGAACAGGGCGTCAGCCTCGCTCCGGATCCGGCCGTAGAGTTCAGGGTGCGACGCCATGGCGTAGAGCGCAAAGGCCAACGCATCGCCGAGGTACATGCTGGCAAGCATGGGTGCCGAAAGAGAGAATCCCATGTTTGACTCGGGGAGGAATTGCGGGTCGCTGGCATAGAGGCTAAGCAGGTCATCCACAAGGGTTCGCGGGCAACCAGCCCGCTGGGCTGGCGTGTGGACGTCCTGGACCCTTTGTACCGCCGCGTCGATGGCCTTGGCTGGGCGTTTCATGTCCGGGGTGTGTAGCAGGAACTTGGGCAGGATCTTCGCGACGTGGGTGGTGAGCGCCCGCTCCTTGAACTTTATCAGGTCATCCACAACGTCTTGCGAATCTATGCTGAGAATGAGGGGTGATATTTGCGCATTGATCATGCGCCGGCACAGGTGGACCGCGTACACGGAGGAACCCACCTTCCAATCCGCCATGAATGCACGGACGTGCCCGTAGAGAGGATTCAAGAGATTTTCCAGCCTTTCGCGGGAGTAGCCCGGTTGCATGGCCTTGCGTAGCCGGAAGTGCTCGGCTCCGTCGAGTCCGGGTATCAGCCCGGAGGCGCCGTAGACTTTCTCGATATCGGTGAAATAGTCCTTGGATTTCAGGTACAGGCGCCCGTTCCGGTGGACCCAGCGGTTGATTTTAGCCCCGGACAGGAAGATCATGGGTTCCTGGAACGGCGGGCGTATCTGAAATACCGGACCGTACTGTTTCGTCAGGTCTGCAAAGACCGCGGGAATGTTGCCCTTGCGCGATAACATATTGAGCACCAACTTTGGCAGAGAGACACCCGGAATTTTTTTCTTGGCCAGGCTGAAACGTCGAAACAAAGGGCCGACGAGATTGTTGGTCACTGCATGGGCTATGGAGCGGCCGATCAGGTCCATCTGGCAGATCAACTCTATGCGCTTTTCTAAATCCTCATCGAGTTGGAACATGAATCGAAAGATGTCACACGTATTGATGAGGCAAATAATGATGATGTCTCTGGGCTTGGGTATCGCGTTGGTATAGATACACTTCATGATACGCAACTTGATAAACTCATCTGCCGTAACGTCTATGGCTTTGCGGCCTAGTTCCATCTGCCAGCCGGTATGAGCCAGCGTCCAGAAATCGCCGTCGTGGTGTTCCAGGATCTTCAGGTCAACCAGGCGATCCAGACTCAAATCAATGATTGACTCCGCACGGGGGGCGAGCCGTTCGATCCAGAACTGGGCGTTCCGTTGAGTTGGTTCGTTTGCAATCTCTTTCAGAATGGGGTCCAGGACAGGAATACCCGTTTCGGTCTGGTCCACAAGGAACAGGGATTCCATGTCCGTGTCGATGCGTGACAGGAGGGAGAGTTCCGCTAGGACTGCCCCGATGACAGCGCAGTTCAAGTGCCAGCCGGGTACTTGATGAAAGTAACCGTTCTCCTCGTTGAGGAGCATTAGAATGAGCTCTTCCGGCAATATTAGTGGTTGGGTTGCCGAATCTTCTTTAGTAACAGCCATCAACTTTATCTTCTTTGTATTTCCCCGGTGCCACCGGGTCCAGTTACCCTTGTAAGGATAGCCTTACGGCCTAGGCAGGGCAAGTCTTATTCTGAGTTGAAACAAGGCACAGGTTCGGGTAAGTAGTCGATTACTTCAACGTATCTACGCCGCAAAGGGCCAGGATGTCGGCTTGCAAAAACCTTGACTGGAACATTGAATTCTCTAAAATGCAGTGAGTTTTCAGAAAGGAATAACTTGGCATTCATGGATTCACGACGTGAACATGACGTGTTGATTATAGGTGGTGGACCCGCAGGGTCTACTTGCGCCCGATTCGCGAGAAAGCACGGTCTGAAGGTGGCCGTGATTGAGCGAACCGGCAAATGCCACGTGAAGAGGACCAGCGCGGGAATCTTCGATCATACCTGGCCCGCCCTCGAACTGTCGCCCCACGAATACCCATACCCAATGCGCTCACCCAATGCTTCCGTATTCAGAACCTTCAATAACGGCAAAGAATTGACGACGATGTTTAAGATTGTTGTGGACAAACTGAATCGATACGTCTATTTGCCCAATCGAGATGAATTTGACAATTGGTTGCTGTCATTAGCAAATCAGGCTGGTTGTATTGTCATTCGAGATCATGCCGTGCGACCCGAAGATATTGAGTTCAACAACAAGCAATATGCAGTTCGCGTCGGGAACGAGATCCATACCGCGCCGTTTCTTGTCGGCGCTGCGGGCACCTTCTGTCCGGTATATCGACGATTTTTTAACAACGTGAATGCATGGCCCGGTCAAAGAACGCTTCTTACGGAAGCAGAAGTCCCTGAGCAGGAATACTGCGGCCCATCTTACGTCAGCTATTTTAACTTCATGGGTACCGGGGTATTCGGATGGACGTACATCATCGGTGACGGGAGGCTTCACATAGGCACGGCTCAATTGTCGAGACAACCAGAACTGAAAAAGAAAGACATACTGTTCGATGAGTTTGTGGACTTCATACGTTCGAAAGGGTACTTGGCACGCGACTTTGACCCCAAGCAATACCACGTGAGCGGTGGGATGATTCGAGCGTTTGCTAATCGTCCGATGACGACACCTGATGGAAGCTGCCACGTTATAGGGGATGCGGCGGGGCTGCTTCAGTCTGATTGCTATACGGGTATAACGAATGCCATCTACTCTGGCCGCTATTGTGCCGACGCGATAGCCCAAGCTGAAACAAGCCCGCGTATCCGAAAGAATCTCAATCGATATTGGCAACTTGAATGTTGACGAGATTGCGGAATTGCTTAAGACGCGGGCAACACGAAAAGAAATGGACTACGAGGACTATGAATTCGGGTATCTTTTAAACTTGGAATCCACCGTCAGTCAACTCGTTCGAAATAACATTTGCCCGAATGAACAAAAAGCCTACATTTATCAAGCGTCTCGACACCACCGCCAACTTCCTGCATTATAAAAGAATCAGGTAATATTTTCCTGCCCTTTGTTCAGTTGAGTAACCACCAGCCACGATTACATATGCCGTGGCTGAAATCGCACGATGATCGAAAGTTCGGACGGCAACGTTGCCGGTGGTTTTGCGCTTGTGGCGGTCCTGTTGCTGTTGGCCGTCGCGGGTCTCGTGACGGCCACGGTCTTGCAGACGACCTCGACCGAAATCCGGATCAGCGGGAACCACAAGCAGGCGGTTCAGGAATTGTATGCGGCCGAGGCCGGATTGGCGGAAGCCCGGTCGCGTTTGCGGAAGACCCTGGGGGCTGAGGCGGCCTTCATCCGGGAGGCGGCGGTGCCGCCGGGTCCGTCGTGGACTGCCTACGTCCTTGAATCTGCAGAATGGACTCCATCCGTCGATCCTGAATATGCTTCGCATGAGACCAACCTGATTCCTGTTCCGGGTAATCCAACCAATACGGTGGTCCGGCCGAACAGTTTGCAGACGGGCCTGCCGTACTGGGTGAAGATTCGGCATAAGACCGAATACGATGCCGAGCGGGCCGGGCACCGTCCGTCCACGCCTCATTACGTTGACCTTGACGGAAGCACTTCCCGTCATACCAAAAGCAACCGGGGCAACGTCGTCTATTTTGGATATCCCTCAACCACAAGTCGTGATCCGGTCTCCTTCACGACAAATTTTCCTACCCCGTGGTTGCCCATCGAGAAAATCATCGCGCATGGATCTGCCACCAGCGGTACCGTGGTTCTGGAGGAAGAAGTGGTGCATCCTCCGGGCCCAAACCAGCTTGGGGCGGTCCATGCCTCAGGGGACGTCAGCCTTTCGGGCGGTCCGGTCACGATCAACGGCCATGATGCCTGTGGCGCGGTCGGGAGCCTGCCGCCAGTGGTCTACGGAGGGACCGTCACGAGTGCTCCGGCCATTCAGTTCAATGGCAATCCCGCGAATCCCCGGCATAGTTCCTTTGTCCCTGATCCTGCCCGTGTTCTCGTTACACTGAACACGGACGCGGCGGAATTGAACGCAGATCAAATACATCAACAATTGGGAACGGCTTCGGTGCCCATGACGTTTTATGCCAAGGGCGGCTCCTTTGCCCAACCGCAAGGAATCCGCATTCGGCAAACCAGGGGATTCGGTATCCTCTTGGTGAACGGAAACGCGACGTTGGAAGGCGAGGTTTACTGGGATGGTATGATCCTGGTGACCGGCGCGTTGTTTCTCAACGGCCAGGGAAGCGGCATCGTGATTCGCGGAGGGATTTGGGCCAGCCGGGTCGAGCAGACTGGACCTGTAAGCCTCCAGTACGACAGTTGTCGCCTGCAAGCCGCGATGCTTTCTGTGCCGACTCGGATCAGGACGTGGCGGGAAGTGTTTTAACGGCTGAATCGGATCCTGGTAGTCCTCCTGCGTTCGGGACGGCACGGGGGCCGTCCCCTACGGGACAATGATGTTTTTCTCATGTAGGGACAACCCCCTGTGGTTGTCCGTCGGAGAGGCCACGTGGTTTCTACTGGGTCTTTCGTGACTCCTCGGTATGGGCCTTTCGGTTGATTGCGACAGGCATGCATTCTCTTTACAATGCTCCGTTTGATGTCCGGATCTCCGTTTATCATTCAAGACTAACAAAAGACTAACAAAGGTTGCATTATGGCAAAAGTACTTGAAGGCCCGGGAATGGGCTTGCTGAGAAAGTGGGGTTTGCAAACCCCGAATTATGCCGTGGTCGGTTCTTCCGAAGAACTGGAGCAGTTGGCGCAGGCGAATGAATGGTTGAACAAGAGTTCGTTGGTGGTCAAAGCCCATGAGGCGTTGGGGTCGCGTTTTAAACTCGGTCTCGTAAAGGTGGGCCTGGATCTCAATGGAGCCAAGGCCGCGGCGAAAGAAATGCTCGGCCGGACCGTCGGCACGTTGACCATTCGGGAAGTGATCGTGTCCGAAGCCGTGGACCACGGCGAGGAATACTACGTTGCCGTGAAGTCGACCCGCGACGGTGCGGACGTGATGGTCGCCAATTGCGGCGGGGTTGAAGTCGAGTCCAATTGGGATCGCGTGAAGCGCTGCTCCGTCGTTGTGGGTGACGCTCCGTCGGACGCGGCGCTTGAGGCACTTGCGAAAGAAGCCGGGTTCTCCGGTGACTTGATTGCCAAAGTCGCCGATTTCGCCAGGAAGCTGTTCCTGTGTTTCGACAATGAAGACGGGCAGTACCTGGAAATTAATCCGGTGGTGCTGAACGCCGCCGGCGAGTTGGTGGCGCTCGATGCCGTGACCCTGTTGGACGGTGACGCCAAATTCCGTCATCCGGACTGGACGTTTCCGTTTGCCGCGGAATTCGGTCGGGCCTACACCGAGAATGAAGAAGAGGTTATGGCCGTGGATTCGAAGGTGAAAGGGTCCGTGAAGCTGATCGAAATTCCTGGCGGCGACACGGCGATGCTGCCGGCAGGCGGCGGGGCCAGCGTGTACTACTCGGATGCGGTCGTCGCCCGTGGCGGCAAGTTGGCCAATTACGCGGAATATTCCGGGGACCCGCCTGACTGGGCCGTCGAAGTCCTGACCGACAAGGTCTGTTCCCTTCCCGGCATCAAGAACATTATCGTGGGCGGGGCCATCGCCAATTTCACCGACGTCAAGAAGACGTTCGGCGGCATCATCAATGCGTTTCGTAAAGCCAAAGCCGAAGGGAAACTGGACGGCGTGCGAATTTGGGTGCGACGGGGCGGGCCCAACGAAAAACAAGGGCTGGCGGCGATGAACGCGTTGAAGGAAGAAGGTTTTGAAATCGAAGTGTTTGATCGCCGGACCCCGTTGACGGACATCGTGGACATGGCCTTGGCTAAGAAATAACAACAGTGCCTCTCCTTTGTAAGGGGAGGATAGGTGGGGTAGAACTGAACGCCCATAGAGGACGGGGTTTCGCCATTCTGGCCGCAGGTTCTACCTCCCCTTACCCCTCCTTACAAAGGAGGGGAACCGGAGTAGGCGCGGTTTTTTAACACTTGAGACGCAGGAGAGTTCGATGAGTATTCTGGCAACGAAAGAGACGCATGTTGTGATCCAGGGCGGGGTGGCCGGGGTGAACGCGGCCCGGCGAATGGGTGAGTTCCGTCACATGATTCAGCAGCCTTTAAACGTTTCGGCGTTCGTGTATCCTCCGGATGCCGGGAAAACCAATGAAGTCATCTGCGGAAACCGGCTCCTCACGATACCGGTGTACAAAACCGTCGCCGAAGCCACCGCAAACCATCCGGAAATCAACACCAGCCTGGTGTATATCGGTGCGGATCGCGCCTATGCCGGCGCCAAGGAAGCCTTGGACGATTCCGGTATTCAGGTGGTGTCCATGATCACGGAAGGCTTGCCCGAAAAAGATTCCAAATTGCTCGGGGCGCACGCGCGGAAACTCGGGAAAGTGTTCAACGGACCTTCCTCCATCGGCGTCATGTCGGCCGGCGAATGCCGCTTGGGGGTGATCGGCGGGGCGTTCGATAACCTGGTGGCCTGCAAGCTCTATCGACCCGGCTCATTCGGGGTGATCACGAAATCCGGCGGCCTGTCAAATGAAATCATCTGGATTTGCTCGCAGTTCGCCGACGGCGTCACGACCGCCATCGGCATCGGTGGGGACGCCTATCCGGGAACGGATTACGTGACGTATCTCGAAATGTTCGAAAACGATCCGCAAACCAAGGCCGTGGTCATTGTCGGCGAGATGGGCGGCGACTTGGAAGAACGGGCTGCGGAATGGTACGGCGCGAAGAAGCGCCGCATTCAACTCCTGGCCGTCGTGTCCGGTTTTTGTCAGGAAAGTCTGCCCAAGGGCATGAAATTCGGGCACGCCGGCGCCAAGGAAGGTCTTCAGGGCGAAGGATCGGCCCGGGCCAAGTCGGAAGCCTTGAAGAAAGCAGGGGCTCTCGTTCCGGAGACGTTCGGTGCCTTGGGGCCGGCGATCAAGCAGACGTACGAAGAGTTGGTGAAGTCCGGTGAAATCAAGCCGATTCCCGAACTCAGCGAAGCGGAGCAGCCCAAGCTTCCCCGGACCGTGGAACAGGGCATGAAAGACGGCGATATCCTGGTCGCTCCCCTGATCAAGTCCACCATCAGCGATGACCGGGGCGACGAACCCTTGTATGAAGGGTATCCGGCGTCCGAACTCATTAACAAAGGTTACGACATTCCTCATATCATCGGGCTCCTGTGGGACAAGCGGCTGGTCTCCAAGCAGGAGGCCGAAATCATCAGGCGAATCATCATCCTGTCGGCCGATCACGGCCCGTGCGTCAGCGGAGCGTTGACGACCATTATCGGGGCCTGTGCCGGTATCGGGTTGTCGCAAGCCGTGGCAGCCGGGTTGATCATGATCGGTCCGCGATTCGGCGGAGCCGTGACCGATGCGGGCCGGTACTTCAGCTACGCCATCGACAACAACATGTCCGTGGACGAGTTTCTGGCCCACATGAAGAAAAACGTGGGTCCGGTGCCGGGAATCGGGCATCGGGTGAAGAGCCTGCGGAACCCGGATAAGCGCGTCAAGGAACTGGTGGGATACGTGAAGAGTCTGGACTTGGCCACGCCGCACCTGGACTTTGCCCTGGAAGTCGAAAAGGTCACGGCGGCAAAGAAGGATAACCTGATCCTGAACGTGGACGGGACCATGGCCGCGGTCCTCGTTGACCTCGGATTCCCGGTGGACAGCCTGAACGGGTTCTTTGTCCTGGCCAGGACCATCGGGTTGATCGGGCATTGGGCCGATCAAAAACGTCAAGGCAGCCGGTTGATCCGGTTGTTCAACTACCTGGTGAACTACGCGGCGCCCGCGCGTCGGGAAGTGCCGCCACTTCAATAACAACATTGACGGTTTCCCCTGTTCCGGTCCGTGGAAAGGATCGAGTCTTGGAAACCATGCGGAGAACGTCCTATGTCGATCGAACTTGTTAAAACGTTGTACGGCAAAATGCCTGCGGCCGTGGAAGCGGCAAGAAAGCAGTTCGGGCGTGGATTGACCTTGGCTGAAAAAATTCTGGTTTCCCATGCCGACAATCTTGCAACGCAAGTCTGGGACCGGGGGAAGGCCATGTTGGCGCTTCGTCCCGACCGCGTGGCCATGCAGGATGCCACGGCCCAGATGGCCATGTTGCAATTCATCCAGGCGGGCAAGAAAAAAGCCGCGGTGCCCAGCACCATTCATTGCGACCATTTGATTCGCGCGGAAATGGGCTCGTCCAAGGATTTGCTGCGCGCCTGCGATGAAAACCGGGAGGTGTACAACTTCCTGGAATCGGCCGCCAGGAAATACGGCATCGGGTTCTGGAAACCGGGCGCGGGTATCATCCACCAGGTGGTTCTGGAAAATTACGCCTTCCCGGGCGGATTGATCATCGGGACCGATTCCCACACGCCGAACGGCGGCGGACTGGGTATGCTGGCGATCGGCGTCGGCGGCGCCGACGCGGGAGAAGTCATGGCTGGGTTGCCGTGGGAAGTGCTGCATCCCAAATTGATCGGGGTCAAGCTCACCGGCAAATTGAACGGTTGGGCTTCGCCCAAGGACGTGATCCTGTATGTTTGCGGTAAGCTGACGGTGAAAGGCGGCACCAACAAGATCGTCGAGTATTTCGGTCCTGGCGCGGAAACGATCAGTGCCACGGGTAAGGGCACCATCACCAATATGGGTGCCGAACTCGGGGCGACCACGTCGATTTTTCCCTTCGACCAAAAGATGGTGGACTATCTCAATATCACGGAGCGCAAGGAGGTTGCCGACCTGGCGGAAGCCAGCAAGTCGATGCTGGTGGCTGACCCGGAAGTGTATGAGTCGCCGGAAAAATATTTTGACGAGATCCTGGAAATCGATCTCTCGACCCTGGAGCCGCACGTCGTGGGACCGCATTCCCCTGATTTGGCCCGCCCCATCTCCGTGTTGGAGGCCGAGGCCAAGGAGAAGGGGTACCCCGTGGAGTTGAAAGCGACCTTGCTGGGTAGTTGCACGAATTCCTCGTATGAGGATATCAGCCGGGCCGCGCATATTGCCCAACAGGGGTTGAAGGCGGGGCTGAAAGCCAAGACCGCGTTTTTGGTGTCACCGGGCTCGGAACGGATCTTTCACACCATGAAACGGGATGGTTTTTTGGAGACGTTCGAAGAGTTGGGCGCGACCGTGTTGGCGAACGCCTGCGGCCCGTGTATCGGGCAGTGGAAACGGGCCGACGGCGTCAAGGGTAAATCCGATTCGATCGTGAGTTCCTTCAACCGGAACTTCCCCGGTCGCAACGACGGGATCGCCGACACGCTGTCCTTCCTGGCCAGTCCGGAGTTGGTAGCCGCGTATGCCCTGACGGGCAACCTGGGATTCAATCCTTTGGAAGACACGATTTCCACTCCGGACGGCAAACAGATAAAACTCGATCCGCCGGAGGGCGAAGAATTGCCGTCCAAGGGCTTTGCCAAGGGCGAAGAAGGATTCATCCCTCCGGCGGAGAACGGCGACGGGTTGGCCGTGGATCTGCCGCCGAACAGCGAGCGGCTGCAACTGTTACAGCCCTTCCCCAAGTGGGACGGCAAGGATTTCGACAAGTTGCCGTTGCTGATCAAGACCAAGGGAAAAACCACGACCGATCACATTTCACCCGCGGGACCTTGGCTCAAGTTCCGTGGACATTTGGACAAGATCAGTGACAATATGTTCCTGGGTGCGAACAACGCATTTTCGAGTGAAGCGGGCAAAGGGAACAACGTGTTGACCGGCGAATCCGGTCTCACCCTGTCGCAGGTCGCCCGCGATTACAAGGGCAAGGGCATCGGATCGTTCGTGGTCGGTGACGAGAATTACGGTGAAGGGAGCAGCCGCGAACACGCGGCCATGTCCCCGCGTTTCCTGGGCGTGAAGGCCGTACTCACCAAGAGCTTTGCCCGCATCCATGAAACGAATTTGAAGAAGCAGGGCATCCTGCCCATGACGTTTGCGGATCCGGCAAATTATGACCAAATCGAACAGGACGATCGCGTCAGCGTGACGGGCCTCGACGGGCTGGCGCCGGGCAAGCCGGTGTCCGTGGTCATTCATAAGAAGGATGGAAAAGAGGTCATGATTCAAGCCAATCACAGCATGACCGAACAACAAGTGAAATGGTTTCAAGCCGGATCGGCGTTGAATGCCTTGAATGCATAAATGTAGATGCCCTCCCCTTTGTAAGGGGAGGGGAGGGTGGGGTAGGGTAGAGTAGAGTCAACAGTCTCTCTACCTCCCCTTGCCCCTCCTTACAAAGGAGGGGGATAACAAAGTACAACAAACCAACATGACGGGTTCATTCGATACGGAAAAAGCCGTGAGCCGGGAAGAGGCGCTCCAGCCTCAGATGGTTACGGTCGAGATCGCGGGGAAATCCTTCAAGGTTCCGGCTGGGATTACCCTGATGAAGGCCCTTTGGTATACCGGCCATGAAGTCACGCGGGGGGCCGGATGTCTGGGCGGGTTTTGCGGGGCCTGCGCGACCTACTATCGGACCAAGGACGATCCGAAAGTGAAAACCTGCCTGGGGTGTTCGCATGCAGTGGAAGACGGCATGTCATTTTCCTTTGCCCCGGCGTTTCCCGCGCGTAAGGCCACGTATGATTTGAACCAACTCGAAAACCCCAAACAGGACCTGTTCACGTTGTATCCGGAAGCCCCCTTGTGCAGGAACTGTAACGCGTGTACCGAGGCCTGTCCGCAACAGATCGACGTGCGGGAAGGCGTGTGGAAGGCCGTATTCGGGGACTTCAAAGCGGTGTCGGAGACGTTCATGGATTGTGTGATGTGCGGCATGTGCGTGCCCGTGTGCATTGCCGATATTGCGCCGAACCTGGTGGGGGTCTATGCCAGTCGAGCCTACGGCGTACGGGAAATGGAAAAGCCGCCCGGCCTCTTCGACCGAATCCAGGCTATTGCCGATGGCGAGTACGCCGACGACTGGGAACGAATCCTGAAGATGAGTGATGACGAATTACAACGAACCTCGGCCACGATCAAGTCGTAGGGGAGTGCGGCTGATACGTGGATATTCAAGCCCTGCACGACGTTGTCCATAACTCCCGTGACGCCCGCCGGCAACAGACCCTTCCCAAACTCTCTCCGGCCGAGCGCGACACCCTGATCAAGAAATTTCATCCCGATCATCGGGAAGCCGCGTACCGTCCCGTGGCCTTCGGGCCCAATGAAGGCGACTTGACGGTGCGGGAACTCGCCTCCGTCCTGGAAGGCGACAGCGTGGTTCCTGATGATCTCTCCCTGACGCCTCATTACGAGGCCGACGTCCTCGTCGTGGGGGGCGGCGGCGCGGGCTGTGCCGCGGCGCTTCACGCGCATGGGCAGGGCGCGAAGGTGTTGCTGGCGACAAAGTTGCGCTTGGGGGATTCCAATTCGGTGATGGCGCAGGGCGGCATGCAGATTGCCGTAGCCCCTAATGATTCCCCGGTCCAGCATTTCCTGGATACGCTCAAGGGCGGTCACATGAAGAACGACCATGAGTTGCTCAAAACGATGGTCGAGGAAGGGCCGTCCATTGCGAAATGGTTGCTGGAACTGGGGGTGCTCTTCGACCGGGACGATGACGGCAACCTCCACGTCAAAAAGGGCGGCGGCAGTACCAGGGCGCGGCTGCTCACCTGCTCGGACTACACGGGTCTCGAGATCATGCGGGTGCTCAAGGATGAAGTCCTCAACCAGGAGATCCAACTCCTGGAATTCGCCGCGGCCGTGGAACTGTTGAGTGACGAGCAAGGCGCGTGCACCGGAGCCGTGTTTCAGGATTTGGACAATAAACGATTCCTCGTGGTAGCCGCCAAGACCGTGATTTTGGCCACGGGCGGCATCGGGCGGTTGCACATTCAAGGCTTTCCCACGAGCAATCATTACGGCGCCACGGGCGACGGTTTGGCCTTGGCCTATCGCATCGGGGCTCCGCTCTTACAAATCGATACGTTTCAATATCATCCTTCCGGCGGCGTGTACCCGGAACAACTCGTCGGGCAGTTGGTCACCGAGGGGATACGGTCTGAAGGCGGACACCTGGTCAATGGGAAGGGTGAGCGATTCGTCAACGAGTTGGATACCCGGGACGTAGTGTCATCCTCCATCATTCGGGAATGTGAAGAAGGCCGAGGCGTCCGTATGCCGACCGGTCGCATCGGCGTATGGTTGGACACCCCGTTACTCGAGGAGGAGCAGGGCGAAGGCACGTTGGACAAGCATTTCCCCGCCATGGTTCGCCAATACGGACGGTACGGAGTCGATATACGCAAAGATCCGGTCCTGATTTATCCCACGCTTCATTATCAGAACGGGGGCGTGAAGATCGACGTCAACGGCGAAACATCCGTGAAGAACCTCTTTGTGGCAGGAGAAACCTCCGGGGGATTGCACGGACGCAATCGTCTAATGGGCAATTCGTTGTTGGACCTGATGGTCTTCGGCAAACGATCGGGGTTGACGGTGGCGGCCCGCGTGCAAACCATTCCTCAAGGTCAATTGACGCTGAACCACTTGCATCGCTTCCGTACCGAAGCGAAAAAGCACCGGGTCACGAACCAGGTCAAGTCGCCGGTCGTGTTGCCCGCCTACACTGAGAAACCGTAGCCTAGCTCCCTCTCCCCCACGAGGGAGAGGGCTGGGGTGAGGGGGAGGGCGCAAGGAGCAGGTTGTCTCACCCTCACCTTAATCCTCTCCCATCAAGGGAGAGGAAGGTAAGGAGGGGTGAGGGGGGAGCTATTCTTCAAGAGGAGAATCATGAACATTCATGAGTTTCAGGCGAAACAGTTGTTTGCTCAAT
>JAPPLK010000022.1:46765-49444 GCA_028819435.1 Nitrospira sp.
AAGAGGAGAATCATGAACATTCATGAGTTTCAGGCGAAACAGTTGTTTGCTCAATTCGGGGTGCCGGTGCCGCGCGGCAAGGAAATCAAGACGCCGAGGGGCGCTGAAAAGTGGGCTGCGGCCCTGAATACGCCGGTTTACGTGGTCAAGGCGCAAATTCACGCTGGGGGACGGGGCAAAGCCGGCGGCGTGAAAATCACCAAACAGCGCGAGGAAGTGCCGGGCCTGACGCGGGAACTTATCGGGAAAACCCTGGTCACGCATCAAACCGGACCCAAGGGCAGAAAAGTCCGGCGTCTGTTGATCGAGGAAGGCGCGGGGATCGACAAAGAGTTGTACTTGAGCCTGCTGGTGGACCGGGACAGCGGGTGCCCCACGTTTCTCGCGAGTACCGAAGGAGGTATGGAAATCGAAGAAGTGGCGGAGAAGACCCCGGAGAGACTGTTCAGGGAAACGATCGATCCGGCCGTCGGGTTTCAATCGTACAACGGCCGGAACCTGGCCTTTGCCTTGGGCCTGCCTTCCCTGGAAAAAGCCGTGGTGACGCCTTTCATCCACATGCTCGGAAACCTGTATCGTCTGTTCATGGAAAAAAATGCGTCATTGGTCGAGATCAACCCCTTGGTGATTACCACCGACAAGCAACTCATCGCGCTCGACGGGAAGGTTACCTTCGACGACAACGCATTGTACAAACATCAGGACGTCCAGGCGTTTCGTGATTTGCACGAAGAAGAACCGCTTGAAATCGAAGCGGGCGCCAATAACCTCAATTACGTAAAACTGGACGGGGACATCGGGTGCATGGTGAACGGGGCGGGCCTGGCCATGGCCACGATGGACGTGATCAAGTTGGCCGGCGCCGAACCCGCCAATTTTTTGGACGTGGGCGGAGGCGCCACCAAGGAAACCGTTGCGGCCGGGTTTCGCATCCTCCTCAAGGACAGAAAAGTCAAAGGTATTTTCATCAATATTTTCGGAGGCATCGTCCGGTGCGAACGGATTGCCAACGGCGTGATCGAAGCTTCGAAAGAAGTCGGCATCACCCTGCCCGTGGTCGTTCGCCTCCAGGGCACCAATGCGGAAGAAGGACGAAAGATTCTCTTGGAATCGGGATTGAAGGTGGACGTGGCGACGGATCTCTGGGAAGCCGCGCAAAAGATCGTGGCCATGAAACGCAAGAAAAGGAAGAAAGGCTGACTAGGTAACCGGGAAAGCATGACCAGATTTTCCTCCCCTTTGTAAGGGGAGGGTAGGAGGGGTAGAGCCACGTGCCCATTAGGCATGGGGTGTCGTCATCCTAGCCGTAGGGTCTCTACCTCCCCTCACCCCTCCTTACAAAGGAGGGGAACAGGAGAAGCGGCCTGAGTGAGGCTCTTTTCGTATCAAGAACCAGGGAAGGAACAGCACATGAGCATTTTGGTGAATAAGTCCACGAGGGTGGTCGTACAGGGCATTACGGGCAAGGAAGGATCGTTCCACGCGACCCAGTGTCAGGCGTACGGCACCCAGGTCGTCGCAGGGGTGACGCCCGGGAAGGCCGGACAGGAAGTGGAAGGGATTCCGGTTTTTCACACGGTTCGTGACGCCGTGAAAGCAACCGAAGCCACCGTTTCGTTGATTTTTGTGCCGCCTCCTTTTGCCGCCGACGCGATCCTCGAAGCGGCCAATGCGGGGATCTGGCTGGTGGTCTGCATTACGGAAGGGATTCCCGTCAACGACATGGTCCGGGTGAAACGCGCCCTGGCCAGTACGCAGACTCGGCTCATCGGTCCCAATTGTCCGGGGATTATCACGGCGGACGAGTGCAAGATCGGCATCATGCCCGGGTTCATTCACAAGAAAGGAAAGGTCGGCGTGATTTCCCGTAGCGGAACCCTGACCTATGAGGCCGTGAACCAGTTGACGAATCTGGGGCTTGGTGAGACGACCTGCGTGGGCATCGGCGGCGATCCCATCATCGGCACCGGGTACATCGACCTGTTGCAGATGTTCGAGCATGACGAGGAGACGCAGGCCGTGGTCATGATCGGGGAAATCGGCGGGGACGCCGAAGAAAAGGCCGCCGAGTTCATCAAACGGGAAATGACGAAGCCCGTCGTCGGCTTTATAGCCGGCATGACGGCGCCTCCCGGACGACGTATGGGCCACGCCGGCGCCATTATCACCGGAGGCAAAGGCACCGCAAAAGAAAAAATCGCCGCCTTGGAAGCCGCCGGCGTGAAGGTCGTCCGCAACCCAGCGGAGATCGGCGAGACCGTCCAAGCCACGCTCGGCGGTTGAACGGCACCGTATCAATCTTTGATACGAAAGTAGCCCAATCCGCCTAACTCAGTTATCAGTCCCCGGCCTGATACACGATGTCCGCTCCTTCCACCCGGTGGGCGAAATCCGCCAGGCTGTCCGCGTCCAGGGTGTAGGTGTCGCCCGCAATCTCGATGCTCGGCAGGGTCACGTCGCCGATATCCACGCGCTTGAGATCGTTGAACTGGCTGGGGATGTTGTCCTTGTCGTCTGCTAGGATGACGTCGCGTTCGTAGTCGCACAAGATTATGCATGTGCCTGTGGTGCTTATGGCATAGGTGTCCGAACCGTCCCCGCCTGCCATGAAGTCAGATCCCCGACCGCCCCTCAGGTGATCGTTGCCTGCCCCCCCGATCAGCCAATCGTCGCCCCAGC
>JAPPLK010000072.1:0-40785 GCA_028819435.1 Nitrospira sp.
CGATCCTCCTGCGGATCCTTCGAGAGTCGAAAGCGTTTTTTGTGGTGTTGAAACCGTAAATGCCTCTACCTCCCCTCACCCCTCCTTGTATCTGACAAAGGGTGTATACTGCATGCTACTTTATTCATCACTAGAGCTAGAGCCGACCAGCCCGGCCCTCCTGCGGGTTTCCAAGCCCGATTGTAAGCGTGGTGCGTTCGGCTCCTCAGCCTCTCGGCAGCCCGCACAGTTGCCTGGGCCGGATGAGCCCGTATCAATGGCAAGGCCGGGCGTCTTGGGAGAGGCAGGCCCGCAGAAAGGAGCCTCGTATGCCCGCCACACGCACCTATGTTGGGATTGATGTCGCCAAAGCGAAATTGGATGGCGCCAGTGAACCACCGGGGTTGACGACCCCGACCCCGAATACGGAAGCCGGGCTCCAGGCCCTCGTGCCTCAAGTACAGGCGCTGGCCCCCGAACGGATCGTCGTCGAAGCCACGGGGGGCTATGAACTGCCGGTGGTGCGCGCCTTGATGGATGCGCGGTTGCCGGGGATCGTTGTGAATCCGCGACAAGTCCGGGCCTTTGCCAAGGCCGTGGGACAGTTGGCGAAGACGGATGCGCTGGCTGCGCACGTGCTGGCCTTGTTTGCCGCCCGCGTGCAGCCTCCGGTGCGGCCGCAGCCGGAGGCCGCCACCACCGCATTGGCGGCCGTGTTGGCTCGCCGCCGGCAAGTCATCGAGATGCTCACCGCGGAACGCCAGCGCTTGAGCAAGGCCGCCCGGGCCCTCCGCCCGGGGATCAACGCGCACATCACCTGGCGGACCCAGCAATTGACCACGCTGGACGCGGACCTCACGCGGCGCATTCGGCAGCGTCCTGTGTGGCAGGAGCAAGTCGATTTGCTGCAAAGCGTCCCCGGCATTGGCCCGGTCGTCAGCCGCACCCTCGTGGCGCAGTTGCAGGAATTGGGCACCTTGACCCGCCGCCAGATCGCGGCCTTGGTGGGCGTCGCCCCCCTCAATCGAGATAGTGGCCCGTTCCGGGGGCCACGCACGTGTTGGGGCGGTCGGGCCTCCGTGCGGGCGCCCCTGTACATGGCAACCTTGGTGGCAACCCGCTGTAACCCGGTCATCCGAGCCACGTATCAGCAGTTGTGTGCGCGCGGCAAAAAACGCAAGGTGGCGTTGGTCGCCTGTATGCGCAAATTGCTGACGATCTTGAATGCCATGCTCAAACATCGTACGTCTTGGCAAGAATCGATGCATGCAACCCCTTAACCTCCAGACAGTTGCTTACAAAGGAGGGGCATAATTCGTAAAGATATAGCCTACACATTAACCTCTTGCATGGGACGAATGCGAGGGATTGGCAAAGGTCGTCCATCAGCTGCAAAGTGGCGGATAACGTCTTCGATGACTTCGCATAACTCGCTATAGAGCCTTACCGGATTATCTCCATGGATGCCCGTGATTAAATCAGGGCATTTGCCGATATAGGTTTGGTCTTCTTCACTCCATTCGACCCATTTATGATATTGGTCACTCTGTTTCATTGCTTCACCCGCTCCACAGCTTGTTTCACCTGCTGTTCCTGATAGAGTTTTGCATCGTCCCCGGACTGTCCACTCAGAGTCACCGCACCTGCATATTTGACGTGGGCAAATTTTCGATGAGCCCCTTTCCCTCCACCTCGAATTTCGTAAAACCCTGCTTCTTTGAGTTCTTGAATAAGAACTCTGATTTTTCTCGGCATTTGTAGCTATGGGATATTGTCTTGTCTGTTTTCTCTCAGCTATTCCCCCTCACCCCGCCCTCTCCCACCGGGGGAGAGGGCTCGAGAACAAGGGAGAGGAAAGTCTTCAAGACGAAGCCGCGGCTTTTTCGGCCATGTGTTCTTCGACTACCTTGTTGACGACTTCGCGGGGGGCTTGCTCGTAGCCGGAAAATTCCATGGAGTACGAGCCTTTCCCCGCGGTAATGGAAGTCAGGACGGGGGCATATTTCAGGATTTCCGCCAACGGAACCACAGCCTTGACGATTTGATTATGACCTTTGGTATCCATTCCCAGAATGCGGCCTCG
This sequence comes from Nitrospira sp., assembly GCA_028819435.1. GTDB lineage: Bacteria > Nitrospirota > Nitrospiria > Nitrospirales > UBA8639 > Bin75. Next base: position 2,063 of record JAPPLK010000072.1, read on the forward strand.
CCGGCTGTTTAAATCTCCGATTACCGCGCCGACCATGTCATCCGGCACCGTCACTTCGACGTTCATGATGGGTTCAAGGAGCACTGGTTGTGCTGATTCCATGGCTTTTTTGAAGCCCATCGAGGCTGCGACCTTGAAGGCCATTTCCGACGAGTCTACGGGATGATGGGACCCGTCATAGACCTGCACTTGCACGTCCACGACCGGGAATCCGGCAAGAATTCCCTCGTGCATGGCCTCGACGACGCCTTTCTCCACCGCGGGGATGAAATTCCTGGGAATCACGCCGCCGACGATTTTGTTGAGAAATTCGAATCCTCCATTGCGGGGTAACGGGTCGAGTTGTAGCCAGCAATCGCCGTATTGCCCATGACCGCCCGTTTGTTTTTTGTGTTTCCCTTGGGCTTGGGCCATTTTTTGAATGGTCTCGCGATAGGCGACTTTCGGCGTATGTAAATTGACGTCCACTCCGTACTTGCGGTGAAGTTTTTCCAGGGTCAGCTCGATATGCGTTTGCCCGACGCCGCTCAACAACATTTCCTTAGTCTCATCGTTTCGGATGAATTCCAGGCACGCATCTTCTTCAACGAGCTTGTGGAGCCCCAGGCTGACTTTATCGATGTCGCCTTTGGATTTCGGTTCCAGGGCAAAGGACATCACGGGCCGGCGGAGCGACACCGACGGAAACACGATCGGGGCCTTGTCCGTACAGATGGTATCGCCCGTCTGGGTTTCTTTTAATTTTCCCATGACCACGATCTCGCCGGCTTTGGCCTGTTGTGTCTGTGTGCTCTTTTTCCCCTGCATGTAATACAAATGTCCGCCTTTTTCCTTGACGTTTCTCACGGAATTGAAAAAGGTTGAATCGGCTTCGAGCACACCCGAGCAGACCTTGAGATACGTGAGCCGTCCCATGAAGGGATCGATGGTGGTTTTAAACACGTAACCGGAAAGCGGTTCTTTGGCGTCCATGGGCCGCACGATTTCTTCGCTCGTTTGAGGATGAGATCCGGCCGACTGTATGGCTTCGGCTCGTTCTTCCGGGGACGGCAGACATTGAGTCATGGCTTGATGTAGAACCGTGGTGCCGAGATTCAGGAGAGCCGACCCGCACAAGACCGGAATGAATTGGCGCGTTTTGGTGCCCAGGATCAGCCCCTGCAGGATCTCTTCTTGCGTCAGGTCTCCTTCACCAAGATATTTCTCCACCAATTCATCGTTGGTCTCAGCCACAGTTTCGATCAATTGTTTCCGCAATTCGGCAATTTTTTCTTTCAGGTCCGCGGGGACGTCTTCTTCCTGCACCTTATGACTGTTTGGAACGGGGATCACGGCCTTTTGTGTCAACAGATCGACCACGCCCCGGAGGTTGGCTTCTTCTCCGACCGGATAGGCAATCGGCACACACTTGGCCTCAAGCGCTTCCTGAATTTCCGCTAACGTGGTGTCGAACTTTGCTCGCTCTTTGTCCAGTTCATTGATAAAGATCAGGCACGGCAGTTCACGCGCTTGAATATATTCCCAGACCCGATCCAATTCCGAACGTATGCCCGAAGTGCCGACGACCAACACCGCGCCGTCCGCCACGTGGATCGTATTCTTGGTATCGGCAAAAAAATCCAAGGAGCCCGGCGTGTCGAGCAGGTTCAGGAACGTTTCCTTATACTCATACTGAAGAAGGGCCGTACTCATGGAATGATGGTGCTGAATTTCTTCCGCCTCGAAGTCGGCCACAGTGTTTCCGTTGGCGTTTGTTCCCATCGACGACGTCACGCCGGCGGAAAACAGCAGGGCTTCAACGAGAGATGTTTTCCCTGCACCGACATACGACGTGACAACAACGTTTCGAATAGATTGAGAATGTGTCATACGCCCTCCCTTAGTATGTGGGGCCATTCTAGGCTTGGCTAAATTGGGGTGTCAATGAAAGGCAGGAGGGAGGAACGGCTTTGCTTCTTTGGTTCTCTCCCCTTTGTAAGGGGAGGCCAGGTGGGGTAGAGTTCTATATCTGAGAATCTCACGAAACGGCTTGCCGTGACCGCCATTCTATTTAGGCACTCTACCTCCCCCCACCTCCTTACAAAGGAGGGGAAATGGAACATAGAATTATGACCAATGTCGGAACCTTCTTGCCTCGCCTGATGGCAACGCTTTGTCTGGGGCTTTTCGTTAGCGCCGTAGCTTTCGATACCCTGGAACCCCAAAAAACATTTGCCTCGGATCTTCGTCAAGCCGTCTGGTACGGGTTCCAATTCGGACTTCCGGTACTCGTCGGCGGAATCTGTTTGGTCGGGAAACGGTTGAGTGCCATGGTTGGTGTGCTGTACGGAACAATCGGCCTGGCCCTGGACATTGCCACGTTTGTACAGAGCATGACTTCCGGAACGGACTCACTGCATTTTGTCGGCTTGGTCATTCTGACCACCTTCTTCAACTTTCTCCTCATCGTGGTCGGCGGGCGGCAGGCTTTGAGCATCTGATGGCGTCTATGCTCTCCCCTCGATGATGACCCCGTCCCAATCACCTGTGCCTTTCTTTAATTGAAGACACCGGGTTTTCTTGAGTCCGCAGGTCTTGAGCCATTGTTGGACGTCTTGGGCGCTGTAGGTATTGCCCGTCGGAGTGAACAGCAGCATCGTGACTGCAAACAGGTTGGTTTCCAGGGCATCGCACCCCGGTTTGTTCATGAGGAACGTGTCCTGAATCAGAATCCGTCCGCCGGGGTTGAGTGCGCGTTTGAGTTTTTTGAACAGGGTCTTGTTTTCCGCCGGTGAAAAAATATGCAGCACGTTTGACATCCACGTCACGTCGAATTTGCCCGGAACCGGATTCTCAAAAAGATCGCCGGGATAATAGGACAGTCGTTTGCCGTGTCGTAAGGGTTGGGCGATCTCTTGGGCGACTTCAAGGGCCGGCTGGCGGTCCCAGATGCCTGCACGCAACGTGGAATTCTTTTTCAGGAATTCCAAGGCATACGTGCCGGGGCCTCCCCCCACGTCCAACAATGTTTGCGCCTTGTTTAAATCGAGTTGTGCGGCCACTTGCCTGGCCGGCCTTATGGAACGCTGATGCATTGCCCAGGTGAAAGATCGACGGTAGTCCGGGTCGTCCGGGCCGTCATGTTCAACCGGCTTGCCCGTGCGAACGGAATCGGTAAGATGCGCCCAATCTTCCCACTGGCGATGGACCAGTTCCAAATATGCGCCCTGATAATCCGGGCTGTTCCGGTTTAGAAACGTGCGGCCGAGTTTTTCTGCGCGATAGGACGTTCCCCGTTGCATGAGCAGACCCGCGGTCTTCAGGTTGCGAAGGATAATTTCGACTCCCCGTTCACTGGTCTTGAGCGTATTCGCCAAAGACTTAGGCGTCCAGAACCGGCTTCCCATATGGGTAAAGAGGTCGAGATCCATTGCAGTCGCAATCACCCGTGACAACCGAAAGGTATAGATCACGTCACGAAAATCATCCATGGTGCGGACCGGAAGTTGCGCATTCATAACAATTCCTTTTGAGTCTGAGGTGAAAAAATCAGGCGGCGGCAAATTGCCGGCGGTATCGCGTGATCAACTGCTCAAGTTCCGACAGGTTCTTGAAATCAACGGGACGCTCGAAAAACACCGCAACGTACTCGTCATTCATCTCCACGCGTTCACTGAACCCGTCCTCGACGAGACAATCACGATATTTCGACACGACTTGTTGAATGTAGAATTTGGCCTGCTTGGCCAGTTCATCGCTTCCAAGATCTTCGGCCGTGCCGTCAGAGAGCAGGCTCTGCATATCCTCCAGGGCATACCCGGCCTGACAGACCAACAAGCCTGCCGGTGTGATTTCGAGTTGCCAATCTTCATCATCCAATTCAAGAGTCAAAGCCCCACCGGATTCATATTGAACGAAGTCCGAGTTGACTTGTTTCAGATGGTCCTGAACGTGTTGCCAACCCGGGTGAGGTTCGTCACTCACGAGACACCCTCCCCTGCTCCGGTTTTCATGCGGTCCTGCAGCCGTACTCGAAGCGCTTCGAGACGCCGGGTATTTTCTGCCAATTTAGGCAATTCGTATTTCCGGTCCACGCGAACCACGCGATGCAGGAATTGCGCCTCCTTTTCCTCGCAGCCCATGGCTTTATGGCAATCGGCCATCACGTACCAGGCCCCACCCATCCGCAGTTCGTCTCGTAGCCGCTCGGCAATCGCCAAACTGGTGTGCGCACAAGCCATCGCGTCGTCATAACGCTCCCATGCCAGGTACATTCGCGCCATCATCTTGAACACGTCGGCTTCACCGGCATGATTCTCCACTCGCCTCATCAAGGCGATAGATTCTGAATAATAGTTCATGGCCTGCTCGAAGTGCCGGGTTTCCTTGGCCACCAATCCCAAATCAGAGAGCAGCACCGCTTTGGCTGCATCGTCTTCAAACAGTTCCATCCGGTCCAGGGCCTCGAGATAATAGGCGCGGCCCCGTTCCCATTCGCCGGCGTCCACGTGCAAGTTGCCCAGGTTGGCGAGTGTCGCGCTGATCCCGCGGTTGTCCCCGAGCGTCTTCTGCAGTTCCAGGACCTCCTGATAATACTCCTGAGCCTGTTGGCGTTTGCCGCTGACGGCACAGATGTTTCCGAGATTTCCCAACGTCGCCACCAAAGCCCTGGGGTCGCCGCTTTGTCGATCGGCTTCCAACGCCTTGGCGTAGCACTGGTAGGCCTCCGCATAAAACCCCCGGGAAAAATGAACGTTGCCTCGTTGATTAAACTGGACCGAATGGGATTGTCGCATGGTTGTTTTAATTTATATGGACTCTACCTCCCCTCGCCCCTCCTTACAAAGGAGGGGAAGTAGAAAGGAATGCTCGTCCGTTTCCTCCCCTTTGTAAGGGGAGGTCAGGTGGGGTAGAGAGACGGGTAAAGAGGAGATATCGATGGGCTCTTTTCATACCAATCACGGTTCCCGTCTATTCCAACGCCTTTGCCACAATGGCTTTGGCACCGGTCAGAATAGAGGTCCCGTCGCCGACCAGGAGCGAATCGAAATTATACTTGAGCAAGCGACGCAAGCCTTCACGCGCCTTGGCGGGATCGGTGTATTTCTCGGCCGGCAGCATGCTCACCGCCCCTTCAGGTTTGCCAAGCAAGGCATCCCCGACAATCAGAATGCCTCGTCCTTGTTGAATAAACAGCGCCGATTCTCCAGGTGACTTTTGATCGGAAAGCTGCACGACCCAAATTCCGCCGGGCAGCAATTCTCCGTCGACAAAGGTTTTGTCCGAGGTCACGGACATTTCGGGAGCGTCGGCCTGTGGTACGTACACGCGGGTCTTCAAGGCGTCTTTGTACGTCGCGCTTTCACGTTCATGATCCCGGTTGGTGAGCAGGATGTAATCGACCTGGCCGGCGCTGGTCAGTTTCGACAAGTCGGCATCCGTAAGCGGCGGCGGATCAACGAGAATCCGGTGTTCGCCCACGTCCAACAAGTGGCCGTTAAAATTGAGCTGTTTTTCTTTGGAAAACCATGACCACGTGGCTATCCCGGGCAAGATCGGTTTCATAACTCGGCTATCGCCTCCCGAAGCATGGCCGTCGTTTTGGATAAAATATCTTCTTCCGAAGACAGATCAAGAATGTCGTCTTCCGGCACCATAATGAATTTACGATTTCCGTCCTTGGTTAGAGAAACCAGGAACCGGCCATTGGATGGAGTGGTCGGAATGACCACTTCGACTGTGCTCTTGATGCTCTTTACCAATTCAAGAAATTTCGCTTTCCCTTCTTCAAACTCATCCATATCGTTCTTGAATCCTTTCGCTCAAATGGAAGAAAGCGCGCGGGCTGAAAAACCGCTCGTCGCCACGGACAAACCATGCTTCGAGAAACGCATGACTCCAAATCTCATAAGGCGGTCGATCCGGAAGAGCCTCCCAATAATTTATTCACCTCATCCAGGATCGCCGTATGGTCCGCCAGGTCCATGTTACCGACCCGTTGCCACCGGATAACGCCGTTCTGATCCAGAATGTACACGTTGGGAATGAAGCGTCCGCCTCCGTACAATTTATCGGTCACCTGGTCCGGGTCCGTGAGATAGGGATAGGTGACTTTTACGGGGAAGACGCTGAGAAACTCCAGGACGTCCGCTTGGGAATCGCCCGAGGAGTTCACACCGATCACCGCCACGTTTTGTCCGCGCGTGGCTTCATAGACTTTTTGTAAATTCGTGCCCTGCACCAAACACGGTTCGCAAATATGAAAGAGGCCAAGTACCACGACTTTACCTTGGAAATCTTTCAGCGAAACGGGTTCCCCTGTGACCGAGGTGAGCGAAAACGACGGCGCCGGCTCCCCGACCTTAAAGAAGCCACCGGCCCAGGCCATTGTTATCATGGCTATGGAAAGCGTCACTGCAAGTAAACAGATATGGCGTTTCATGGCATCCTCCACCTTGTTGGCAGCGAACAATGCGGACAACGATTATAAAAATCTTAACACACGATTTTTCAGGCGGGCAATAAACGGAAGTTGGACGGTTCCCCGACAGTTCTCTTAAAACAAGCCTTTTAGGTGAACAAAACACAAAAGACTCTGGATTCTCGATTACAAACGTCGGGAATGACGGAAGAGGAAAAGAGTCAAAAATGCCAAAATCTGTCATACCCGCGAAAGCGGGTATCCAGCGTCTTTTACCCTCTCACCCCAACCACCGGATCAAGTCCGGGGCAGGCTCTCTACCGCGTGGAGAGAGGGAAATTACTTCGAGGCGTTTGCGTCGAACAGGCCGAGTTGTTGTTCTTCGGCTTTGGTGAAGGCGATGGGGTATTGTTCGGTGAAGCAGGCGTGACAGTAGTGATCGTTTCGACCGGGGGCGGCGTTGAGCATGCCGTCCAGACTCAGGTATTGGAGGCTGTCGGCCGTGATGTACTTGCGGATTTCTTCGACGGAATGACTCGAGCCGATCAATTCTTTCTGCGTGGGCGTGTCAATGCCGTAAAAACACGGAGCGATTGTGGGCGGCGAACTGATGCGCACGTGGACTTCCTTCACCCCGGCGTTCCGGATCATTTTGATGATTTTCCGGCTTGTCGTTCCGCGCACAATGGAATCGTCCACCACCACGACGCGGCGTCCCTTGAGGACTTCGGGGACCACGTTCAATTTCAATTTCACGCCGAAATGCCGGATGGATTGTTCGGGTTCGATAAACGTCCGGCCGATGTAATGGTTGCGCGTAAGCCCAATTTCAAACGGAATGCCCGACCCCTCCGCGTACCCCAAGGCCGCGGGCACCCCGGAATCCGGCACGGGAATGACAACGTCCGCTGGCACGTGCGCTTCCTTGGCCAGTTGGCGACCCAAGGCTTTCCGAATGGGATACACGGCGTGGTCGCCGAATATTTTGGAATCCGGTCTCGCAAAATAGACGTATTCAAATACGCATTTTGCAGGCTTTTCTGGCAGGACAAATGGATGATGCGAGGTCATCCCGTCATCGTTGATGACGATCAGTTCTCCGGGCTCGACTTCCCGCACGAATTCGCCTCCCATGAGATCGAACGCGCAGGTCTCTGACGCGACCACCCAGGCGTCTTTGAATTTGCCCAGACACAACGGCCGGAATCCATAGGGATCCCTTACCGCGATCAACTCATGGTCCGTCAACAGGACCAACGAATAGGCGCCCCGAACCAGGGAAAGTGCCTCGGTCAATCGTTCAAGCAGGGTATCCCCTTTGGAATGGGCAATCAGGTGGATGATCACTTCCGTATCGGAATCGGATTGGAAAATGGCGCCGTAGGCTTCAAGTTCGCTACGCAGCATCCAGGCGTTGGTGAGGTTACCGTTATGCGCCACGGCCAAATTTCCGAATGCGAAATTGACGGTGAGCGGCTGGACGTTGCGCAGGTGGCTGTCCCCCGCGGTGGAGTACCGGTTGTGGCCGATGGCTTTATTCCCTCGTAGCCGGCGAATTTCTTTTTTCGTGAAAATATCCGAGACCAGCCCTATGCCTTTTTCCGTGTAAAAATTCCGTTCGTCGGATGAGACGATGCCGGAACCTTCCTGTCCGCGATGCTGTAAAGCGTATAACCCCAGGTACGCGAAATTCGAGGCTTCCCTGTGCCCGTAAATGCCGAACACCGCGCACTCATCGTGAAATTTGTCGGGAACAAGCAGATCCGAAGGCGCGTGAGTTCTTTTTGAGGAATTATTCATATTTCGCTCTCTACCTCTCCTTGCCCCTCCTTACAAAGGAGGGGAACCGGGAAGGAAAACCCGTCTTTTTCCTCCCCTTTGTAAGAGGAGGTCAGGTGGGGTAGAGCCATGTGCTGAACAACCATGCGCTCCGTCTTGACATTCAGGCTGACAGTTTGGATTCCAGGCTTCCGCTCCATTGTTCGAATAATTCCGCAACCGGCATATCGATCGTGGAGTCTTCATTGACGTGAACGATCAAACGGCCTCCGCCGACCGTGCCGATATCCTGCGCGGGTACGTCATGCTCTTGGGCGATAGCCATCACGTGCTCGGCGTGCACCGGCGATATCGAGAGAAGAATTCGTGAAGGACTTTCTCCAAAAAGCAAGGCGTCCGTACGAAGGCCGTTCGAATCAAGCTGAATCGTCGCACCTAATGGATTGCCTGAGGTTCCCTGAGGTGAAAAGCAGGATTCCGCTAACGTCACGGCCAATCCACCATCCGAACAATCATGCGCGGATTGCACCAAATCTTCCGTCGCCAAGCGCAGCATGCAAGCGTGCAATGTTTTTTCCGTCTCGAGATTGAGCCACGGTGGAGCGCCCTGCTCCCGATAATGTACGACTTTCAGGTATTCGGTTCCACCCAAATCTTCCTGGGTCTCGCCTAAAAGAAGAACCCGATCCCCCGGAGTTTTAAACCATTGCGTGACCATGCGGTTGGCCGGTTCGATGAGACCGACCATGCCGATAATGGGCGTGGGATAAATGGACAGGCCGTTAGTTTCGTTATACAGGCTGACGTTGCCGCTGACAACGGGAATGCCGAAAGTCCGGCAGGCATCGGCAATACCTTCGACGGCCAACACGAACTGCCACATAATATCCTGCCGTTCCGGGTTTCCGAAATTCAGGCAATCCGTCACTCCGATAGGTTGCGCCCCGGAGCACACGAGGTTTCGGGCCGCTTCCGCCACGGTCAAGGTACCGCCCACGTATGGATTCAAAAGACAGTACCGGCTGTTGCCGTCCGTTGTGACGGCCAAGGCCTTGTTCGTGTTTTTGATGCGGACCACGGCGGCATCCGAACCCGGACGGACAATGGTATCGATGCCTACCATGTGATCGTATTGACGATAGACCCAAGACTTGCAGGCAATAGTGGGCGAATCCAGCAACCGAAGCAGGACGTCTTCGGCATCCTGCACATCAGGCAGATTTTCAATTGTCAGGGATTGCAGGAGATCCTGGTATTCGGGAGGTTTGGCCGGGCGCTCGTATTTGGGGCTTTCATCAACGAGGGCCCTGGCCGGGATTTCCGCCACCACGGTCCCCTGTTCCTTGATACGGACGTACCCGTCATCCGTAACCTTTCCGATTACCGCCGCATCAATCCCCCATTTGCTGCAAATGGCAATGACCTGCTCTTCTTTCCCTGCCTCGGCCACGAGTAACATGCGTTCCTGGGATTCCGACAGCATCAACTCATAGGGCGTCATGTCCGGCTCGCGGCGGGGCACGTCGGCCAGTTCCAATTCAATGCCCGTGCCGGCCCTAGAGGCCATTTCACAGGATGAACTTGTGAGCCCTGCCGCGCCCATGTCCTGTATGCCGACCAGGAGCCGTTGGTCCTGGAATTCCAGACAGGCTTCCAGGAGCAATTTTTCCAGGAACGGGTCGCCGACCTGGACGTTGGGTCGTTTCTGTTCGGAGGCGTCGTCAAAACTGTCGGAAGCCATCGTGGCTCCATGGATGCCGTCGCGGCCGGTTTTAGCGCCGATGTACAAGACCGGATTGCCGACGCCACCGGCCCGGCCCAGAAGCAACTCATCGGTTTTGACGATGCCCAGGCAAAAGACGTTCACCAGGGGGTTCTTGGCATAAATATCGTTAAACGTGATTTCGCCGCCGACCGTGGGGACGCCGATGCAGTTCCCGTACCAGGAAATACCGGAAACCACGCCCTTTAAAAGATGACGATTCCTGGGCAGGTCCAGTTCGCCGAACCGGAGGGAATCCAACAAGGCAATGGGCCTGGCGCCCATCGTAAAAATGTCGCGTAAAATCCCACCGACCCCGGTGGCCGCGCCCTGGAACGGTTCGATGAACGATGGGTGGTTATGGGACTCCATTTTAAAGACCGCGGAGAGCCCGTCGCCGATATCCACAGCCCCGGCATTCTCTCCCGGACCCTGGACTACCCGCTCGCCCTCGGTGGGAAATCGCTTTAAATGAACACGTGAACTCTTATATGAACAATGTTCGCTCCACATCACCGAAAAGATCCCGAGTTCCGTCAGGTTCGGCTCCCGGCTCAGGTGCTTGAGGATCTGCCCATACTCCTCGTCCGTCAGGCCATGTCGCTGAATCACTTCCAGCGTAATATGCGTGGATGCTTGATTCATAATAGTTAAATTTAAACTTAAAATTATTGATATAACTAACTGTAATTATTTGGCTTTACATTCTATAAATATGTTTGTGTTAGTTCGGCCTGACACCAAGGATATACGTGACCCATGCCGTATCGGGTTCCCCGTTTTCCGCGCGGTGATAGGTGCCTGTCCCTTCGTTGGTTTTTTTGTTGGTGCCCTCCCACAGAAAATGTACGTCCCGGAATCCGGCTTCATTCAGTAATTCCATGACTTCGGGCATGGTCCACATACGCCAGTCATAGACAAAGGCATTGCGCATTTCACTCCCGTCTTGAAAGGTAAAATGCATGCGCATCGTACAATAGTACGTGGCAGGATCAAAAGCATCCTGGTCCCAAATGAACGTGAAATCGCCAATGTCCTCATCATCGGGGTTGTCGATGTCACGGGGCTCTTCCTGCAAAACCTGGCTTTCGCTCCCTCCCCAAATGTCCAGGAGAAATATACCGCCCGGCTGAAGGGATTCTCTTACTCTTTTGAAATATTGCAGGAGCGTGGGGCGATCCTTGAAGACCATGTAGCTGAAGTTCAACGCCATTACCAATTGCACGCGTGAAGGATGGGCGTCCAACACGTTGCCGTGGATGAGCGTCAGGCGGCTTTGCTGATCCACGTTCAAGGGCGACACGTTATGCTTGATGCCCCAATTGAGCGTCGGCCAATCCAGATCGATGCCGATGGCGTGATTTTCGGGGTGCTGCGTCACGAAATACGTGGACAACGCGGCGGTGCCGCAGAAATCTTCACGCAACGAACGCAAAGGCCGGTCCGCATAGTCCTCAAAATATTCGGCAAAAAACGGAATGTCGAAATCCGGACTTTGGACGCTTTTCTGGTACAGGACATGAGGATCGGCCCGCTCAGCCATGGACGGACGTTTCCTGGCCTGCTTACGCACTCTCTTCATCAAACGATTCCTTTGTTTTCATGCGAATTGATTTGTGGTGAATGACCTGGACGAAGGATGTGTCCGTGACCGCAAATTTTTATCATAAGGGAAAACCGTTGCAGGGAACAACGATCGTTGTTCCTTGCCGCTTGACGGTGACCAACGGTTGTCCTGCTCCGGTGAATTTTCTATGATACAGTCCTGAACGTTTTTCACTTAACCATGTGCAGTTTTTTATGAGAGGAGAGCGTCACAATGGAAACGTATACACGTGAAGAAGGCAAAACCGAAACCACCGATGATTCCAAGGCTCGCGAACTGTTGCGACGGGCGTTTGAAAAAACGTCGCGATGGCCCGACAACTTTGGAGGATTCGAAGCCGATCTGCGCATCAACGTGAATGGCGAGGAAACCACCGGGAAAGTCATGGTGAAGTCCTCAAAGGAAGTCGAAGTATCTCTTCCGAACGAGGAACTTCAAAAATGGGCTCAAGGTCAAATTTCCATGATCGCCACGCATCGGGGGCCTCGAAGCTTCGAGGAATCAGATGGGAAATACAATCTGTCGTTTGCTGGCGAAGAAAATCATCCCCAGGGACCGAGGATCAGTCTGGGCGATTCCATGGGTTCCAGCTATCGTATCAAAGATGACCGCATCACCCAGATCAACCGGAAGATGCCGCACGTAGCCTTTACGATCAACGTCGAAGATAGCATGTTGACGGAGGATCAGAAATATCTCACAACCCGTTATACGGTATATTACTTTTCGCCCAAGGATGGCTCACTGGCCAACGTGGAGAGCTTCTCGGATGCTTATACCAAGGTGGGCAACGCGGATCTGCCTGCGACCCGTCGCATCATTTCCTATGAAAAAGGCGCGACGGTCACGCGCACCATCACCTTTGCAAACCACAAGCCGCTGTAAACGTGACGTTTGCTGCAAACAGAGGGATCGGCAAGGAATGAGTGTCGATCCCTCCCCTTTGTTACTTTAACCCCTGCCCTCTCGTGCTCCCGCCGAACCCTCCGAAGTTCCCCTTGAATCCACCCTGGCCTGTACTCCAATACCCGCCCCGTCGCCACCGTTGAAACGGATGCCGTCGTTCCGGGCGGGTGAATCGCCAGAGGGCGAACAACATGGCTAGCGCCACGGCGACGTTCATCCAAAACCCTGCACTCGACGAGCGTTTCGGTTCTGCGGCCGCTTGGACCGCGCTACCCGAGGCCGAGGCCAATCCGACGGCCGTACGATACAAGGATTCTCCGTACCGGGCATTCCGGTACATGGGGATGAGGTATTGCGCGGATAATTCATCCAGCTTCGGCTTTCCGACCAACGAGAGCAAACTCCGGCCCAGAACAACCACGGCTTGTCGCTCCTTCAATGAAGCGAGCAACAACATTCCTCGCTCCTGCTGCGCCGCGCCGATATGCCATTCCTTATACAATCCCTCCGCGTATTCCCGCGCATGCGAGCGGGGGCTGGCTGTCGAAATCGTCACGACAATCATTTCGACCCCGGTCCGGTCTTCCAGTTCCTTGCAGACTGCACGGATTCGGCTTTGCCAGTCGGCGTCAATCAATTCCGCATAATCGCTGACGTAACCGAGCGGCCTCGGGAAAGCGGGTTTCTTTTCTCCTCCGGCGGCGCCGGCTATTTCTAGAGACATGCCTGAAAAGAGAACAAATAGAAGAAGCATAGGTGCCAAGCGACACACCGTTATCAGTTGTAGGAAAGCTGCATGGTCACCGAACCAATCGCGAAGCCCTGCAGAGAGTTTTCGTATCAACTTCGCTCGTTGGTTAGGCTGAATATAGCCAGCGGTTATCATATGAAATACAGGCCTCCAAAACTTCTCTGCTTTCAGCAACAACGAAGCGGTCGCAAAGTTGTAGCATCTGCCAGTTAAAGGTGTTTACCTTGTCTGTGTTCCATACCCTGCCAGATGCAATCGAGATCCATCCATCTTTGACTGACGGTTCTGGAAGAACTGCCAACGGTGACATATCCGACCTTGTTAGATATTCCGAATGTCGTAGAAACAACATATGATGTGAATCGAGCGGAAAAAGCACAATGGTCCCTGCCAGAGCAAGTCCAGGTTCAGCAGGTGGAGGTGTTGCAGGATTGTAGAGAGAAAGAGGGCTATCAGTCGTTACAAAACTTGCGCCTTCTTCGGCCTGACAGATCTCCCATTTCATTACCCCGAACCACGGGGAAAGCTTTCCAACAAGGGTCCTTATATATTCAAAACGAGCCGAATCTTCAATGGTCAGCGAAGCTCTTCCGGCACGAATCAAGGCTGCAGCTTCGGATGGCATGTCCCGCATAAGCGTTTCTTGCATTAATGTTTTCGCCATATCAAATTGCCTTGGGACTCTAATACGTTGCAACTCTAAATAGGTAAGCAACGTTGCCATTTCCTGTTCTGTAAGCGTTGCAGGTTCGTGAATTAATCGATCAATCGACTTCTTTACATCCCTTTCAAGCCATTCACCCAACCCCTTCTCCATAATGTTTGGGTCGCCCCCAGATGGTGCCCACTCTTGGCGGTAGTAGTGATTGATCGCCATAACTTCCTTTGGACGTTGGCGTCTGAATGACCGTGAGTACCGGTCAAAGACGTGAAGAAAGCCTTCTCTATCGCTGAACCGTGCCAAATATGAACGAGAAACGAAATGGTTAGATTTAGGAGTGCTCATACGCGGTTCACATAGAGTTTTGATAGGAAATTAGCCATGCGTTAACGATCTCCTAGATTTAATCATTATGCAGCACATCATCTGCTCTCAGTCATATACATGTACCGAACGTTCGAAAGCTAATAGCCTTTTGCGCTATTCAAGCCCCAGGAAGTGATTTTAATGCTTTTATCGCACTCCAGCGCTCGGAAGTAAACAGGCACTGCAGTTTGTGGCTTTATAGTTACATCTTTCCTATATAGCCTCGTGACTTTCCTCTCATCTATTGTCGCAGTTATTTCGAATACAATTTCAGACACTGTAACATTAGAATTTCCGTTGTAAATTTCGCCTGAGAAGTCCCCGCTAGAGCAATAATGCGCTTTTGCCTTTCCTTGAAGTTGGCGCATTTCCTCGTTTGAAAGTGCTTTGGATTTATGTCCTGTTTTATCGCGACATACATTTTCAATAGATGGCAGGGCCAGAGCCAAAGCTTGAGCCCCATTAACATCTTTGATCAATTCCAATATGCACTCATCATAGTCACTAGGAACGGCCCCGCCAGCTAATCCAGGTAACAGCATTGCAAGAATCAAGAATGATACTGTTCCAACTATTCCAAACCTCATAGTTGTTCTCCTCTCTTGCCCCCACCATTGCTTTATAAGCAAATCTGCCTAATTACGTGACGTTGGGTCGTGCTCATTAAAACCCCGTCTCGAGTTTCATCGCATCAACCTGTTCCACGAGTTGCCCTAAGCCCGTAAGGTACCGTTCCAACAGCTTCGGCAGTTCGTGTTTGCCCAGGGTACTGAGGCCGCGCCATGTAATCCAATTTTGCAAATAAATGGGTGGCAAAACGGCACCGCTTTGCGGTATCCGCTTGAATGACAGGTTGTGTGGCCTTACGCAGAAACAGGCGTGAGACTGAATACTCGCGAGTATTTTGCAGCGGCTTTGACGTCTCCTCGACGAAGAGCCTCCCGTACATCGTCGAGCTGATGTGCGTCCTCAAGAGAAAGGTAGGGTGCCCATCCGTCAGGTTCTTGTAATAACTCTACTTCAACTTCTGCAACATAATTTCCTTCGTGAATAAGCTTCGTCCGTTTTCTCTTACTCATTTGCGTCTCCGTTTGAACCCGGATTCCCATTTTTCGGGATCTGGTACGTAGGCCGTGATCAGCACTGCTTGATGTGTGTGGCCAGAGGGCAATCCCCACACAGCGTGGACCAAGCGCCCATCCTTTGTTTGGTGGAGCACCAAAACGCATGGTCCTTTTGGGTAGTTCGGATAGTCTTCGATGACTTCCGCAGTTTCCGCACCTTCGATAAGCTCCCTTGCAAGTAATCCATCAGCGACGAGTTCGTCATATCCATGCTCTGAAATTCGGACATTGCCCTCAGCAATCAACACCCGAATACTATCAAACGTATTACTCACAATACTCGTCGCTGTCGCATATGTCTATAGATTCGTTGTGGGAACATCAGGTCCCACACATATTGAAACGCCGGACTCTGTTCATTGAAACCGCTCCTCCTGCTTCATCGAATCAACCTGGTCCACCAGTTGACCCAACACGGCGAGGTATCGTTCCAACAGCTTGGGCAGTTCATGCTTGCCCGGCGTACTGAGGCCGCGTTTCAGGCGCCAGACTTCCAGGAACACCGACGGGTCCACGTCTAGCGTTACTTTTAGTTCATCCAGCACGTCCGGAGATTTCAAGGTCGCCGGACGGCCCAGCAGGCGGTACAGGCCGCGGAGACACGGGAGCAACGAGGTTAACGAGAGGGGTAACAGGGTTTGAATGGCTTCGATCCTGCCCCATCCTTCGACGTAATTTTGGCGGACACGCAAGAGGTTGGCATGAACTTCCTGCCGGCATTGGACAAACAGGTGCGCGGGATTGACGTGTAATTCAGGGAACGGGTCACGTCCTTCAAGAAGCACGTGGCATTCCTTGATGTCCAGATACTCCAACGGGAACACGTCCGATGATTGTTGGAGATCCGTCTGCGTGAGGAACAAGGGGGCAACGATTTTTTCCCTGGCCCATTGTTTGTGGATGCCGATCCACTGTTGAAGCACGGGTTGCGTGACGTATTCGAGGATGATCAGGACGTTGATGTTGGAATATCCCGGCAGGAACTCACCGCGCGCCGCACTGCCATAAACGAGAATAGCTTCGAACTTCAGGTCCTTTTGTTTTTTGATGGAACGGAGAAAACCGCGTAGCGGGTCGTGCGTATCTTCCTGCAACTGTGACCAGGGCGGATTGGCGGACATGCTTATGACCTCATCCGTAATGCGTCGTGAAAATTGATCTTATGAAAGCGCATGAGGTGGTCGTTGGTCCGCGCGGGGATCCGGCAGCAGTCCCAAGGCGAGGAAGCGATCCCATATCCCAAAGGGCGGAGTCTCACGAAGCCCGGCGGTTGCCGTCAGGACTTGATATTTGAGCCGCCGGTTTCGGTCGATGGTGGAAAAAACCCGGTTGCGCAGCCACGCGAGCACCGGATTCCCCGTATTCCAAAAAAAGGCTTCTTCATCGGCAAGCCGCTGCAGCATTTCGACTATGGGACGACGCTGTCTTTCGAACGTCTTCAAACGCGATGCCTGAAAATTGTCTTCTGCCAGACACGCAGGAACAAGATCCGCCAACACCGTGGCATCGACCATAGCTTGCATGCGCCCTTGAGACGCATGAGGATTCATCCCATGGGCCGCGTCCCCGATCAGCACGGCCCCATCGGCGACCCACGTTTGCACGCGGGTACGACCCGTTGGCATCACTGTAGTTTGTTGCCAGCCGGTGAACCCGTGAAACGTGGCCGAGAGTTCAGGACAAATCGACGACCAGCGTTTTTGAAGGGGTTCAACCCCGGCAGCCTGTATCGCGTCCTTTGCCGTTGCGTCGATCAGGTAGACGAGATAGATTTTTTCTTTTGCAGCCGGGAACAAACCCAGAATTTCTTTTTTCCCGAGAAAGTACTGCGCTTCCTCCAATTTCTCCGGGCAATCCAGGATAGCAACAAGGTAGCTTTCGGGATAGCGATACAGCTTGGTGGGAATGTCCAGTGCGTTGCGAACTTTGGAGTCCGGCCCATCAGCTCCGACGACCAATTTGGCGGAGATGCGTACAGGCTTGCCTTGAACGTCTGCTTCCACCCCTATGATGGTTTCGTCTCTTTTCAAGACATTGGTAAACGACGCGTTGTACCACAATCCTCCGGGATTCGCCTTCTCCAAGGCTTCGAGCACAGTCCGGTGTGCAACATGTGGTAAGGTGACGAGGGCGCGATTATAGGGAGGAGGCAATTCGTCATAATCGATCGAACACAACCGGCTCCCCCCAATTTGCCGGAAATGAAAATGCCGGACGGGCTGCACCGCGTGTTGCGGCAATTGATCCAACAAGCCCATACCATCCAAAATTTTCTGCCCGTTTGGTTGGAGGATTTCTCCGCGTATCCCGTGGGGAGGCCCTGAGGCCTGTTCAAGAACGAGGGTCCTAACCCCTTTCCTGGCAAGCAGAAGACCCAGGATTGCTCCTCCGCCTCCGGCACCGACAACAACCACATCAACGTGTATGTCCATACAAGGGAAAGGAGCGAATCGAAGGACTCAGGATTGGATTTCCCGGGCAAGCCACCTATTCAAATATCTTTTGGAAATGCTCGTCGGCTTCTTCCCATGCGGTGGGATTCGTGTTTTTCAGCCAATCTTTCAGGAATGCCTTCTGCTCAGGCGAGAGCATTTGCTTGATCTGGTGGGAACGGCCTTGCAAGGGCTGTAAGAATCCGACCTTTTTGACGGGGTCGAGCGTGGCAGTCCGTACGTAAACGTTGGTATAAGCCAAGGGGTGCTCGTTTTCTCCCTCCCCTTGGAGCCAGACCGAAATATACTTGTCCATGTTCAATCCCGAACTGTCCAGCGCCGGATCTGTTTCATGAAACACGTCATTTTCCGTTTCGGGTAACGGAACGGCTTCATGGGCCCGGAAGAGAAAATTTCGATTCCACATGAGAAAAAAAGGGGGTTCAAAGAAAGTGGTTTCATAGTGGCAAGGAGCCGGCATGAAAGTCAAATGTGCCTTCTTGCTCAAGATAACCCTTGTATTTTCTTGTCGGCTTGTCATAGTGTTAAGGACAAGCCTCTCGTGGAATAGTGGGTGCCGGGATTTTTTTGTAGAAGGCGCTCATAAGATGTGCTGCACCACTTATCGAATCATATAAAAAAGGAGTGTCGTCTCATGAAACCATGGTGTCTCACTGCATTTCTTTTGGCCGTTCTGTTCGTTTTCGGATGTCAAGGCCCCGGACAAATCACCAAATTACGTATCCAGCACGTCGAATCCGCAGTTGAGTCCAAAGGATCGCCCCTCACGGTCGCAGTCGCTCCTTTCGATGATAAACGGCAACCCTCAGAGCACTTGGGCATGCGAGTCCGCGGTGGAGGAAGCGAAACCTATTTTGACGTGATGGACGGCACGCTGAGTCAACGTGTCACAAATTCTTTTGTCGATTTCCTGAACCAGGCGGGACTTTCCACCGCACCGGCTAATGGCGCTGGATCCGCTAATGTAAGAATTGAGCCGATGATCCAAAAATTCAAGGTCGAGGCGACCGATAAAGCGTTGGCTACCCACCTCGAAGTCGACACGATCATGGCTTTCACCGTCCATAATGCGGCCGACGAAAGTACCGTTCGAATCGCAGTCGGCGTCGGTGGAACGGATCATGAAGTATTCTTCTCCGAAGAGGATATGGAAAAACTGATCGCGGAAGTACTCACTGAAGGTTTCGAGGAATTTCTGGAAAAGGTCGAAGTTCAAGGAGAGGCCCTCAAGTTTCGTCTTCATGAGGAAGCCTCCTGAGACCGGATTTGACAAAATCCCTGTCTAGGGTTCTTCACTCGCACCAAACCACCGATAGCGATATCTCGCTACAAGTTCATAGCCGGCAGTCATGGCCTGACGGCACAAGCGGAACCTCCAGAAAAACAGGAGGAGTTTTCCGCTCGTCAGGCCGTGCAGGAACGGAAAAAACGCTTCCAGCCCACCGACAACGGTCCCCTTTTCATCGATCCAATAGGCCATGGGAGGCCGGGAGCCAGACTGGTGACGGCTTCCCAGATATTCGATGGCATCCTGACTGTCATAGGGGAGATACTGAACGCATGTGGAACGTTGCTCCAATTTTCGCTTCACTGCCACGCAAAGACGACAATGAGAATCATAAATCAGGCAACCGGACCGCGGTTGACGGGAAATTTCATCGTTCATGTTTCATCCTGGCCTCAGGCAGTTCGCCTAGCCCTTAAACGTGTCTGCAATCCGATCCGGGGACACGATCCCTCGCTCCGTAATGATTCCGGTGACGTATTTCGCAGGTGTTACGTCAAAGGCCGGGTTAAAGACGTCTACATTTTTTGGGGCAATGCATGCCTCTCCATTGATGGTGGTCACTTCATGACCGGGACGTTCTTCAATAGGAATGGCGGAACCGGATGGCGTTGACACATCGATGGTCGAAGAAGGCGCTGCTACGTAAAAGGGAATGTTATGGGCCTTGGCAAGAACCGCGACGCCATAGGTCCCGATTTTATTCGCTACGTCTCCGTTGGCTGCGATCCGATCGGCACCGACCACGCACAAGTCGATTTTGCCCTGCCGCATGACAACGGCTGCCATGCTATCCGTGATCAGCGTTACGGGAATGCCGTCTTCCATCAATTCCCACGCCGTCAATCTGGCGCCCTGAAGAACGGGCCGAGTCTCATTCGCAAAGACGTGCACCTGTTTCCCCTGCTCCGACGCCGCCCTGATCACTCCCAAGGCCGTGCCATATCCGGCGGTTGCCAACGCCCCGGCGTTACAGTGTGTTAAGACGTTCTGGCCATCCTTGATGAGACCGGCTCCTTGTTGGCCCATGGCCTTACACGTGGCAATGTCTTCTTGTTGGATTGCCAAGGCTTCCTGCACGAGACGGGACTGGATCTCGGGTACCGTGCAAGCACGATTTTCCCGTACAACGGCCTTCATCCGCGTCAAAGCCCAAAAAAGATTTACGGCCGTGGGGCGAGTTGCGGCTAATTGATCACAAATAGCCGCAACCTTCCGTTCAAATACCGGGACATCGGTTTCAAAAACTGATTGCGCTCCCAACGCGACCCCCATGGCCGCGGTCACGCCAATAGCCGGTGCACCCCGCACCTTCAACTCTTGAATGGCGGATGCCACGGCAGCCACGTCTTTACACTCAAGCCGTTCGGTATGGCCAGGCAACCGGCTCTGGTCAAGGAGCCACACGCGCCCTTCTTTCCATTCCACCGTGGGAATCATGTCAAAAACCTTTAAGCCCTTCCTCAAAGTGCCGGGTATTCAAAGGGTCAGTAAGGTTCCATGGACGCATCTTCGTATTCTTGTTTTTGGGGCTCGGGTGATGAGGCACCGGCTTCATTATTGTCCTCAGGAAACAATATTTTCTGTGGCAACGTGATTGTATTTTTCAGAATCGACAATGCCAATCTGCCAAATCCTTTTAATCCAACCGCCACGGATTCCACGGCCAGCGGCTCAATTGCCGGATTCCGAAACGGGCCTTTGACCGAAAACATGGCCAAGTCGATTCCCTGCTCTTCATCGTCAAGCAAGAGATGCACCAACGGAATTTCTTTAAGAAGTTTAAAATACGAGCCCAGGGGGCTGACCGCGGTCACCACGTCCAATTTATCGTTTACCAAGTCGTATTGTCCGGCAGCCGTCATTTTCACAACGGGTCCATCCATCACCATGTCCGTTGAAACAACCCGGCCATCGACAATGGCAAAAGTTCCACTTTGCCGATCAAAAGGATAGCCGTCTTTTTCAAGGTCCATTTTCCCCTGTAGCATATTCGGCAGGTTCATGACGGCTAGAATTTTAGGAATCACGACCCCTCGTTTGATCCGGCCGTCTTTGATGGTGAGTTTCAACGTGCCTTTGAGGGTCGGAAGCACGCCTAGGGGATTTCTACCATGTCCTTGTAGTGTACCCTCCATGGTCATCAATCCCGTCATCAATCGTTTGTCGAGTGTTTGTTTATCAAGAAGTGTTTTTTCCAGGGTTAACAATGGAATCGAATTGATCGAAAACCACGTCTTCACCGCGGCTGGCTGTTGTACGGGCAGGTTGACTGATACACGCCCTTGAATCGTCCCGTTGTCAGCTTTCCCACGAATGCGGTCTATGCGGATGACGCCCTCATTGATGTTCAGTTGACAGGACAAATTCCGCACCTTCAGGTTGTGGTACGAGGCACGATTGAACTGCAATCTTGCGGAGACTTTAGCCGTGTTGGCAATCATTTCCAAAAATTCCCGAAGGGGAGAACGTTGTTTGTCTCTCGGCAGCAACAAATCGAGATCGAATCGACTCGCAGTCAGCGACAGTTTCATGTTCGGCCTACTGTCCCACTTGAGGATGAATCCCTTGGCTTGAGTTTGACTCTTCTCAAGATTCCACTGAAGTCTCTTTAGTTCGGCGGCATGGCCGGCCAGTTTCACTTGAAACGCCACCCGGGAAATCGGCGACCTGACTCCTTCGACGTTGACGACTCCATTCGTTAAGGTCACTTGCCCCGATTTGCTCCATGACCTCCAATCACCTCCCGTTCCCCGAAGATGTACCATCCCTTCCATGGTCCCGGAGGAAATAGTTTTCTCAAATAATTCAAGGTCCGGCGGTAACGACTCGAAGCGTATCGGTTCGGCCTTCAGTGAGGCATTGAACGTCAAGGTTTGGCCGTAATGAAATTTTCCTTTTCCGGCGAAGCGAACCGACGGTAAACTCAGGACCATGCTTTCAAACGTGAATTGATGCTTTTTGCCGACTCGAACGTAAAAATCCAGATTGCCGGACAGGCTCGAGGGTTTATAGAGAATACCCGGCAAGTGGATTTCTAATCCTTGCATGGAAATTCTCCCTTTCACCGAGGGGCTTCGCAGTTGTCCTGTAACCGTGAGAAGATACTGCGACCTGCCTGAAATTGTTTCTTGCGTCGGAAGTGCCTGACCAGACAAGAGAGTCCGCAGGTCGCTGTCACTGAAATGCCCTTGAATTCTCAAGTCATCAGTATAAGATTCACCTTCAAGGTTAATCGTCCCTTGGACGTGAAAATCACTATCTCCATAGAGCCCTGTAACGTTTTCGAAACGAACATGATTTTCTGAAATGGCAAAAAGGCCCTCCACTCGGGTAAGGGGCATGCGTAGTCCCGGCAATTGCATGGCAATCCGTTCAGGATGATATTCGGCGCTTTGGAAGGCGATGGCTTGAGGGTCCCTGAGTGGTCCGGCAAAGCGCAGTATTAACAATCCACTCCCGGCCTTGCCTTGCAAAGCTTCTTCTGGTCGTTGTGCTAAGCTCCACCCGGCAATGGTTTGTATAAGGCCAATAATTTTTGAGGCGGAAACCTGACCCTCGAATTCTGTTGTCAACCAAGGTCCTTGTTCGGTAAAAACAATCATCCCTTCGCCTTGAGTGACGGGCAGATCCTCATATTGGCCATGAAAATCGAAGAATCGAATCTCATCAGCCCCGACGTTGATGGTGCAGGTCATCTCTTTGACGGTTCCCAGCTTAGGCCCTAAATCCAATCTTCCTTCCGAAAGCTGAAACTTTCCCGTCAGCGTATAGCCCGCTTCTTTGCGGGAGGAGCCGGTAAACGTTGCTGAAACCGCTTGGATTTTTCCACTGACGGACTGAAGGTGAATGGCATCAGACAATTCCGACGGAATAAGTCCTTCGGGTAGTAATTGGGGCAAATGTTGAATGGCTACAGGTGCGCTGGACCATTGCCCCGAATAGGTTGGCGGTTCAGGCCGCCATAAACCTTTCACGCTGATTTCTGAATTCAGATCAATGCTGTCGGTTAAAACCACAAGATCGGATACGGACAGGTCATACCCTTCAATGCCAGGAGCAAAATGGAGGTGTCCTTGGACCTTGGTTCGACCTTGCAACCCAATCGGGACTTCATGTACGTCGAAAAAATTGGCCAATTGCACAAGCGTTTCGCGATCAAGGTCCATACGAGTATGGATGTCGAATTGAGGCGACGCGTCACGGCCTGGAGCGTTTCCTTCCTTGAAAAAACCGCCGATATCCTGGAGCGTCCCATAAGCAGAGAGCACGGACCCCGTGTCCCCTTCGGAAAATCGCGCGGACAAAAATATTTCCGTAGGACCATCCCACACGAGTTGCTCTACTTGCAGTTCTACGTCTTCCGCGTAAACAATAAACGCGGATTCACGGCGATAGCGATCCTCCAGGTGAACTGTACCGTTGGTCAATTTCAATGAACGCCCCAAGAGCCACGCTCCTACCTGTGCCTGATCGGATGATTCCCTTTGAAGAACGTTTAGATAATTCCATTGCCCGTTTTCGTCTCGCCTGAGATTAAAAACGGAATGTTCGATGATCAGGGCATGCGGCAGGGGTATATCCTGCACGAAGGACAAGAAATTCAAATCCAGTTGAATGTACGTGGCCTGAAAAAGCGGAGTGCCTTGCTCCGGGTCTTGAATGCTGACATCTCTCAGTTCCAGGTGAGGATAGGGGAAAACCCCTACCCGTATGCGTTCGATGACGACGTGATCTCCAAATGATCTTGCGACAAGATCTCGAACGATAACTTGCACGTCCTCCGTGTGGAACGTCGCAAGATAGACGACGCCCACAACGCAAACGATCATGATCAGGAGGAGGATCGGAATCAGACTCTTGCGCTTGGAAGACATGCGTTCATTCCTGGTCTTGATGGGAGAAACTCTTAGGAGTTAGACCAACTGGTGGTCCGCTATGGGCCGTTTGTCGTATAAACGGTTGTCTTAGCATTTTCTTGACAGTCTGAGGAATTCACCGTTATGGTCCTCCCCCATTCTAACGAAAGTCCACTCGTTATTCTATCGACAGTTTCCTGACCATGAAATCGGTTTCCCGCACAGCATTCTCTTTGCCATATTCATACACGCATCTTCTCGTGTCGCGTTCAGTAGCCGGCGCGCTGCTCAAATGTTATGACTATCCTCATCCGCATAAACCGGATGTCATAATCAGGGGATACGACAAGGCCCATGCCTTTCGGACGGCGAAAATGTGCGCGGTCGTGGCCCAGCATCTTTCGTATGAACGCCCACGTGTCCGACAGTTTCAGATTGCCTGTTTATTGCATGATTTGGGAAGGGCCGGACTTGAGCGTCGGCTTTTTGGCAAAATATGGTCATGGGCGCGTAGCCGGAATATTCCCACGAGACCTGCAGAATGGCGGTTGTTGCACCCCGGTTCGAGTTATGGCAAGGAAACCGAAGCATTTGTAAAAACGTATCGAGATGCATTGGCCGAACAAGGATTTCCGCTCACCCAGTGGGCATATGAACACGTTGAAATGCGATTGGGATTCGCTCGTCGCCATCGTCGGCAACTCAGAAGAATCACCCCCTTCTTGAAAAGCCTGGACATTCGTTGGTTGCCATGGATGGAGAAGGTGACGTTATATTATTATTATCCTGAAAAACTGGAACGGTCTCCTGACTGGGTCAGGGAACTTGGAGAGATCTTAGTCGCTTGTGAACAGTTGGAAGCCTTCAGCAATCGTCGACGCGGAGCAGACTACTACGTGCGATCACAAGAAAGTTTTCACGAGGCCTTTTGCTACCTCGACGCATTAAAACGACAAGGACGTTTGCGGACAAGAGTCGTCAAAGCGGTTCGACAATTGACGGCTTCCGGAAGTTTTGATTCCATTCTCAAGGCAGCCCGAGGGAGGATACTATCACGATCAGAACAACAATTCCTTCGCTCCCTTCAATAGACAAAAGAGAGAATCCGATGCCCGTTCTTACTCATCACTTCTCGATCGCGATGCAAGGCCATTCGCACGTCGAGAATATCTCCGACCGCATTCGGCACTTCCTTGCCTCCACGCCGATGCAAGCCGGTATCGTCACGATCTTCGTGAAACATACGACGGCGTCGGTTCTTATCGTCGAAGATGAACCGGGTTTACGCGCTGACACCAAAACCGTCTGGGATAATCTGGTTCCGGCAACCTCAACCTGGCAGCATAACGTGAGGAACCCCGGGGAGAACAACGGACACAGTCACTTGCGAGGCCAAATCCAGGGCCAATCATTGACCGTTCCATTTGCCGACAACCAATTACTCTTGGGGACCTGGCAAGAAATTGTTATTCTCGATTTTGATACAAGGGCACGCTCTCGAGAGATCATCGTCCAAGTGATGGGTGAGTGAGCTTGAATACGTGTGAGGCTGACTCTTTAAGTTATCCTTGTTTTTCGATTGACCGCTGCTAAAGCACGAGGAGCCGAAAAAAGAGATCTTTCTTGCTTTTTTTTCTAAATGAGAGACAATGAAATAGAGGACGGGAGGCAATAGAGCTCATTTCATCGTGGTTTCACGGAGGGGATAATCCATGACACAAAAAAGCCAAGCCGACAAACAACGACTCAACACCCCGTTGTTCTTCTGGATAACGGCCCTTCTTTTCACTTGCTTGTGTTGGACTCCCGTTTGGGCTGATAGTATGGATCAGCAACAACTTGTTGAAAAAGCCAAGCATACCATTGCAAGCTTTATGGAGGATCCGGATCTCACTTGGTTTCAGGATCACGTCAAGGAAGCCAAAGCCCTTTTGATTATCCCCCAACAATTAAAGGCTGCCTTCTTCTTTGGTGCGGATGGAGGCAGTGGAGTTTTGGTCGTCAATGATGACAAGACGGGAGAGTGGGGCGAACCGGCCTTTTACGTCTTGGGAGGACTCAGCTTTGGATTTCAATTCGGTGGGGAAGCTTCGGAAGTCATTATCTTGGCCATGACCCAAGGCGCAGTCGAAAAGCTCTATTCTTCATCCTTTAAACTGGGCGGTGATGTCTCCGTGGCAGCCGGACCCTATGGAGGCGGAGTCGAGGGCGCTACCTCAGCCAATTTAAACGCCGACTTTCTTTCATTTTCTCGTTCAAAAGGGGCCTATGCGGGGATCTCATTGGAAGGATCGATCATCTATGCGGACGATGATTCCAATCAAGCTTATTATGGGAAAAAGGTTCGGCCCGTTGATATTCTTGTCACCAAATCCGTCAAAAATAAGCACTCGGCCGGTCTTCGCGAAGCCATTATGACAGCAACCAAATGAGTGCGCATTCTTGCGTGAGCATGCCTCGCTGACGAATTAGAGGTGCAAGCAAGTCTATTCCTGAATGGCGGGGACGATCACGACCTCTCCATCTTTACAATCGATCGTCACCGCGTCACCGTCTTTTATCTCTCCTTTGACCAACAGCTTCGACAAGGGTGTTTCGACGTCGTGCTGGATCAGGCGTTTCAACGGTCGAGCACCATACATGGAACTGTAGCCTCGCGACCCCAAATGAGACAGCGCCTCTTCGGTCACCTCCAACCGAATTCTTCGGTCTTCCAGCCTTGTTTTTAATCGCTCCAGTTGAATGTCCGCGATTCGACCGACCTCATCCGTGCTCAGCGGATGAAAGACAACGGTTTCATCGATACGATTCAAGAATTCCGGACGAAAATGCCGTTTGAGCACGTTCAAAACAAGGGCCTGCAATTCTTCATAGTTTTGTTCACGTTCCTGCGCCTCCAGAATTTCCTGACTGCCGATATTCGACGTCATAATCAAGACCGTATTCTTAAAATCAGCGGTTCGTCCTTGGGAATCGGTCAACCGGCCGTCGTCGAGGACCTGCAAGAGAATGTTGAATACGTCATGGTGAGCTTTCTCAATTTCATCCAGGAGAATCACGCAGAAAGGACGACGCCTGACGGCCTCGGTCAATTGCCCCCCCTCTTCATAGCCGACGTAGCCGGGTGGGGCCCCGATGAGTCGCGCCACGGCATGTTTTTCCATGTATTCCGACAAATCTATCCGTATGAGATTGGCTTCGTCGTCAAAGAGGACGTGGGCCAAGGCCCGAGCCAGTTCAGTTTTCCCAACGCCGGTCGGACCGAGAAACAAAAATGAACCGATTGGCCGGTTGGGGTCCTTGATGCCGGATCTCGCCCTGAGGACGGCGTCGGCGACGGCTCGAACTCCTTCATCCTGGCCGACCACGCGTTGATGGAGCAACGTTCCCAATTGCAACAATTTTTCCATTTCCCCTTGGAGGAGACGGCTTACCGGAATGCCCGTCCAACGACTGACCACTGCTGCGATGTCTTCTTCGTCCACTTCTTCTTTCAATAGACGAGACTCCCCTTCCTGTCGATCGAGGTGCGCTTCTTCATCCTGGAGTTCCCTCTCCAGCCTCGGCATCGTTCCATAGCGGAGTTCCGCAACGCGATTGAGATCATATTCACGTTCAGCCTTTTCAACCTGGTGCTTCAAATCTTCAATGTGTTGTCGGATTTGTTGCAAGCGTCCGACTGCAGATTTCTCCGCTTCCCACTGGGACTTCAATTCGGTAAGTTCCCGGCGCTTGTCCTCGAGTTCATCTTCCAACGTTTCAAGTCGTGCCTGGCTACCCGGATCCTCTTCCTTCTTGAGGGCTTCCCGTTCGATTTCGAGTTGCATCACTTTTCGGGAAACTTCATCCAATGCCGCGGGCATGCTGTCGATTTCCGTACGCAGTCTTGCGGCGGACTCATCAACGAGATCGATCGCCTTGTCCGGGAGAAACCGGTCGCCGATATATCGATGGGAAAGCCGTGCAGCCGCAACCAGGGCCGCGTCTTTAATGCGGACCCCATGATGGACCTCATATCGTTCCTTGAGTCCCCGCAAAATCGAAATCGTACTGGCGACCGACGGTTGTTCCACGAGCACGGGCTGGAACCGGCGTTCAAGTGCCGCGTCTTTTTCAATATGCTTGCGATACTCATCCAGGGTCGTCGCTCCGATCAGGTGGAGTTCCCCTCGCGCCAGCATCGGTTTCAACAGGTTGGCGGCATCCATGGCCCCTTCGGCCGCTCCCGTGCCCACCACGGTATGCAATTCGTCGATAAACAGGAGAACGTCTCCGTGAGACGACTGAATTTCCTTTAAGACAGCTTTCAGGCGTTCCTCAAACTCTCCCCGGAATTTGGCTCCGGCCACCAAGGCTCCCATGTCGAGGACGACCACGCGTTTTTGCTTCAACCCTTCAGGAACGTCGCCCTTGATGATCCGTTGAGCCAGCCCTTCGACAATGGCCGTTTTCCCGACACCGGGCTCACCGATGAGCACGGGATTGTTTTTTGTCCGTCTCGATAAGATTTGAATTGTCCGCCGGACCTCCTCGTCACGCCCGATCACCGGGTCCAGCTTTCCCTGGGTTGCCAAACGGGTCAAATCCCGGCCATATTTTTCCAGTGCCTGAAAGGTCCCTTCAGGGTCCTGGCTGGTCACTCGTTGATGACCTCGAACCTGTTGCAGGCCGGCCAACAGTTCATCGCGCGTCACCCCCAGGTCCTTTAACGCGCCATCTTGAGCCGCCAGGGCCAGCAGGAGATGCTCGACACTGACGTATTCGTCCTTCAAGGATTGTTTTTCATCTTCGGCACGAGCCAGCAACATGGACGTGCGCTGAGTCAAATGTAGCTGACCGGGCGCTGCTCCCGTGCCACGCACTTGAGGGATTTTGGCAAGTCGTTGCTCGGTCTTGGCTCTCACGGCGGAACCGGACACTCCGCTGTGCTCCAGGATCGGATCGGCAGACCCGTTAACTTGCGCCAGTAAAGCCGCCAGCACGTGCTCAACGTCGATACCCTGGTGATTTCGGCGCATGGCAAGGGCAGACGCGGCTTGTAGCGCTTCCTGTACTTTGAGCGTCATGCGGTTCATATCCATGATTACCGACTCCCCTGTAAAGGAACCTCTGCTTTACTGCACTATCGGGCGCAGGGCTGCGTTGTGTCCTCGCTCAACCCTCACCTATCTCTCTGATAAGCCTCGGGTTTCGCTGCGGGACGCCTTGCCCTGCATCCCGCTATCACAATAAATCAGAGGTTCCTAAATATTTTCGATCAACGATCGTCTATCATCAGATAATCACGTCCCCCAAAAAATCAAGTAGGAATCAACGATCGTCGTTCCTTACTCTCGACGATTAGATAGGCGATGCCATCAGTCGTTCGTAGATCATGAGAACCCGGGTCCTGACGGATTCATAGCGGGCGAGAAAGCTTGAGGTCGCAGAAGATGGGGGTTGATCCGCATAGCCCATGCGGACGGCACATTTGGTCAATTCGGCAGGTTGATGCGGCAATGTATGGGTTTGCAGTTCATGGACCATTTGTATCTTATTCTCAACGTCACGCAGAAACAGATAGGCCTCCTCCAGAAACTTTCCATCAGCATCTTGTAAAAGGTTAAGCGCTTGGAGTTGCTGAAGCCCTGTAATCGTATTCGACTCAAATAATTGTGGGTGCCTGGCCACGTGCAACAATTGAAGCGTTTGGACTATGAATTCAATGTCACGAATTCCTCCAGGGCTGAGTTTGACGTTACGTTCATGCTCTTTTTTCATCTCGACTCTTCGGTGAATCTGAGATCTTAGCGCGTGAACCGTTTCGACAAGATCTCTGCTCCCCTGTTCTTCTTGCCCCATGACAAACGGCCGGATTTTCTTGAGAAAGGTCTGCCCCAAATACCGATGTCCTGCTATGGGACGTGCCTTTAACAATGCCAGCCGTTCCCAAGTCCTTCCTCGCGTTTGATAATATTTCACGGCGTCACGGCTTGCCCAAGCCAATGGTCCAACGTCTCCTTCAGGTCGCAAACGCAAATCCACTCGAAACAATCGCCCTTCCGAAGTGGACGCCGACAGGATTCGGGTAAGTTCCATGGCAACAATTTGAAAAAACATCTCATTACTGATTGGTTTTTTCGCGGTTTTTATGTGCCTGTTGCCCGACGAGTATAAATAGATGAGATCGACGTCGGAACTGTAGTTCAACTCACCTCCACCGAGTTTTCCCATTCCCAACACCACAAATCCTTTGCCGCTCCTACTCATCACGGGGCCTCGATAAAGGGGAATCCCATATTCCTTGCACAGTTCTTCGTGAACGAGCCGGTACGCGGCGTGGATCACGATTTCCGCAAGTAGCGACAGGGATTGAACCGTCTCCGCGACGGATGCAACGCGAAAAAGGTCTCGCGCGCCGATACGCAGCATTTCCCGGCGATGGAAACGTCGAAGTGCGTCGAATTTGTGTTCGTAAGTGTGCACAAGACCAAGGGTTTCGTCCAAGACCGTTTGCAGGCGTTTGAAATCAGGTGCGCCCTGCAAGACGCGCTCTTGCTCGATCCAATAGATTAACATAGGGTCTCGAATGAGCGTTTCCGCCATCGCAGGGCTGTTTCCGAACAAAATACACAACAACTGCAGGACGTGCGGTACCTGCGCCAAAAAACCAAATACTTGGGTTCTGGCATTGCCGGCATCAAGATAGCGCTCCCATTCTCGTAAGGCTTGATCCGGATCGGCCGTCACTGAAACGGCGCGCAAGAGATCAGCAAGAATGGCTGCGAGCCGTTTTCTGCTTCCAGGTTCGCCAGCCATAAGTTGAAGATTGGCATCGGCTTCTTTCCAATTCCGGAACCCATATGGCGCCAACAGCCGTTCGACTTCCGAATAGGCTAAATTCGGAGAAAGCAGCAAAGGACGAGGGCCAGACTTAAAACGCGGCTTGAGCATAATCAATCACGAGAAACGTTTGAGGGTTAATCCTTCTCACAATCGTCACACGTTAAGGTATACTTTAGGAACCTCTGAGTTATTGTGATAGCGGGATGCAGGGCAAGGCGTCCCGGAGCGAAACCCGAAGCTTATCATAGAGATAGGTGAGGGTTGAGCGAGGACACAACGCAGCCATGCGCCCGATAGTGCAGTAAATCAGAGGTTCCTTTATTGTCATGAAAAAGCCATTCGACAAGACGGAACTGGAAAAACTCTCTCCACGAATCGACCCTGCAGTGATCAAGGACTTCCTGGATCGCATGGACCCGGATTATTTCTTGGAATTTTCAACCCAGACCGTGGCGGAACACGTGACCATGGCCAACATCCTGACCTTGGAAGATCCCTGCACGCTCCTTGTTCAACCAGCAAACGATGCGAATCAATACCGGCTCACGATCGTCGCCTACGACTATTTTGCGGAATTTGCCACGATTTGCGGCTTGTTGTCCGCCTATGGTTTCAACATACGTGAAGCGCTTGTTTTCACGTATCATGACGACCCGGTTTCTTCGTCGAAAACTTTACGTCACATGCAAGCGCTCAAATGGCCGATCCTGCGCCCACGCCAACGACCGGGCCTCTTCAAAAGAAAAGTTGTGGACGTCTTTCAGGTTCACCTTCTCCCGGGGACGACGTTCGATACGGCCATTGAGCAGGAATTGAGCCAGGACTTGTCCCACATGGTGTGTTTGCTCGAATCCCAGAAGCTCCAGGAGGTCCGCAATTACGTCAATCGCAAATTAGTGGAAATGCTTGGCCAAAGAAAAACGGCGGCTTCCGCCCTCGTGCATCCGGTGGAAATATTTTTCAACAACGTGCGTTCCATGCGAGATACCATCGTCGATATCAGGGGCACGGATTCCCCGGCTTTCTTATACGCCTTTACGAACGCGTTGGCCATGAGAGGACTGTATTTTTCAAAAGCCGTGATTGATGGAGACGGCACCAGGGTCCGCAACCGATTTTTTGTCAGGGATCGACACGGCAAGAAGATTGTCTCGGCACAAGAACAACAGGAACTGACCGTTGCCGCCGCCCTCATCAAGGAATTTACCCATTCCCTCACGTGGGCCCCGGATCCCGGCAAGGCGTTGAATCATTTCAGTCATTTCCTGGACCAGTTACTGGAACAGCGTCTCAGCAAAAAACAGATCAGCTTGCTCACCAAAAGAGATTCGTTGGCCAACCTCGCCCGGGTGTTCGGCACAAGCGATTTTTTATGGGAAGATTTCCTTCGCCGGCAACACGTCAACCTTCTGCCCATTGTCGAAACGTTCCATCAACCTCAGGTCCGATCATCAAAAACCGCTCTCGCTAAGGCGTTGAAGACCACACTTGGAAAGAATCGAAATCCGGAAAACAGAAAAACGATCTTGAACCGATTTAAAGATCAGGAATTGTTTCGTATCGACATGCACCATATTCTCAACGAAACGTCCCTCCCCTCGTTCTCCGAATCGCTCACGATCCTGGCTGAAGTGATCTTAGCACAAGCTCTCGTTGAGGCACAGGCGGTGGTCAACCGAAAACATCCACCGCCATCCGCGCTGAACAAAAATCCTCCGCCGTTCAGTATTTGCGGGTTAGGCAAGTTGGGCGGTCGTGAGTTGGGCTACGCCTCCGATATTGAATTGATCTTTGTCTATGGGACGAATGCCTCGGGTCGTCCCAACCCCGGCATCGGGGAATACTACGAACGGCTGGTCCGGGAATTTCTCCATTGGATCGAGGCGAAACAGGAGGGAATTTTTCAGATCGACATCCGGCTTCGCCCTTACGGAGAAAAAGGCTTGCTGGCGAATTCATTTGAAGACATCAAGTCCTACTATCGGACGGGAGGCGCTGCTGCGCCGTTTGAGCGGCAGGCCTTGATCAAGTTGCGACACGTCGCGGGACACGCCGCGCTGGGCCGTCGCATTGAACGCTACCGTGACGAGTTTGTCTACAGCCAGGCCCCCTGGCCTTTGGAAGCTGCGCTGCATTTGCGCCGCAGACAGATGCGGGAATTGGTCTCCAAGGGCGACATCCACGTGAAATACAGTCCGGGCGGGCTCATCGACGTTGAATATGCCGCTCAGTACCTTCAGGTACAGCATGGCTACCGGGATACCTCACTGCATACTCCCAATACCCTGGACGCCCTTGAGGCCCTTCAAGCGACAAGCATGCTTTCACGTCACGACGCGACAATGCTGATGGAAGATTATCTGTTCCTGAGAAAGGTGATTGATGGCTTGCGCATCGTTCGCGGAAATACCAAGGACCTGGTGTTGCCGGAGTCCGGTTCCGACGACATGATCTACCTGGCAAGAAGATTAGGGTATCTCACCGATGTCTGGAAAGAAGGGGCGCAAACGTTTGAAAACGAGTTACAACAACGCATGAACCGGACACATGCCATATTCGTTAAACTGTTTTGTCGAACGCCATCCGGCAAAAGAAAACGGCGTCTTTCCGATTGAACCGGAAAGACGCCGTGATGTCCAAATAGGACTCGAAGCCCCATCGCGTTAAATGTCGTAGTACATGAAGAATTCATGGGGATGAGGGCGAATGCGAACCGCATCGGCTTCGTTTTCCCGTTTATAGCTGAGCCAAGCTTCCACCAGGTCTTCGCTGAAGACTCCACCTTTTAACAGGAACTGGTAGTCGTTTTCCAGGTTGTCGAGGGCTTCATCCAGGCTCGCTGGCACGGTTGGGATATTCGAAGCTTCCTCCGGCGCCAAATCGTAGAGATTTTTATCCATGGCTTCGCCCGGGTCGATCTTGTTTTGAATGCCGTCGAGGCCCGCCATCAACATCGCACTGAATGCAAGATAAAAGTTGGCCGAGGGATCAGGGAAACGCACTTCGATCCGCTTGGCTTTCGGGTTGGTCGAATACATTGGGATTCGAATGCCTGCCGACCTGTTCCGGCTGGAATAAGCCAACAACACGGGAGCCTCGAATCCGGGCGTCAATCGTTTATAGGAATTGGTCGTTGGATTCGTGAACGCCGCCAGGGCCGGAGCATGTTTCAGCACGCCGCCGATGTAATGCAGGCACGCTTTGGACACGCCAGCGTATTCTTTGCCGGCGAAAGTTGGGGTTCCGCCCTTCCAGATACTTTGATGCGTGTGCATGCCCGTCCCGTTATCCTGGAACAACGGTTTCGGCATGAACGTCGCGGTTTTACCGTGCCGCCTGGCCACGTTTTTGACGATGTATTTGTACATCATCATTTTATCTGCCATGTTCAGTAAACTGTCGAAGCGAAGATCGATTTCGGCTTGTCCTCCCGTGGCCACTTCGTGATGGTGTTTTTCAACGTGAATCCCGGCCTTTTCCATTTCCCGGACCATTTCGGTACGAATGTCCTGTTGCGTATCCGTCGGGGGAACGGGGAAATAGCCTTCCTTATGCCTTGGCCGCGATCCCAGGTTGTGCCCATCATCGCCTGAATTCCAAATGCCCTCTTCGGAGTCGATAAAATAATAACCGGAGTTGCTGGTTTGGTCATAACTCGCGTGGTCAAACACAAAGAACTCGGCTTCAGGCCCCCAATAGGAGACGTCGCCGATTCTGGTGCTCTTCAGGTATTGCTCCGCCCGTTGAGCCACGCCTCGCGGGTCCCGCTCGTAGACGGCGCGCGTGATTGGATCTTGCACGTTACACACCATACTGAGAGTGGGCAGTTCGGTAAACGGATCCATCCGGGCGGAATTCGGATCGGGGAATACCAGCATGTCACTGTTCTGAATCGCTTTCCACCCGCGGATGGATGATCCGTCAAAGCCTGCTCCATCCTTAAACAAATCAAGGTTCAGTTCGGAGGTCGGGATGGAAAAATGCTGCCACGTCCCGACCAGGTCCACAAACTTGAGATCGACCATTTCCACTTTGTTCTTTTTGGCAAAATCCAAGACTTCACGGGGAGTCATTCTGTACCTCCTTCTTCACACAATAGGTTCCTTTGTTGTACAACACCGATATGAATACTTTTTCAGGAATAGGCGCGCTCACTATGCTGGCTCAAATCGAGCCCGGTCTCTTCGTCTTCGGACGAAATTCGAAGGCCGACCAGGGCGTCGACGACTTTCAAAATCACAAAGGTTCCAATCAACACAAACACCAACGTGGAAACGGCCAATACCACTTGAATCACGAATTGGCCAGGGTTTCCAAAAAACAATCCCTGTGCTCCAACCGAGGCGAACAACCCGGTTGCCAGGATTCCGGTAAATCCTCCCACTCCGTGAATGGCCACCACGTCAAGCGAGTCATCGTACCCAAGTCTCACCTTCAGGACAACCGCGGCGTAACAAAGGACTCCGGCTACGAGTCCGATCAGCAAGGCTGACAAGGGCGAAAGGAATCCAGCGCCGGGTGTGATGGTCGCCAAGCCCGCGATGATTCCGCTGGCTACTCCAAGCATGGTGGGTTTGCCGGTCCTCATCCATTCTGCGGCCATCCAACTGACCCCACCGGCGCATGCCGCAATATGGGTGGCCACAAAAGCCGTCGCCGCGCCCCCGTTGGCACCCAAGGCGCTGCCTGCATTGAACCCGAACCACCCGAACCAGAGCAGGCCCGTTCCCAGGACCGTCATCGGCAGATTGTGCGGCAACATGGATTCAACCCCGTAGCCTTTCCGTTGCCCCAACACCAAGGCGCAGACAAGCGCGGCAAAACCAGAGCTGATGTGCACCACGGCTCCTCCGGCAAAGTCCAATGCGCCCATCTCTCCAAGCCACCCGCCTCCCCACACCCAATGGGCAAGGGGCGAATAAATCAGGACTGACCAGAGTACGGCAAACAGCAGCAACGCCGTGAATTTCATTCGCTCGGCAAAGCTGCCGGTGATCAGCGCCACGGTGATGGCCGCGAACATGAGTTGGAACACCATGAAAACCAAATGAGGGATGCCCGTACCGGGAAACGCATCCTGGCCCACTCCCATCAAGCCGAGAAATTCCAGGCTGCCGATTACTCCGCCGATGTCGGTCCCAAATGCCAATGAATAGCCGAGCAATACCCACACAATGCTGATCAGACACAGGATGACGGCGGTATGCGCCAACGTCCCGAGCACGTTTTTGCTCCTGACGAGGCCGCCATAAAAGAGCGCCAGCCCGGGCAAGGTCATGCATAACACGAATGCGGACGACACCAGAATCCACGCCGTATCGCCGGTGTCGATGGCTCCCGGAGTACCGTCCTGGGCCCATCCGGTCGCCGCCCCGCACAATACGCTCAGAATTGCAACCAATAGCCACATAAATGAGAAAGTCGAGTGCTTCACGATTCCACCTCGGGTTAAGAGTTATATGAACCAGCGCGGCCGGACATGCAAACCGTCACAAGCAATCCGTTGCCCGGGGGATTCACCCCTGCAAGTCACTCCCGGATATTTCGACAACTGCCTCCACCTTACGGTGAGAGCGTTCAAAAGGTTCCTGGAAAACCGGCTATAATGCGCCGCCACCCGTCTCTCCGGTACGAATGCGAATCACGCTGTTCAAATCTGAAATGAAAATCTTGCCGTCGCCGATGCTGCCCGTTTTTGCGGCTTTTCCTAAAGTTTCGATGACCTTTTCTTCCAAGTCATCGGCAATCGCGAGTTCGAGCTTGACTTTCGGCACGAAGTCGATCTGGTACTCCGTACCACGATAGGTTTCTTTATGACCTTTTTGGCGACCGAACCCTTTGACTTCCGTGACTGTCATGCCTTGAATGCCTATTTCAGTGAGGGCATCTTTCACTTCATCGAGCTTAAAGGGCTTGATTATGGCTTTCACAAGTTTCATGGGCTTTCCCCTTTCAAGATTGAAAGTGTCGGCGGAAACGCGCGAACGACCCGTGTCGCTCGCGCCTGACGTGGTGCAATTTCATAATTGATCTGAAACCCAAGTCCATGCGCGTTCGCTCTGTTCACTCAGATCCAGTCCAATGCATCATGATAGCCGAATTTGGCTTTCCATACCACGGCTAAATAGCACACCACGCCAGCACCGAAACCGATCCAAATCGACAAAATCGGACCGATAAAACCCGCCGTTGGCATTTTTTCTTTTGTCCCCAGCGTTTGAGATTTTCCCTAAAAGAGGAAGATCATTTCCGCAGCCAGGGTTGACTGATTGTTGCCGACACCGTTGCCGTCCTGAAACGCAAGTTTATCGGATTTGTCGTAACGGAATTCCGCTCTGGTGATGATATTGGGAACCGGCTTGTATTGAAGCGTCCAAGTCGTTTCCCACAATGTCTGTCCGCACGTGACAGCCAGATTCCCATCAGGATAGGCTCCACAAATCAAGGCATTCCCCGCCACACCCGGTTCTCCCGCGCAGGCGAAATAACGCTCCTTGTCTTCGAAGATTTCCCCTCTGAGCCGGATGCCCCACTGGTCGTTGAAGTCATAGATCACGTATCCCGCAACCCCGTTCCATCGGGCGTTGTCACCCGGCTTCAGTCCATCATGCGGATCATCTACCGTTCTTCTGGCATTCGCCTGATTTCCGTAATAGCCCTCCAACACGAGTTCCAGTTGATCGGTGGCCTGCACGTCGATGATGCCTCCGATCTGCATGCGGTCCGTACCTTTTTGTCCCCGACCGCCTTCCGGTCCCCAGAAGCCGAACAGCGAAAATCCCACATTGTCCATGGGCGTAAGAGACAGTAGTGCTTCAATGGATTTGCTGTTGTTGTCATCCACTTGTAGCCCGGTAAATGAATTGATGGCGCTCATGGCAAACGAGACGGATTCCGAAAAATCAACCGAGGCGCGGAATCCCGTCACCGTGAACGGTTCGCCCATGCCAAACAGGAATGAACGCGAGAAGTTGGGATTGAGCGGGCTTTCGATCACTTCATACCCGATCAACGTGTTCATGCGTCCTGCCTGAAACGTGAGATTATCCGCCGGCATGTATTGGACGTAGGCTTCCTGAAAGTCGAAATCGTCGTTACCCGTACCCCCGGTAAATTTGGCATCTTCCCCGAAATTCAGCTTCAAACGGAATCCGGCCCTGTCGGTCAAGGCTCCTCCCGGACTCGCGACTTTTTCCAGAACGAGTTGCGCCATGTTAGGCCGAAAGGAATTTGCATCGCCGTCAAAACTCCGGTTGTTGTTTACGCCGCTGGTAGGATTGTTGAAATTTTGCGTATACGACGTTTCCACGTATCCATAGAGCGAAAGATCGAGCTTCTCCGCCAACGAGTCATCGTCAGCCAGCGCGACGGGACTCAATAGTGGCAAAGGTAGCCACCCAACGACCGCCATACTAAATAAAAACAAACCCATACATGTCATCATCGGTTTGGTCATTGTCGGTTCTCCTTTTGCAAATTCGGTATCGGTAACTGAAAAATGCGGTTCATTCTCCGCGCCTTCCCTGTTACTGAATGAAAAAGCCTCGAATTTTGCTTACCTGAAACCAAAAAAAAGTCCCCAACCCCGCTGTACGTGGTTGAGGACTTCGTCGTCCTTTGAATACAAATGATAAATGCCGAGACACCGATGTCTCGACGATGAGCGATTCTTACATCAGTTCCCGTTAACAGTCAAGACAAAATTGTCGAAAGCCGACTGTCGGGTTACGCCTGCGGCTAACCCGACCTACATAAGAAAGAGCGCGCCACCGTAGGTCGGATTAGCGAAGCGTAATTCGACAAAAAGGCTGAACCCGACAAGCGGGCTGTGGTATAGAGTTCACCGTTATGCTTGAAAACTCCCCTTCACGTTCGGATTCGTCGGGGAACTCTCCCGTGCTCAACGAACCGCCTCCGAATCCCCAGGGCGGCAAGACCCTTATGGT
>JAPPLK010000072.1:40885-48974 GCA_028819435.1 Nitrospira sp.
CTCCCGTGCTCAACGAACCGCCTCCGAATCCCCAGGGCGGCAAGACCCTTATGGTGGATCACGCCGACTCTACCTGCTATCCCCGACCGAGCGCGGCCCTTAAGGATGCGGGACCGGATGATCAAATTTTTGTTCGCCCGGGGATCTATGAAGACCGTTTATTCGGCACACGGCACCCCATTCACTTAATTGGAGCCGGACGGGACCACGTCCAAATCTTCAGCCGCCGAAGCGGGCCCTTATATTTGCAACAGATTCCCGGTGGACGTATTTCCGGCATGACGTTCCGTTACGTCGGCAGCGACCAGCATTCCGCGATCAATATTTTTGATTCCACCTGCACAATTACCCAATGCCGGGCCACCGAAGGTCTCCTCTCGGGAATCGTGATTTATGGCCCGAATTGCCGACCTTCGCTTATCGAAAACGAAGTATGCCAAAATCGTGAATCAGGGATTTTCTGTTTCGCCGGGGCGCAGCCCTATCTGGCCAAAAACGTCTGTTTTGACAATCACCATTTTGGCCTGGCGGTCAGGGACGATGGCACTCGACCGGATTTTCTCAAGAACGTCTGCCATCATAATATGCTGAGCGGCATACTCCTGTTTCATGGAGCTCAGGCAATGCTCCTGGAAAATGAGTGTTTCGACAACTGTCATTGGGGACTCGTTATGACGCCGGACTCCAAATCAACGCCGGAACCGGACCAACTCCTGTCCTGCAACACCCTCACTCAAAACCCACGAGGAGCTTGTATTGTCACGGAACAGCCCCTCGGAGAGATTGGGCGTTAGGACAGAGTGGATTAACGGGTTACGCCACGTTAATCCGACCTACGTTTTCCTTGTAGCGGCCGCATCTTATGCGGCCAAGGAGAAGCGCCATAAGCCTGCCCTCGGCTTGATCGGGGGATGGCGCGGCTACAATAAGGAGAGGACGTCAAATTAAAGACATAATTCCGTTAGCAAAGCGAAGTCGAAGAAAGCGTAGTCGAAGGGCTAACCCGACCTACGGCGAGAAGACCGTGGGCATGATTCGACCCCACGTAATGCGTTGCCAGATTCGTTCGTGCCCCCAGTACAGAACAATTTTCGCCAACGCATCAAAACTGCCGACAATCGCCGCTGCCACCAGTTCACCCGAATACAGATAAACAACGATTGTGGTCACCATAGTGGCCAAGACTCTCCAACTGATGCCTTTCGCCACGCTTCGAAGGTGTGTATCCATAACCCACTCCTTATTGAGGGACCTCTGATTTACTGCACTATCGGGCGCATGGCTGCGTTGTGTCCTCGCTCAACCCTCACCTATCTCAATGATAAGCCTCGGGTTTCGCTCCGGGACGCCTTGCCCTGCATCCCGCTATCACAATAAATCAGAGGCCCCTTGAGTCCTGCTCAGGGCGTTATTTCTTCGACGTTTGAGAGATTTTCGGACTCGGCGATTCCGGTCTCGATCGTAAAATGCTCTCAACGTATATCCGTCCAGGACGCCGGCGATGGCGTTTCTGACGTCGAACATGACGTTTTGTATCGGACAGTCACGAGCCTCGGAATACGGACAATCCTGACAAGTTTGATAGGCCGTCTGGCTTACGCAGGGGATGGGAGCCAGGGGACCGTCTAAAATACGAATCACCTGCCCGACCGACACGTCTTCCGGCGGTTTAATCAACCTGTAGCCACCCTGCGCACCGGGACGACTCCCCAGGATTCCGGCCCGTTTCAATTCCAACAGAATGGTTTCCAGGAACCCGAAGGGAATGCGTTGAGCTTCGGCAATGTCGGATCGTCGCAATGCAACCTGCTCATACGCCTTGGTCAATTCAAGCAAGGCTCGCAAGCCGTATTCGCTTTTTCTGGAAAGCCTCATATTCTTAATATTATTTAGAAAAATTATTAAGAATTATCGGAAAAAATTTTCTTCCTTTGTTTTTCTCGTCTGCCGTTGGGACGACAACACGACGGATTCCGCGAAACAAGATTGGTGGAGGGCAGGGGACTTGAACCCCCGACCCCAACGTTGCGAACGTTGTGCTCTCCCAACTGAGCTAGCCCCCCACGTTTTGCACTCTACCAAAAGGGCTGGCGCCCTGCAATCAAATCAAGGTTCCTCAGACATCACGTATATGGACGGTCCGCCCCCTCACGCTCAATCGTCCCTCCGCAAACAACCGAATGGCCTTGGGTAACAGGCCGTGTTCTACCTTCAGGATGCGTTCCGACAAAACGTCTTCTGTATCGCCTTCTTCCACGGGCAGGGCTTGTTGCAGGATAATGGGCCCCGTATCCATACCTTCGGTCACAAAATGAACCGTGCAGCCGGCGACTTTCACCCCATGGTCCAGTGCCTGTCGTTGAGCATGCAAGCCGGGGAAACTCGGAAGCAGCGAAGGATGAATGTTCATGATGCGCGATTCATACGAATCAATGAGCACCGACGTCACAATTTTCATGTATCCCGCCAGGATCACCAATTGGACCTGGTGATCCTGCAACGTTTCCAGCAATCTTTGGTCATACGTTTGCCGGGGATTCGACGTGCTCGCCACCGATTTTGGATCGAGAAATACGGTTGTGAGTCCATGACGTTCTGCGCGCTCCAGCGCCGGCACTCCCTGTTTATTGCTGACCACGACCGCAATTTCAGCTTTGAGGGTGCCGGCTTCAATCTCATCGATAATGGCTTGCAAATTGGACCCCCTGCCTGAAACAAGAACGCCGAGCCTGAGCATACTCATGGCAGCATCTCCATGCCTGACGACTCACCGATTCGACAACCTGTTTTACGCACGAACGAGTTCCACCAGGGTTTCGATCTGCGCGGTCTGTGGAAACATGTCAAACACTCGCACTCGCCGGACCCGGTATTGGGTCTCACACAGCCGGTTAAGATCTCGAGCCAAGGAAGAAGGGTTACACGAAAGATACAACATGCGGGGCACGTTGATACGATTGAGAGACTCCGTACATCGTCGGCTCAGCCCCGCGCGAGGTGGGTCCATTATGATCACGTCGTATTCGTCCGTGGCTACCGTCTCCAGGAAATCTTCGACTTTTGCCGCACGGATACGGTAACGGCCGACGTGGTTGTCGGAGGCTGATCGTTTCGCGTCAGCCACAGCATAGGGATTTTCCTCGACTCCCGTGACCATCGCTCCGTTTTTCGCCAACCCTAATCCGATGCAACCAACCCCGGCATGGAGTTCAAGCACGCGAATGTGTACATCCTTCACATTTAGCCAATCGTTTACAGTTTCAAAAATCGTCGAATAGACCGCCCAATTCGCCTGCATGAAGGAACGGTCACTGACTCGAAAAACCAGGTCCTGGAAGCGTTCAAAAAGATGCGGTTCTCCTCTGACGACTCGCCGCGCCTGTCTTCTTTCAGACGCCGTCATGGAAGAGGAAGTCAGGACGCACCCAACCACGGAAGGCACGTCTTCAAACAAGGCCAAGAGGTTGTGTGCCTGGCGTCGGGTCGCACGGGGGACCGTACAGAGGATCAGGTGTGTCCCGAACGCGTCCGAGGATCGAATTTCCACGTGCGAGAGAAACGCGGGAAGCCTGCGCAGGTGAGCCAACCGTCCTTCGACGCGCTTGATCACTTCTTCCATGGACTTTGCAACCAACAGGCACCCTTCCCCTTTGACCGGGACGTGCGAACGTTCACGGACGAATCCCAGGTGAAACGTCCCTTGCTGTTGAAACACCCTGAAGCGAACCCTTCGCCGGTATTCATAAGGCAACGGAGAAGGAACGGGATCCAGGAAGACGGCCTGTTTGATCCGGCCTATACGCGAAAACGCCTCTTTCAACATGTCCTGTTTATACTCTAATTGTGTCCCATAACGAACGTGTTGAAATTGGCAGCCCCCACAGTCTTCGTAGACGGGACATGGCGCTTCAACGCGATGGGGTGACGTTTCTTGAACCTCTTTGAGGGTTGCGAACTGGTAATCGGAATGCCGTTCGCCGGGGGCAGCCGTAACCACTTCGCCGGGCAATCCGCCCCGGACGAACGTCACCAGGGAATCTGATCGAGAGAGACCCCAGCCGCCGGCAACCATACGTTCAATGGTGAAAGTCTGGGACATCAGTATTCCGAACGAAGTTCCACGTTCAACAGTTTAATTTTCCGATGCAGGTGACTTCGTTCGATTTTCAGATCGTCTGCAGTTTTTGAAACGTTCCAATTGTTTTCGCGCAAACGAACGGCAATATACTCACGTTCAAACGCGTTCCGGGCCTCCCGCAGGGAATCGTAGGCGTCCATAGGATTGATCCGGTTGAATCCTCTCGGCATAAACGGCAGGACGTCGTCCATCTCAATGGTGTTTTTCGGGACCATAATCATCAAACGCTCGACTTGATTGCGTAGTTCTCGGATATTCCCCGGCCAATCATGACGTACCAGGACGTCCAACGCCTCTGAAGTGATGTCTTTCAACTTCACTCCTTGTTCTTCTGCGTGAATCTTCAAAAAATGGCGAGTGAGAGCCGGAATATCTTCGCGTCGTGCACGAAGCGGCGGGATTTCTATCGGCAGCACGTTTAACCGGTAAAACAGGTCTTCGCGAAAGTTCCCCTTTTCGATTTCCTGCTGAAAATCCTTATTGGAAGCCGCGAGCACGCGAACGTTGACCTTAATCAATTTTCCGCCTCCGACCCGGGTAAATTGCTGCTCCTCCAGGACGCGAAGCACTTTGGCTTGGGTCGCCAGGCTCATATCGCCGATTTCGTCGAGGAATAAGGTGCCGCCGTTGGCAAAGTCGAATTTCCCGCGTTTTTGATCAACCGCTCCCGTAAATGCGCCGCGTTCATGGCCGAATAGTTCCGTCTCAATTAACGTCTCGGGAATTGCCGCACAATTGACTTCGACAAACGGACGATTATGGCGGGGGCTTTGCAGGTGGATGGCTCTTGCCACCAATTCCTTCCCTGTGCCGTTTTCCCCGGAAATCAGCACGCGACTGTGAGTTGGCGCCGCAGCCGCGATTTGTTGTCGAAGCTTTTCCATCACAGTAGAGGCCCCAACGAGTTTTGAATGCCGCTCAACCTTGACACGAAGGCT
Source organism: Nitrospira sp. (assembly GCA_028819435.1). GTDB lineage: Bacteria > Nitrospirota > Nitrospiria > Nitrospirales > UBA8639 > Bin75. The sequence goes on from JAPPLK010000072.1 coordinate 45,962, forward strand.
GATATTTTCTTCTTCCAGCTTGTGTTGGTTTAAGGCGTTCCGGACCAGAATCGTGACCTTTTCAAGGTCCAAAGGCTTTTCCAGGTAGTCATAGGCGCCCAGCTTCGTCGCTTTCACTGCAGTTTCGACGGAACCGTGACCGGACATCATAATAACCATCATGTTGGGAAAGAGTTCGCGCACGCGCGTCAAGACTTCCAACCCGTCCAGTTCCGGCATCCAAATATCCAAAATTACGACGTCCGGCGGCTCCATTTGAATGACTTTCATGGCGTCTTTACCATTTTTCGCTAGCGTCACCTGATACCCCTCGTCTTCCAAAATACTACTCAGGGCATTCAAGATGGACGGCTCATCATCGACGACGCAGATGGTACCGGACATGCTTATTCCTCCAAGTCATATGAGATCAAAAGCTTAACGACAACAGATTATATGAACGAATACGTCGAACGATGTCTTGCGGTGCCATGCACCCTCTCCAGCCGTCAGGCGACTGGAAGTTCGATCGTAAACGAGGCCCCATGAGGAAAACGATTGGAGGCTTGGATCGTTCCGTTGTGATCCGTCACGATTCGATGAACAATCGCCAGCCCAAGTCCGGTTCCCGTTCGTTTTCGCGAAAAATACGGAATAAACAATTTCCCATGATCTTCATGAGGAATGCCCGGCCCTTCGTCGGCCACAGTAATGCAAACCCGGTGGTTCTTCCAATCCATCTTCGTCGCAACCCAAATTCGCCCCTTATGCTTCATGGCCTGGACGGCATTGTCAAACAAATTCACAAAGACGCGGCGCATCTGTTCCCGGTCGACGTTGACATCCGGCACCGAAAAGTCGAAGTCCTGAATAAATTCGACGTCATGGTGGCCTCCACGATATAACGCACTCACCTTTTCAATGATATCATGCAACGATTCTTTGGACATATGCGGAGTTGGCAACCTGGCAAACTTGGAAAATTCATCCACCATGCGCTTCAAACTGCCGACTTCATTCACAATCACGTTCGTTGATTCATCGAAGATGGCCTTAAAATCAGACGACCGTTCAAAATATTTTTTTCGCAACCGCTGCGCCGCCAATTGAATGGGCGTCAGGGGATTTTTGATCTCGTGCGCGACGCGTTTTGCCACTTCCTGCCACGCTGCGGTTTTTTGTGCCTTGATCAATTCGGTTCGGTCTTCGAAGACAAAGACAAACCCCAAATTTTGACCTGTTTCATTTTTCATGCGGGAAAGATTCAATCCCATTGTGAGGAGTTTTCCCTGCACCTCCATTTGCCCTTCCAGGGTGAGCGTGTCCCGCGCGTCGAGCAAGATCCCGTCATAGGCTTCCTGGAACAACGTGAATTGATGCGATTTGCACACGTCGAATACCGAACGTCCGCGAACGGCCTCTCCCTCCACCCCTAAAATCCGTTCAGCCGAATGGTTGAACGTGGTAATCGTATTGCGGGTATCAATGGACATCACGCCTGACGCAATCGTATCCACCACGGCTTCCGTATAGGCCCTGCGACGGTCGACTTCGACGTTTGATTTCATGAGAGACTGATTGGCCTCTTCCAGTTTAATTTTGCCGTTAGACAGGTCTTCGGTCATTCGATTGAACGAATCGATCAACGTCCCGATTTCATCGGTGGCATTGTCTTTAATTCTCACGTTGAGATCACCTCGGGCAACGGCTTCGGTTCCTTCGGCCAATTTTTGAATCGGCACAGTGATGCTTCGCGCCACGTAAAACCCAAACCACGTGGCGCTGAATAACAACAAGACCGTGACGACGGCAACGAACAGATACGCTCCGGCTTTAATGGGATTTTCCAACGCTTTCATTTGCCGGTAGTCCGTATATTGTTTGGCAATCCCTTGCATCTTCGCCAGAATCGATTCCGAGACGTAGGTGTTGACCACCACTACTCCATCAATTCCTCCGGGTTGGGTATTGGAGGCGACTGGCACCGCCGCACGGACCAGCCGTCCGGCTTGGGTGATTTGTACCGACGTAACCTCGTCTTGCGAATCCAAAGCTCGACGAACGAGTTGTCCCACCGGCAACTGGAACATCCTGTCGGTTACCTCCGGGGCAGTCATGCGGACGAGCATTTCCAATTTCGACGAGAAAACTTCCACGCCCGTGACGTTGAATTCCTCACGCTTCCGGGCCACGGCCGCGGTTAATAATTCGTTATAGTCCGGTTGCAAAAAATCTTCCCGATAAATTTCCCTGCTGATGGCCCTGGCACTCTGCACGGCCAATGCCATATGTCCTTCATGGTACATTCTGGATAATTCTTCGGAATCCTTCAGAACGACTTCGATCTGGTTATTGAACCAGACTTTCATCACCTCATTGATCACGTCACTGGCCATCACCGCTAACAACAAGGTGGGGATCAATGAAAAACCAATGAATGCGGCAATCAGTTTTGTACGAAACCCCGATCCCCACAACCGGTGCCGTCGCTCGAAATAGGCCTTGATCAAATTACGAGACAGGAGAAGGGTCAGGACAACCAATCCGACGACGTCCAGGTAGATGAGGAACATAACCAAGGCATAACTGGGGTTGGGCAGAAGCGAATCGGCTGACCTTCCTCCGAATCCACCGTACTGTGCGTAATATATCGTCAGGAGCAAACACGGAACGAGGAAAAACAGGACGATCCAGACCGGTTTCAAATGAAGCCGGCGGGCTTGGGTGGTTGGCTCATCATCGAGGATAAGCCGTTTATTCAATTTCGAGGAACGAAACAAACGTGGTGGCAATCCAGAAGTCGCCATAACGTCACCGGAGCGTTACCTCGCAACAATGAAGGTACACGTTGTGCATTCACGAACGGAGGCAAACGGGGCCCTGTTTCTCATTGCAATAGGAATCCCACGGATTGAATGGACACGGCAATGCCCAAGTGTACGGGAAAGGAAAGGCAGGAACAACGAAAATTCGATTAAAGAACCTCTGATTTATTGTGATAGCGGGATGCAGGGCAAGGCGTCCCGGAGCGAAA
>JAPPLK010000061.1 GCA_028819435.1 Nitrospira sp.
CGCGGCGGCCCCGGTGCATACCGTCGGCGTCGAAGTCCTGGCCCAGTGGTGACGCAAACGGGCCTCCGGTATACCAGTTTCTTGCAACCCAGTTTCTTGCAAATGTCAACGGGTTGGATTACGATGCGCCGTGGCAAACAGGCGATCGCAAGGAACCCCATCCGCGCCGAAACGTCCACGTCGAAAAGGTCTTTTCATCACGTTCGAGGGGATCGAAGGGAGCGGCAAATCCACCCAGGCCCAAATTCTCGCCCACTATCTTCGGGACCAAGGCTTCGAGGTGATCGAAACACGTGAACCGGGCGGCACTCTGGTGGCCGAACACGTCCGCGAGGTGTTTCTCCGACCCACGCACAAACAGCGCTCAATTGATCCGCTGGTCCCGGAATGCGAAGTCGCCCTGATCCTGGCGGCCCGCAGTCAACACGTCGCCAACCTGATCCTGCCGGCCTTGGAGCGCGGAGCCGTCGTCATCTGCGACCGCTTCTCAGACTCGACGCTGGCGTACCAGGGGTACGGCAGGGGGCTTCCGTTACCCGAACTGCGATCACTCACGCGGTGGGCCGCCAAGGGCTTGACTCCTGATGTAACCTTTTTATTTGATCTGCCCGTGTCCCAAGGATTGCGACGGCGACTGAACAGCGCCGACGTGAATCGTCTGGATCATGAAACCAAGGCTTTCCATCAACGCGTGCGGAAAGGATTTCTGACCTTGGCCCAACAAGCGCCACGACGGATTCATACGATCAACGCCGGCCGGTCAACCCAAGCGATCGCCCGGCACCTGAGAACGTTGGTCGCCCCCCTGCTCGAACAGGGGCTGAAGAAACAACACCTCACGTTCACGCGCCCATAACCCCCTATGCCGTTTGCCAACGTCATTGGTCAGGAAGGACCGAAAAGGAAAATCCGGACGGCGCTGGCTCAGGAGGCCATCGGCCATGCCTACCTCTTTTCAGGGGACGACGGCATCGGCAAACGCCTCATGGCCCTGCGGTTCGCGCAGGCCCTGTCCTGTGAAGCACCGCCTTCCTCGTCGCAGCCGGATTCCTGCGGCCGCTGTCGCGCGTGTGAGCAAATCGACTCCGGCACCTATCCCGACCTGTTGGTCATCGAACCGGAACAGGACAAAGCCAACCCACAAATCAAAATCGACCGGGTCCGCGAAATCGAACGACACGTGATCTACCGGCCGCTGTTGAGTACACGCAAGGTTTGCATCATCGACGATGCCGACCGCCTGAACGCCAATGCCGCGAACGCGTTTCTGAAAACGCTCGAAGACCCGCCCGAACACAGCCTGTTCATCCTGGTGACCAGCCAGCCCTTACGCCTGTTGGCCACCGTGCGGTCGCGCTGTTTGACGCTCAGGTTCTCGCCCGCGACGCCCGACCAATTCGAAGGGGCCCTGGCCCTGAAACAGGCCGCGGCGATTGAGGAGGCCCGATTCCTTTCCCGCGTGTGCGGAAATCGTATCGGCGCGGCCCTGCGCACGGACCTGTCGGAACTTCGTAGCCGTCACGACCAATTCTTTGATTTATGCCGGTCCGAGACCTTGACCCATCCCACGGCCGTACTTCAACAAGCCGAGGAACTCTCGAAAGCCCAACCCTTCCCTGACCTGATCGACTGGCTTTCGCACGGACTGCGTGACGTGCTGTTGATGACCATCGGAACCCGGCAGGACCTCCTGTTGCACCAATCGCAAATTCCGTTGCTTGAACAAATCGCTGCCTCCCTGACCCCCGCGGACGTCGTGGAACTCATGGACATCCTGCAAACCCTGGAACAGGCTCCCACGCAGAATTTGAACCTCCAACTCTGCCTCGAAAATTTCCTGTTCCGCTTTCATGAAACCATGCACCGTGACGCCGCCTGACGAATATGTCTATATTGGACAGCGATAGGCTGGCTCCGGAAGAACTGGAAGAGATCGATGGTGTGGAGTCCAAGATGCTGCCTGATAAGGACTCCCCCTGAACAAGTAATCAGCAAACAATAAAAAGGAGGGAACCCGTGCGAAACCAACGAATGCTGATGGTCGTCATGGCGAACTGGCTCATGGTCCTCAGTGGGTGTTTGGGTGGAGGTGACTCGCTTCCTCCCATCCCAATCCCTACACTCACGCCAGAACCTCAACCGTATCGGGCGCAAACCAGTTGGGACGATGGGGTTCTCAGCGTGACCGTACCCACCCCAGACGGTCAGGTCCGCACCCTCGATACCGCCAGAAATTTTGAGGCGACGTGGGGACGATTCCTTCCCCGTCCCGTCCAACCCAATTTTTCCAGTCGCGAATGGTTCCTTGCGGACAACCACTACGACGGCAGGATCGTCCTCTATGCGGCAGTATCATGGGATAACACCGATCCCACCGACTATCTCTCAGGCGGATGGTGGCTGACCTACCCGCCTGACGTACCTTATGAGGAGTTCGAGTCCGCCACCCTGCGGGCTTTTGCCGATGGCCCGGAACTGGACCCCGCGAACCCACCCGACCTCCCGATCACCGGCACGGCCACGTATGTCGGAGGGATGAGTGGCTTCTATACGTATCACTACGGGAGAAATTGGGGGGAATTGGCCGATTCCTCCGATTTCACGGAATTTGCAGGACCGATGTCGTTGACCGCCGACTTCGACCAGAATCGCCTCATGGGATGCCTTGGGTGTAATGGGCCGATTGAGACCGCACCCGGTCGCCACCTCTATCCGCTTGTGCCATGGAGGAGATCCGATCCTGAGTCGTTACCCGCCGACTATGATCTACACTTTGAAGCCGCCTTTGGCGCCAACGGCACGTTTGAGGATACCACCGTGACAGTGGCCCACCCCGACCGCACTATCACGGCCAGTGCCGGTACATGGCAGGGTCAGTTCTCGAATGTGTCAGATGTGGAGGGCAACCCCCGCCGTGTAGTGGGCTCCACCGATGTCCTCTTTGCCGAAGACGACGGCTCGCAGGGGCAGTTTCAGGGATTTTTCGATGTGCTGACGCCCGCCACGCTCACACCTCCTGGTGGCAATGCCGTCAATACGGAATGAAACGTGACGCCGCTATGGATAGCAACTCCCTTACAAAAGAGGGGAAAGCGTGACAGGGACTGACGATGCCTGAATCCTTTTACATCACCACGCCGATTTACTACGTGAACGACGTGCCGCACGTCGGGCATGCGTATACCACCATCGCGGCTGACGTACTGGCGCGCTGGCGTCGACTCATCGGAGAAGAGGTCTTTTTTCTGACGGGCCTGGACGAACACGGGCAAAAAGTCCAGCAGGCCGCGGCCAAAGCCGGGGTCTCGCCGCAGGAGCATTGCGACCGGCTGACCCCGCAATTTCGCACCCTGTGGCAGAAGCTCGCCGTTTCCAACGACGGATTCATTCGCACGACGGATGCCCGGCATCAGGCCGTGGTCCAACGATTCCTCCGGCAACTGTATGACGCCGACCTCATCTATCGTGCGGAATACACCGGCTGGTATTGCACGTTCGACGAACGGTTCTGGACGGAGAAAGACGTGGACAACGGTCGCTGTCCCGACTGTCAACGGCCGCTGGAGCAGATCAGCGAGACCAATTATTTCTTTCGCATGAGCCGGTTCCAGCAACGCCTGCTGGACCATCTCGACGCCAACCCGACGTTCATCCGCCCGGAATCCCGGCGTAACGAAGTGCTGGGGTTTTTGCAAAAGCCGCTGGAAGACCTCTCGATCTCGCGTCCCAAATCCCGTTTGTCCTGGGGCATTGAACTGCCCTTCGATGCCGACTACGTCACGTACGTGTGGTTCGACGCGCTGGTGAATTACGTGTCGGCGCTGGAATACCTGCCGCCCCAGCCTTCGGTTGCTCGCTGGTGGCCGGCGACCGTGCACCTGGTCGGCAAGGACATCCTGACGACTCATGCGGTTTACTGGTCCACGATGCTCATGGCCATGGAAATCCCCCTGCCCCGCACGATCTTCGCGCACGGCTGGTGGACGGTAGACGGCGAGAAAATGTCCAAGAGCCGGGGCAACGTGATTGATCCGTACGCCGTGGTCAACCAATTCGGCGCGGATGCGTTCCGTTACTTCCTGCTCCGCGAAATCCCCTTCGGACAGGACGGAGATTTTTCGCATGAGTCCTTTGTCGGCCGTATCAACGCCGACCTGGCCAATGGACTGGGCAACCTGTTAAGCCGGACCGTGACCCTGATCCAGCGTTTTTGTGACGGCGCCGTGCCGGTTCCGGCCCCTTCCGACGTCACCGGACTCGAAACCGATTTGCAGGCCGCAGCCCAATCGCTCTTGCACCAAACAGTGCCCCATCACTTGCAGCGGATCGAATTCAATCGTACCCTCGAAGCGACGTGGGGCTTGGTGCAACTCGGCAATCAATACATCGACAAGACCGCGCCGTGGGTCCTCGCCAAAAATCCCGCGGACGCGCAACGACTCCGGACGGTACTCTTTCACGCGGCGGAAACCCTCCGGTTCCTCTGCCTGACCGTGTATCCCTTCATGCCGGATACCGCACGGGAAATGGCCCGGCAACTGGGATTGCCGTATGATTTTTCCCAACCGCTCCTCAAGGATTCGACTGCCTGGGGGGATCAGGGGACAGGTGCCACCGTGGTCAAGGGGAAAGCCCTGTTCCCGCGAGTCGATGCATCCGCAACGCCGTCCCCTGCGAAGCCTCAACCTGAGGCACCCGCTTCTTCTTCCAAAGACGAGGACAACCGAATCACCATACAGGACTTTCAAAAAATCGAGTTGAAAGTCGCCAAAATCCTTTCGGCCGAACGCGTCCCCAAGTCAAACAAACTCCTAAAACTCCAGGTTGACCTTGGGAACGAACAACGACAGATCGTGGCCGGCATCGGGAAAAAATACAACCCGGACGACGTGGTGGGAAAGATGATTGTGGTAGTGGCGAACCTGAAATCGGCCAAACTGATGGGCGTGGAATCGCAAGGCATGGTACTGGCGGCAGGAGACCAGGAAGTCCAAGGCCTGGTCACGTTCGAGGATGCCGACCT
>JAPPLK010000108.1 GCA_028819435.1 Nitrospira sp.
CCTCGCCGACCGCGACAAAAAATTCCGCCAAATGGCCGCATTGGCCGACGCCTGAGGGCCCCGCCTTCCCTCCTTAATGGCAGAGGATAAAGTGTAGGGACAACCCCCTGTGGTTGTCCCTTATATGGAGGGCAGGCACAGGGGCCTGCCCCTACGTGAGGGTGAGAAAGAGAAAGGCTGTCGGCTAGGGGTTATGCCAGAGGGCGCCTTCGTGTTCCGGGTTGAACTGGTGCGTCAATTTCACGACGTCGCCGTCGTTGACCATCGATTCCAAAGTGCTGATTTTCTGATTTATCGTGACCATCAATTCTCCTTTTCGCAGGAATTCCAACAACCCGCCCAAGGCTTCCGGATTTCCTTCCAACAATTCTCGCACGCTGACCGGCTCGGAAATCTCACATTGAATCTCAGGCTCGTCCACACAAGGGAGCAGGACCTGTCCAAACACTCGTATCGTCACCATGGTAACAATCCTCCTTCTGCAAGCCCTGGACCGCGCCAGCAGGTCGGGTAGATCGGATTAGCCTTTCGACTAAGTTTCCTTCGACTTCGCTACGCTCAGGACGAACGGGTGCCTCTCCGGTCACCCTGAGCGTAAGGCACCACGCGCCTGGAGTCGAAGGTCGCTCAGGACAGGCGCGGCAGGCGCAGGCCGTCTCCTGCTGTAGGGACAACCCCCTGTGGTTGTCCTTTATGTGGAGGGCAGGCACAGGGGCCTGCCCCTACTTATCACCCTCACCCCCTGTTTCCACAGGGCCAAGCATTGTCCTCTCCCTTGATGGGAGAGGACAATGCTTGGCCGACTCGTCCAGGACCTGCGCAATATGCTTGACTGTCGTGCCGTCGGGCAAGCCGTTTTTCAATTGAATCATGCAGGCCGGGCAACTTGTGGCCACGATCTCCGCGCCGCTTTGTTCGATCGCCCGGCGCTTCCGCTCGAAAATCCGTTGTGCGGTGTCATAGTCCTTCACGACGTAGGTGCCTGCCCCGCCCGCGCAACGGTCAGCATCCTGCATCTCGACGTAGTCGAGGCCCGGCGTCGTGGCCAGCAACCGGCGGGGCTGGGACGTCACCCCGGCGGCGCGCAGGTGACAGGACGAATGGTACGTGACCTTGCGCGTCCCGTTCGATTCGGCCGGTTTCGAGCGTTGCGGGTCCAACTCCATGACGTATTCCGCGACGTGCTTGACGTTGTGGGAAACCCGCTTGGCTCGTGGCTCTTCGGGTTCACCCTGAAACAGCTTGGCATAATCCTTGAGTGCCAGGGTACAGGACGCACACCCCGTCACAATCACGTCATATCCGGCGAAGTTGTTGACGTTATAGCGTGCCCCTTCCTTGGCCAAGGCCCGATGCCCATACGTTTCAATGGGCGTCCCGGAACATCGTTGCGGCGGCAGGTCGGGTGTTACCCCATATTGCGCCAGGACGTTGATCACGGCGTCACCCACGCCGTCGTCGAAGTAGTTGGCGGCGCAGCCGTGAAAATAGGCTACCCTCGGCGGAGATCCGTTTTCCCGTGTTTTGTCGCTGCTTGCGCCTGGTGAAGGTGGAGACGGCACACACAGCGCGTGATGCCGTTCACGTAACAACGACGTGGCCAAGCGCGGCAGTTTCATGTTCCAGGGCAGCCGGGCCCGTTGGGAGAGACGCGCCAGGAACGGTTGCAATAGCACTTCGCCGATTTTCCGGATCAGCGGCCGGTCCCAGAACGCCTGCGTTTTGGCAGCCATCTTGATCAACGTGCCGAACCGTTCCTGTTGCGCGTGCAGGGCAAAAATTTTCCCGGCCAGGACGTTGGGCTGTTCTGCCCGGCGTTGCAGAATCAGTTCGGATACGTCCACTCCCGCCGGGCAGACCGTCCGGCACGATTTACAATTCAAACACGCTTCCACGACGCGCTTGGACTCCAAATAACTGTAGTCCGGCGCAGTGACGATTTCATACCATCCCCGTGAACTCATGTCTTCGGATTGAAAGACGTCGTAGACGGGGCAAACCGCATTGCATTTCGCACACGTCGCGCAGGATTTCCCCAACCGTTCGAAGTCGATGTGCTCGGTAAAGGCGGTCTCGCTGATTTTCACGCCGGGGTTCAGAATCCCGGCCGGGTCCATGGCCTGTTTGACCTGCACGAAAAGCCCATACAACTCGTCGCCGAACATCCGCCTGACCATTTCGGCGCGTACGCGGCCGTCCCCGTGTTCTCCGCAAATGGACCCCTTGAACCGATCGAGAATCGTGTCATGCACCTCATAATACGTCTCCACCATGCGCTGGAAATCCCCCTCGTCATTCACGTCCAGCAAGGGCACGACGTGGGCGTTGCCGTTCCCGATGTGACCGAAAATCGCCACCCGGACTTTCGCGGGACCGAAAACCTGATCCAGGTAGCGAATCAACTCACCCATGTGTTCCGCGGCCACGACCACGTCATCGACGTAGTTGATGGGCTTTTTTCTGGCGTCGTACCGGTATAGCGTGGGATAGAGGGCTTTTCTGGCTTTCCAGAGATTCCGTTGGTGTTCCGGATCGGTCGCGACCACGGGATCGCCGGACAGACGATAGGACCGGCAGGCTTCATGCAGTTGCGCAATCCCTCCGTGGTCACCCTCTCGATCAAACTCAATGAGCAAAGTTGCCGCGGCATCATCGGGAATTCCGTGCTGCGACCGGCCGATAAGGTCCAACGTGTTGGCATCCATGACTTCCAGGGCCAACGGATCCAGCCGCAACAAGGGATGCACGGCCTCACCCATTTCTTCGAGGTCCCGGAAATGAATCATGCCGGTCACGGTCGAACGCGGGCGATCCACGAGCCGGATCATCGCCTCACTGAACACGCCCAACGTGCCCTCGCTCCCCACAAAGAGCTTCGGCAGATCAAAGACTCCGTGCGTGAGGCTCTCAGCCACGTCAAAGAGGTTGTACCCCGCGCTGTTCTTGCTGACGCGCGGGCGTTTGGTTTGAATGAAATCCAGGTTGTCACGCACCAGTTCAAAGACTTTGTGCAACCCCTGGAAGTCCTGGAGTGTCCGGGGGACGCCTTCCCCGTCCAAGGGCTCGCGGCCTGCAGTCAGCCACCCGCCCGATTCAAGCCTGACCCGCATGGACATCACGTTATCTTTGACGGACCCGTACCGCAGGGTGTGTGGTCCCGACGAATTGTTGGCCAACATCCCGCCCAACTTGCACATGTCGCCACTGGACGGATCCGGACCGAACATGAGGCCAGTGGAAGCCAGTTGGGCATTCAACTCGTTGAGCACGATGCCCGGTTGCACGCGCGCCCATTTCTCCTCGGCGTTCACTTCGAGGATTCGGTTGAGACGCGACACGTCCAGGATGATGCCAGACCCGATGGCCGATCCCGTGAGATTGGTGCCGGCCGCACGCGCGGTCAATGGGATGCCCCGGGTCACGGCGTAGTCCAGCACCAAGTCAATATCCGTTTCACGTTCCGGGAGCACCACCACTTGGGGCGCCACGCGATAGATGCTGGCATCGACCGCATACGCACGCAAGGTGGACACGTCATCCTTCACCTTCGTTGCGGAAAGCAGTCGCCTGAGATCCGTTCCAATGCTTGAGCGTTTATCAGGGAGCACGAGGTCCATGCGTCATCCTTGTATGTGGTCACTCATTCGTTGACCATTTCTGCCTCGTCTATTCCCCTCCTTTGTAAGGAGGGGTGAGGGGAGGTAGACTCTGCGGCCAGGACGATGTCACTCCGTGCTCTATGGACGGGAGACTCTACCCCTCCTACCCTCCCCTTACAAAGGGGAGGAAAAGAATATGGATGCTCGCCATTCAGGCTGAACATTCTCACTGAACATTTCAGCCTTGCGGGAAGAGCGCGTGCTTCACGCAAGCGCAGAGATAACTATATCGAGAATGTCGATGGTTTGGAAAGAGAAGGGACCCGTCTCAGGCGACAGGGGCAAGGCGAAACCACAGGTCCGCCCCTACGTGGCGACGGGTTCGGGATATTCCCGAGCGGGCTCTTCGACAACCGCTTCGGCACCGGCTTGCTGGGGACCATCCAGGTCTTCTTCGAACAGTTCGGGGGTTTCTCCTTGCCCCAATGCCGCAAAGTCACGGAGGGGTGGCAAATCCCGAAGATCCCGGAGCCCGAATTTTTGGAGGAAGGTCTTTGAAGTGCCATACAGGATCGGACGGCCGGGGATGTCTTTTCGGCCCACGATGCGGATGAGTTTCTGGTCAAGCAACGTCCGTAACACGCTCGACGTTTCCACCCCGCGAATCTGTTCGATCTCCGCACGCATAGCCGGTTGCTTGTAGGCAATGATCGCCAGGGTTTCCAATGCCGACCGGGACACTTTGACGGACGCCTTGACCTTATTCAGCTTGGTGATCCACGGGGCACAATCGGCCCGCGTGACCATGGCGTACCCGCCGGCCAACTCGACAATCTGGAGGCCGCGGCCATCCTGGTCATAATCCTGCTGAAGAGCCTTCATGGCGTTATGGATCGACACCTTGGGCGGGCCCGCCAAGACCGTGGCGACTTTGTCGAGAAGAAGAGGTTCGCGGGACACGAACAACAGGGCTTCGATAATCCCCTTGAGTTCCTGCTCACTCAACCCGTCGGCGAGACCCGCGCCTTCATCCGGTTCACAAGAAGGAGCGCCGTCTGAGGACAAAAGAGAAGGATCCACGGCCGATTCCACGGCATCGAGCCCTTCGATTGGGCTTCCTTCGACTCCGCTTCCTTCGACTTCAGGCGCGTTGCGCCTTACGCTCAGGACAGGCAGGGCAGGTATATCTGTTTTGTCAGAGGATTCTATTCCCATCGAAGCCTCCATTGTGTTCATCGTTGTTCCTGATCCGGGGCGACGCCCCGTTCCCTTCCGGGTGCTCTTCGGATTGCCACGCGAGGAACGTGCGAGCAATCCGGATAGGCCCCCCGAAATTCACTTGCGTCAGGCGGACCAGTTTCATCCGCACGAGTTCCAATAACGCCAAAAAG
>JAPPLK010000014.1 GCA_028819435.1 Nitrospira sp.
TCGCTCCGGGACGCCTTGCCCTGCATCCCGCTATCACATTAAATCAGAGGTTCCTAAAGTAGACCAATGTCCCGGCATGGGACGGCGTGTAATTTTCGGACTGGATGAGCGTCCCCGTGGCTCCGGGACCTCCCTGGGTCATGGGAAACCAGGCCATATTGATGGAGCCCATTGTGTTCAGGCTCAGTTGAAGGCCAAACACGGTTTCGTAGAATTGTTTGGCTCTCTCCAGATCGTTCACTGGAATCTCGAACCAATTCACGGGATTGGTCTGTTCTGTCAGGCGTTTCTCCTATTGCTCGTATGCAATCGGCCTGCTCAGGATGCCTGCAATCAGCAGGACAAGACAAGTTAGGCCACCTTCAGGCCGGAATCCTTAAAACGGCGAAAGTCCGCCCCACGTTCCTGGTTGCAATGGGCGCGCCGTCGGCGAGCGCTGCAGCCGCAATCATGCCGTCGAGCAATGAACCACGCCGCCGCCCCGACTCATTGAATAACCGTGCGGCAGCATGATCCGGCGTGCAGCCACTCTGCTGTCCAACGATTTGAGCCGACAATTTGTAGTTCTCCGTAGTTTTATGCAGTTGGAAGATCGAGCGTTTAGGCGATAGACGCAAGCAAGTGTCTCGCCCGATGCCGACAAGTCGAACAGGCCAGACACTCTACTTTAGAATTGTCTCCTTGACGGGGAAGTTTACGCGGGTTTCCATGGTCAGAGTTCTTCGATAAGTTGGTATTTTGCGATCCGATAGGCGACTTGACGCGGCGTCATGCCCAACAGTCTGGCCGCCTTTGCCTTGACCCATCCTGTTTTCCTGAGGGCTTCTCGAAGACGGTCCCGTTCGATCGCATCCAGGCGTCCGGAGAGTGTTGGCTGGGATGCAGGGCTGTTCGACTTGGCGGTGGCTGAGATTGAACGATTCGCATGTGGTCAAAATACGGCGTGAGTGATTCAGGAATGGCTTCCATATTGACAAGCGAGATCCCTGTAAGGACGACCAACCGTTCAATGCAATTTTGTAATTCACGAATGTTTCCGGGCCAATTCAAGGATCCGAAATGGACGGCGATCCTGGTGGTGTTCATGGCCGCGGTCTGGCCGACTCTGGCCACTACCGCCTTCGGCGTGAACTCCCTGCGGAAGGAATATTTACAGGTGGCCACCATTCTTCAGTTGTCGCGGTTCAAACGGCTGTACAAGGTGATTCTGCCCGGAGCCGCGCCGACTATTGTGAACGGCCTCCGCATTTCATTCGGGAGTGCCTTGGTGGCTGTGGTGCCGGCGGAAATGTTGCTGGGGGAACTGGGTGCGGGCTACCTGAGTTGGATTGAATGGAACAACCTGGATATTGCCGGGGTCATATTCGCCATCCTGGTGGTGGGGACCGTCGGTGTGGTCCTGGATTCGGGGTTTAACAAATTGGCCGGTTTGGTCACCTATCGGGAGTAACGTCACGTCTTTTCTCTCTATCGATCATATGGGCAAGTCCTTCCCGAGTCATTCCGGGAACGGCACGGTCTGCATCTTCGAAGACGTCACGGTCAAGATCAACAAAGGAGAATTCGTCACCGTGATCGGCCATTCCGGGCGCGGGAAAAGCACGTTGCTCAACATCATTGCCGGGCTGGAAACTCCGACCGAAGGCGGAGCCATCCTGAATGGACAGGAAGTCACGGGGCCGGGATTGGATCGGATGGTGGTATTTCAAAATTTTGCCTTGATGCCGTGGATGACGGTCTTCGAGAACGTCGCCCTGGCCGTCCGCTCGGCGTATCCCACCTGGAGTTCGCAGGAGATCAAGGCGCACGTACAGAAATACATCGCGCTGGTCGGCCTGCAAGGGGCTGAAACCAAAAAACCCACGGCCCTGTCCGGGGGCATGAAACAACGGGTCGGACTGGCTCGCGCGTTTTCCATTGAACCGAAGGTGCTCTTGCTGGACGAGCCGTTTGCGCAAATCGACGCGCTGACCAGGGGCGTGATTCAAGAGGAATTGGTGCAGATGTGGAATGCCACCCGCAACACGGTCTTCATGGTCACGCACGACGTGGATGAGGCCATCCTGCTTTCCGACCGGATCATGCTCATGACCAACGGGCCTTCGGCACGGATCGGTCCGGCCCCGTCGAGAGCAACTTCCGCGATCAGGCGACGACCACGTATGAACCCGCAGTATCACACTAGAGGAAGGAGCCATCATCATGAGTGATGCGACAGCAATCATAAAAGCCAAACGTCTGGGAAAAACATTGCGATTGCCGACGTCGCGGCAGCGGTGGGCAAAAATCCGACCTTCGTGGCCGCCGCCTTAACCGGCAATCACCGATTGACGCCGGAAGAGGCAGCGACCGTCGGGAAGCTGTTGGACCTGGACCAGGAATCCACCGCCAGCTTGAGCCAATTTCCGGTTCGGGCGGATTTCCCGAACATGAGTGATCCATTCAAGTATCGGCTGCTTGAGGTCATCGGCGTGTATGGTGATGCCTTGCGGGAAATGGCCAATGAGATGTTCGGAGACGGCATCATGAGCGCCATTGATTTTTCACTCGATATGGACAAGGTCAAGGGAAGCCAGGGAGAAGATCGTTTCTCCGCTATAGGTCCGGGACATGCCCTCCCCCTGTTATCCTTGCAGCTTTTAGCGAGGATTCGGTTCTTTTTCCCCTGTCATCCCCGACCCCGATCGGGGATCCAGTGTCGTTATCCTGCGAACGAAGGAAAAAGCAAAGACACTAGATTCCCGATTAAAAATGTCGGGAATGACCGAAGAGAGTTGTTTTTTCCTTGTCATACAGAGCATCATGGGATCTCTTGTCATTTTCAAAGGAGTTGCACTCATGACTAATCGTTTGAGAACGACCGCCCTGCTGCCCCTTGTGGCGTTCAGCATCGTGAGTCTTCCAGCCGTGACGGCCCCGATTCAGGCTGCCACGATCCAAGGCTTCGGCACCTTGAAATTCGGCATGACCCCCGCAGAAGTCGAGGCGCTTGAAGACTGCTCAAGCCAGACCCAATGTCTCTATGACCTTCTGGGAAAGAATCGTTACTTTACCTTGGCCTATGGCCCAAGCGCAGGCGCTCCGTCCGGGGACGAGGGCACGCCGACCACCCTGAGCCACATCGACATTGAAATGGGCACGTATACGCAGGAATGGTTTCTTGAAGTCTTTGAGGTGCTGGCCTCGCAATACCCCATCAACCACCAGCCCACTGACCAGGAACAGGCGGTCTTTCGAGATGGAACCTCCCAAGAACTGGTGTTCGGGTTTGTGGACGGCTTTGTGTTGCTGAAAATCGTACGGCGACCGTTCGGGAATATGATCATTCACGTCGTCTTTCAGGATGCCGCCCACGCCCAAGGCCAGCGCGATACTTGGAACGCCGCCGTTACTCCTTAGCCGGACAGACAAACCATGCCGAACCCCGATCATCCCGTCGTCGAACGCACGGACATGAATCCATTGGCCCTTGTCACCGGGGCTTCACGAGGGATCGGGGCCGCCTATGCCCGCGTCCTTGCAAACCGGGGCTATGACCTGTTGCTGGTCTCGCGTGACGAGACGCGGCTCACGCACCTCACCCGTGAACTCGAGGCAAACCACGGGATTCAAGCCCACGTGTTCATTGCCGACCTGTCCAAGCCTGACGCCGCCCATCAATTATTCGTGGAAAGCCGGCAATACCGGCAGACCCCGGACATGCTGATCAACAACGCCGGGTTCGGATTGTACGGGGAATTCGTCTCCCACCCGCTCCCGCGCATCCAGGAGATGCTGCACGTGCACGTGCGAACCGTGGTGGAAAGTATCCGGTTGTTTCTGCCGGGAATGATCGAGCGCAGGTCCGGCACTATTATCAACGTGGCCTCCATCGCCGGCCTGCTCCCTATCCCGCATTTCGCGGAATATTCCGCTACCAAAGCGTTCCTGGTGTCGTTTTCAGAAGCATTGGCCGAGGAAACGCGCGATACCGGCGTGGTGGTCCAAGCCTGTTGCCCGGGACAAACGGAGACCGATTTTCACGCCTCCGCAGGCTTTCGTCCACCCGGGCTCCTTCCCATGCAAACAGCCGAGCAGGTGGCCCACACGTCCCTGGCTGCATTGCCGAACAAGGGTCCCGTCGTCACTATCGGCTGGCAGGGAAAATTGACGGCTTTGGCGATGAAATGGTTGCCACGGATGTTCCTTGTCAAAAACGTTGGGCGAATCACCAAGCTGGCAACCCGGTCAGGCCCCACTGCTTGACGGGTCGTCCAAGGCTTCGAGGCAGCGCGGGTCGTCCACTCGTGGATCATTGACCAGCCGGCTGACCGGCACTGCGACCATGGCGTCTGCAGGAAAGGACGTCAGGAATGGGGCCAGGTACCTTGCATCCTGTAACCCGGGGTCCAGCCACGGTTCATACGCCGCGGGTGGCAAGATAACCGGCATCCGGTCGTGGATCGAGGCCAGACGTTCATTGGGCGTCGTGGTGAGGATTGCGCATGATTCGATGGTCTGCCCATCGGCACCCGTCCACCTGTCCCACAACCCGGCGAACGCAAAGGGGCGCTCATTTATCAATCGAATATAGTAGGGCTGTTTTCGTGTGCCTTCCCGTTTCCATTCATAATAGCCGTCCGCCGGCACCAGACAGCGACGCTCTTGAAACGGTTTTCGAAAGGACGGTTTTTCCGCCACGGTTTCCGCGCGGGCATTGATCAGCTTCGTCCCTATGGCCGGGTCCCCGGCCCACGAGGGGAGCAATCCCCACCGTAGCGTGACCGCCTCGCGTTTCCGCAACGAGAGCCCTGATCGCACACAGGCGACCCATTGAGAAGGCGCCACGTTATAGCGCGGGTCGAAATCCGGGACTGCCTGGAGTTGAAACTCTTCGGCGATCACCTCGGGCGTGCAGGTTAAGGTATATCGTCCGCACATCTTTGCTCACACCACCCACCTGTTCGCCAATGGGCTACGCCATGGGCTCTCCGACTTTCCCTCAAGGGG
>JAPPLK010000002.1 GCA_028819435.1 Nitrospira sp.
TTAGGTTTAAGGTTCTTGAATCTTTTGATCGTTTCGTGCCCTACGCAGCCTATGTGGTCATAGCATACTGGATGTATTTGTCAATTGACTCTTTGGCAGGTAAGACGACTGACGTAGATATTTTCAATTTCATAAAGATTGAAGTACTATCAAAACCATTGCCATGGTAGCTTTCGTGGGTTTTAACTCTAGTCTTTGTTTTGTGGGCTGCCATAGAAAGGGCTCTGCGAAAACGTAAAACCAAGCAATTGACGAAACGAATTCGATATTTGGAATCGCAACTCGACTCTCAAGGAACATCGAGTTGATTGTTATCCACGGGCGATACTAATCCAAGCGATGAGAGGAGGTAGAGATGCCAGTACAAGACTTCATTCTTGTGATTGAAACTTTATTTTGCATGGCAGTATTAGTCTGGTTTTTCTCTAGACCTTGGCAAAGTCTATGGACCGCTGTTTCAAGGCAGCATCTTTTTGAACTTCGGGATCAGTTGTTTGATATGGCCGTGGAAAAACGAATCGAATTTTCTGACCCCGTGTATCGACAATTAAGGAACTATTTGAATGGTTGCATCCGTTTTGCTCATAAGATTACGTTTGGAACATTTGTTGTGGGAATAATGGGTCTTGGATCGCATGCCGGAAAAAAATATCATCTTCCAGAAGATATAGAACGAGTAGCGGACGAAAGTGCGAGAAGGGAGATGCAAGATATTTTTCATAAATCCGTGCTTGTTTTACTAGGACACATGGCGATTCGTTCTCCGTTCCTTTGGATTTTTGTCTGGTTTTTCCTGTTATTTGCAGCGTTTTTATTCGTAAATAACAAAATTTCAGATATGGGAGAGTGGGTTTTTTCTCGTTTCAAAGGTTTGGTTTTGGCTCAAGCAAATTTCGATTCGTCTCTCACGCCATCCTCACGTCGTCTCGGTCAAATCTCGATAGGGTAACCGCTTCCCACACCTTCTCCGCCGTTGTAGCTGCCGCATCTTATGCGGCTGAGAGCGGCCGTCAAAAAACAGTGCCGTGAGGCATGTCCCTGCCCCCGGGCAGGGATGGCGCGGCTACGAAGACAGAAAAGACGAAAGATACCCTCACCCTGGCCCCCGGATCAAGTCCGGGGCAGGCTCTCTCCCGGAGGGCGAGGGAGCAAATTAGAACTGCCGGACCCAGCGCATTTCTACGAGGTTGCGTTGGAAGTC
The DNA here is from genome assembly GCA_028819435.1 of Nitrospira sp. Lineage (GTDB taxonomy): Bacteria > Nitrospirota > Nitrospiria > Nitrospirales > UBA8639 > Bin75. The sequence goes on from JAPPLK010000002.1 coordinate 1,202, forward strand.
GAACAGTTGCGCGTTGGATTCGCGGACCTGGTTGGAGAACGCAACCTGCGGGCTGAACCCAAACATGGTAATCGCGCGGTTCAGCAGCGTGACCCCCAGGATGCGAGTCCGGTCCTCGCGCGCGGAGTTGTCGGGCACAAACGGAAACCACCCGGATTCGAAATCCGTCCACCGGAACTCGGCGCTGAGGCCCACGGTAAAGCCCCACGGCAACGCCACGTTCGTCCCCATCCGCGTCCAGTACCCTGCACTGCTCCAAGCGTGCGATACCGCATCCTGTTGCTGATAGCCCACCAGGGCGTTGACCTGTACGGTGGGGAAGAGCACGTACCGAGCGCCCAGGGAGAACACCATGAGCGGGCCTTCCAGGAACTTCTGCTGCTGGAATTTGCGGTCGCTCCACTGGGCCCGGGCGTTCAACCGGAAACCCGCGAAGACCCGGTGTTCCACTTCCAAACGCGCTCCGTAATCATAGTTCAAGGAGGACCCACCCCACCAGCGCTGGCTCGCGGTGGCCAACAGACTCATTTCCGTATCCCGGGTGATCAGCCAGCGCGGGCCCACGTACCCGGCCAGAAACGTCTGGTCCCACCGGTTCCCCTTGTACTCCCGGTGGTTGACGTTCAGACCAGAACGCAATCGCCAGTGTTCGGCCAGCGGATACTGGTATTCACCACCCCCCCAGCCCACCACGCCGATATCGGAACTGGCGCGTCCCTGCGCACCCCGGCGGAACGGCAGGCCGTTGATGTAAATGAACTCCGCGTCCGACGCGGCATTGATATTCGTATCCGGAGCCAGGGAGAAGCCGAACCACGCGTCCCAGCGGCGCCGGGCCCGAATGACCTTCAAAAGCCGGGTAACGTTGGCGACCAGGGCCTCCGGTGGCTTCCCTACCAGGGCCCGCTCGAAATGCTCGCGGGCCAAGTTATCCTCCTCCTTGAAATAGAAGGCCAGGGCCAGTTCCAGACGCACGCGCACGAGGTCAGGCCGGCGGATCAGGATCGACCGGAAGGCGGCAATGGCCTCGTCCAGGAGCGCCTCGCGTTCCTCGTCCGTGAGCCCGCGCGCCTGGGACCATCGGCTGGCGGCCAGGCCCAGAAGAAATTTGACATCTGTCTGGTCAGGATGGTTCAACGCCAGGGGCCGCAGGATTTTCAGGGCCTTGGCAGAGCGGTTGCGTTCAATCAGTGCTCGCGCCAGATTGACGCGCCGGTCGGACGACAGGTGCGACCGCCCGGCGGAAGCCTCAGGTGCGAGACGCGCCGCCCCCCCGGACGTGCCCTCTGACTGCCCTCTCCCCTGGCCCTTTTCACCCCCTCTCCCCTGGCGGGAGAGGGCTGGGGTGAGGGGGGGCGACTGATCAAGCGTGGAGGAAGGACGATAATAATGCACGCCCGCACAGTCCCTGCACGCTTTTGGTGGCTCCTCCGGGGTGAACACTGGCGGAGTATCCGGCTGAATGCCTGACGCTTGGCCAGACGCAGCAAGAACTAGCGGGGCATGGAACAGGAGCCCTACGACAAGTATGAGTAGAGTTGTCGGCATAGAACGAAAAAAGAAGGGCAACCATCACGGCTGCCCTTCTTTCCTGTGATTATCCGGTCCGTTACACGGATCCGATGAAGGGTGACTTACCTTCTCGCCCCTAATGCGCCGATCACGTGCCCAGGATTTTGTCCACCCGTGTTGAAATGGGCATTGAATTCACCCGCGATTCCAGTTGGGGCTCTATCATCAACAGACGTACTCGGATTATCATTGGCGACTACCACACCGTCCCTATTACGGGGAACACCATAGAACGCACCCCTCCAGACTCCTGGATTTACTCCAGAGCGATCTGTTACGGTGGTACCGACGAAGGTATTCTGATCGCCAGACCCAAACGTCGCGTCGTTCAACGTAACCTCCCAATTGTCGTCAATGGAGTCACCGTCCATGTTCTTGAAGCCGTCGATCTTCCCGTCAACTTCGAAGTTAGAGTCATCCCCAAACTCAGTACCACCGAAATTCGCCGTCAACGTGGCGTCCGCTACAAATTGGCCGGAACTGTCCACAGTAAAATCATTAGCCTCTGAACTATAGGTCTTCAGAACATACAGGCCCGTCGCTTTACCCGTATAGGTCGCCGAGCCCACAAGGTCCGATATGGCAGTACTGCCATCGGTAGCGGAAACAGGGAACAGCGTACCGCCAGTAAACGTGCTGATCCCATGGGTCGTCATCCCATCCCGGTCGGTCGTTGCCCGCACCCAGTATCCAAAAATGTCTCCTGGTCTGCCAGTCGGCGTGAATGTCCAAGTGCCTGCCAATGTTGTCAATTCACCTTTCCCGTTCGTCACTGCGGTACACCCCCCTGTACACGCAAACTTGCCCGGAACCCCACGGAAGATACCGTCGAACATCCTCGGGCTATTGCCTGGTTGTTTCGTCTCATCCACGTTTTCAGTGCTAGGTTCGTCATCCACATAATTGAAGGTTTGGTTTATTCCAGAGGGAAAGGCAGCCGCCATGAACAATGCATGATGTCCGGCAACGCTCTCTAAAGTCAATGCCCCGGTTCCATCAGCTACAGCAGAGACAGCATCACCAGCACCGTTTGTATTAGCTGAGATGGTAGTGCTTGTAAAATATTCATCATAATCCTGGTTGGTCGAGGCCCGCCTGTCGGTATAGACCGTTACCCTATCATCATGTCCCGACATTGTACCTTCTCGTGGCATTAAGCGCGTCTGAATACTTCCAGACCAGGGAGTGCCTAAATCGGCAGGCATGCTAGCCGACATCGCAAATTCACGTCCATCGGTGTGCGTCAATTTGTTTGCCTGCGACACAGTAAGCGGCCGGGTCCCCTCGGCTACAAATACACCGCCCGTCACGGGCTGGTTGGGTCGGCCGCTATCGAGAGCCTCAGTAACGTTGGCGGCAGTAGGCGCTGTCTCAGCGGGGAGCCCATCAAAGCTATCATCCCCATTGCCGTCAGCAATCGGCGCCGCAACTACCTTGGCACTACACTCCAATCCCCCACCACCAAGAGTACAGGCGGGAGGTGGAGATGGAGAAGTCATACAGTTAGGATAGGTACCGGTTTGGCCCTCAGGACACTGCATCGGCGTTCCGTTGCCGTTGCCGTTGCCGTCGCCGTCGCCATTCATTGCCATGTCACCGCCACCGTTGCCACCGCATCCAGCCAACGCCAAGGCAACAATTACGATTGCATACAAGAAGAATCGTTTCATGTCCATGTTGTCTTATCTCCTTTAATTGATAAGTTATAGTGAGTCATGATAAACGCGAATCGCCTGTATTCATCAGTGTTTCAGAAG
>JAPPLK010000083.1 GCA_028819435.1 Nitrospira sp.
GAGCGGATTCGGCAGATCGAAGCGAAGGCGTTGCGCAAACTCCGCCATCCGAGCCGGAGCAAGAAACTGCGCAGTTTCGCCGAAGGCTTTTAAGGAACCTCTGAGTTATTGTGATAGCGGGATGCAGGGCAAGGCGTCCCGGAGCGAAACCCGAGGCTTATCATTGAGATAGGTGAGGGTTGAGTGAGGACACAACGCAGCCCTGCGCCCGATAGTGCATTAAATTAGAGGTTCCTTAACGCGCGACCAAGCGTGGGCCCATAGCTCAGTTGGTCAGAGCGGCTGACTCATAATCAGCTGGTCCCAGGTTCAAGTCCTGGTGGGCCCACCATACAATCAATCAGTTATGAATATATGAATAGTTTGATGAGGCGAAAAAGAAAAAGGCTACAAAAAGCTGCAAACGAATGACAAGAAGCGATCTCCCTGTCCGGCTGTGCTGTCAGAGTTCCTGAATGGCTTGCCTGAGCAGGGAAAGCTGTTCGGACGAATGCCCGATTTTTTCCAATTCCGCCTTGAGTTGATCTTTGAGGTAAGAGGAATAACCTATCCGGTCCAGGAAGAGTTCCAGAAACGCGCCCGACAACGTGCTTTCCTTCTTTAAGGTTTCCACGTCCTCATCGCTGATCGGCACGTACGTGCTTCCGATGTGCAGGATGACTTTGTAATAGTCTCCTTCACTGCGACGTTCGAATCGTACTCCGTCCATGTCCGTGTCTCTGGCTTCCCAGGTTAGCGAGATGGCCTTCATTGTATGCAAACGGATGACGTGATGACAAGGGAAGCACTCGTTTGCGATTCTTGACCCCCCATAGACCATATGATAGCGTACCAATTCCTGATCTTCATCTTCACAACTGATCTGCCAGTCTTCAGGTCCATTACTCTAAGAGCCGTTGATGTTCATGATTGTACGGTGAGGCCATTTACGTTATCTCATCCGGGAGTTTTTCATGTCACGAGTGTACAACTTCAGTGCCGGCCCGGCCATGTTGCCTGAGGCCGTCTTACAACGGGCCCAGGCCGAATTGACGGATTGGCACGGGGCAGGGGGCTCCATTATGGAGATGAGCCACCGTGGGAAAGAGTTTGTTTCGGTCCATGCCGAAGCCGAACGGGACGTCCGTGACTTATTGGGCGTGCCCGAGACGTACAAGGTGCTCTTTCTGCAAGGAGGAGCCACCGGACAATTTGCCGCTATTCCCATGAATCTGTTGCGCGGGAAAAACAAGGCGGATTACATTCTGACCGGATCGTGGGGCAAAAAAGCCATCGGCGAGGCCAAGAAATATTGCGAAGTGAACGTCGCGGCTTCGTCCGAAGGCGAGAAATTTACGACCATTCCCCTGTTTGACCATTGGACGTTGAATGCCGATGCCGCGTATGTCCATTACACGCCTAATGAAACCATTGAAGGCGTTGAATTTCACTGGATTCCCGAGACCGGCGAGGTTCCGCTCGTCGGTGATATGTCTTCGACCATTTTGTCCCGTCCCGTCGACGTCAGCCGGTTTGGGTTGATCTACGCCGGCGCCCAAAAAAACATCGGCCCGGCCGGCGTTACGTTGGTGATCGTGCGGGAGGATTTGATCGGCAACGTCCTCTTGATGACCCCCGGCGTGTGGGATTACGCGCAACAGGCCAAAGCCGATTCCATGTTGAATACTCCACCGACCTACAACCTGTATATCGCCGGCTTGGTTTTCAAATGGGTGAAGGAGCAAGGGGGGCTTTCGGTCATGGCCGAACGCAACGAACGCAAGGCCAAGAAGCTGTACGCCGCCATCGATGGTTCCGGTTTGTATCGGAACCCGGTGGATCCATCGTGCCGGTCATGGATGAACGTGCCGTTCGTCCTGGCCGATCCGGAATTGGACGGCGAGTTTCTTGCGGGAGCGGCCCAGGCCGGGTTGACCACGTTGCAGGGCCATCGTTCGGTGGGTGGCATGCGTGCCAGTATCTATAATGCCATGCCCGAGTCCGGCGTGGATGCCTTAATCGACTATATGGCGGAATTTGAAAAACGGAAAGCGTAGGGACAATTCCATGAATATTCTGGTCAGTGACAGTTTGTCGCCGCGAGGAGTGGCCGTTCTTGAACAGGGCGGGTTTCACGTCGACGTGAAAACCAAGTTGCCCAAAGAACAACTTCTGGAAGAGATCAAGGCGTATGACGGCATTGTCGTTCGGTCAGGCACGAAAGTGACGGCTGAGGTGATTGACGCCGGCAGTCGGCTCAAGATCATCGGGCGCGCCGGGACGGGCCTTGACAACGTGGATTGTGAGGCCGCCACCCGTCGGGGCATTGTCGTGATGAATACGCCCGGTGGCAATACGATTACAACGGCGGAGCACACGATCTCCATGCTGGTGTCCATGAGCCGTAGAATTCCCCAGGCCGTCACGTCGACCAAGTCGGGTAAGTGGGAAAAGTCCAAATTCATGGGGACGGAGTTGCACAACAAGACTCTCGGCCTCGTGGGGTTGGGACAGATCGGGACTTACGTCACCAAGTTGGCACAGGGCTTGGCCATGCAGGTGATCGGCTATGATCCCTACTTTGCTCCGGGGCGCGCGCGGGAATTGGGAATCCAGACCGTGGCCTTGGACGAGTTGTTCAGGCGGGCCGATTTCATCTCGGTCCATACCCCGTTGACCAACGAGACCCGGTCTTTGATCAACGCCCAGGCCATCCGGCAGATGAAAGACGGAGTCATGATTGTCAATTGCGCGCGTGGCGGCATCATTAATGAAAAGGATATTTACGAAGCCCTCAAGAGCAAAAAGGTCTCCGCCGCGGCCTTCGACGTGTTCGAAGAAGAGCCCGTGAAGCCGGATCACCCCTTGCTCACCTTGGACAACTTCATCTGTACGCCTCACATCGGGGCTTCGACCGAGGAAGCCCAGGAAAGCGTCGCCGTCTCGATTGCCGAACAATTTGTCGATTATTTCGAGAAAGGCGTGGCCCGGGGCGCGGTGAATATCCCGTCGGTTCCGCCAGACGCCTTGCTTCAACTCCAGCCCTATCTGGGGTTGGCCGAGCGGATGGGATTGTTTCAGGCGCAACTGCTTGATGAAGGCATTGAAGAGGTGACGGTGGAGTATCGGGGAGAAGTAGCGGAGCTTTCTTTGGCGCCCCTGACGGTCGCGGTCCTGAAAGGTTTGTTGACCCCGATTCTCCAGGATACGGTGAACGCCGTGAACGCACCCTTTATCGCGAAACAACGCGGCATCGAAGTCAAGGAAGTGAAGTGGAGCGACGCGGGTGATTATACGAGCTTGATTCGGCTCCACGTGAAAGCCGGCGCGCAGGTACATCAATTGGCCGGGACCCTGTACAACAAAAAGGATGCCCGTATCGTGGAGAGCAATGCGTACCCTGTCGAGGTGATTCCCGAAGGCCACATGCTGTTGATCTACAACTTCGACCGTCCCGGTGTCATTGGCACGGTGGGGCGTATTCTCGGGGAACACGAGATCAATATTGCCCGGATGCAATGTTCTCGCGCGCAAAAAGGCAGCAATGCGTTACTGATCCTTGGTTTGGACGCGCCGCCGCTGCTTCCCGTGCTGGACAACATCAAAGGCGAAGCGGACATTGTTTCGGCTCGCTTGGTGGACCTGTCGGGCGTCTCGTAACGTTCCGATTTTGTTCGATGGCTCGCCGCCGCCAACCACGATCGGAGCGCCACACGGTTTCTGCAGGGACAACGCCCCGTTCCCTTATCCCGATCGGGATGACGACCCTGTTGCCTGATGCGGCCGAACGCGTGCGCCAGTTGGAACAGGCCTTGTTTGAGGGGTTTACCCGATGGGGCTATCGTGAAATCATCCCGCCGACCTTTGAATACCTGGACGTGCTCTCCGCCGGGCTGCCGGCCGATATCCTCGAAAAGTGTTACAAGGTTGCCGATTGGACAACCGGACGCATTTTGGTGCTTCGACCGGACGTGACCGCGCAGATCGCGAAAATCGTGGCAATGGGAATGGCCGGGCGACAACTGCCCCTTCGGTTGAGTTATCGCTCCACGGTGTTCCGCTATGAGCCCGAACACGCCGGCCGGGAACGGGAAGTGTTCCAGTTGGGGGTTGAATTGATCGGGGCCGATGACGCGTCAATGGACGCCGAAATTCTGACCTTGCTCATCGAGTCACTGAAAGCCGTAGGACTGTCCCATTTTAAAATTTCACTTGGACACGTCGGTTTCTACCAGGCGTTGCTGGCGCAGTCAGGACTTTCGGAACAGGGGCGCAAGCAAGCGGAACTCGCCGTAGCGCGCAAGGACTTGCCGAAACTGGAACACATCTTGAAAACGGAACGTATCCCCTCAAGGCAGGCCCGGCCTATCCTTGAAGCACCGGGGCGTTATGGGCGGGAAGAGATGTTGCAATGGGGCCGGACCGTCGCCGGTCGTAATACCCGGTTGCTGGCCCCCATTGAACGATTGAGCCGGGTCTATGCGCTGCTCGACGCGGCCGGCGTCAAAGATCACCTGCTCTTGGACCTGGGAGAATTTCGCGGCTTCGACTACTATGATGGAGTCGTGTTCGACGTCTTTTCCGACAACGTTGGCTGTGAACTGGGTGGAGGAGGACGCTATAACCATTTGATCGGACAATTCGGACAGGATCTCCCTTCTACGGGATTTGCCTTGGACCTTGATCGCCTGTTCATGGCGTTGGGGAAGGAGGGAGAGAAATGGGTTCCGGAAACGCCCAGCGTGTTGGTGGTGGCTCCTCATTCTCATTTTGGAGAGGCGTTCCGCGCGAGCCAGTTCCTTCGTTCGCACGGGTTGGTGGTGTATCAGGAAACCGTGCCACGGTGGGATTCCACCCGACTTCACAAGATTCGAACGCGCATCAGGACTTCCGGCGCATCCTGGGCCGTGATGGTGGGCCTGTCTGCCCTCTCGAGCCGGGAAGTCGGGGTGTTGGCGAAACAGGCCAGGACTTCACGAACCGTTCGTATCCAAGACCTTCCTACCCTGATTCTCAATGGTGCGCATGCTCACGTCTGACGTTTCCGATCTCCGGTTGCCGCCCCAGAATCTCGATGCCGAGCAATCCATCCTCGGGGCCGTCCTGTTGGAAAACAGTGCGCTCAATAAGGCGCTTGAGGTCATCGTCGAAGAAGACTTTCATCGCGGAGCGCATCGAACCATTTTTGCGGGGATGATCGAACTGGCTGACCGCAATGAAGTGGTTGATCAGATCACCTTGACCGAATTGCTGAAAACCAAGGGTCAATTGGAGCAGGTCGGCGGTGCGGCGTACGTGGCTGAATTGGTGCAGGCGGTGCCTAGTGCGTCGAATATCCGGTATCACTGCAAAATCGTCCGGGAAAAATCCCTGTTGCGCGGGTTGATCCGTACCGCTACGGAAATTGTCACCAAAGGATATGACGGACTTGGGGAGTCGGAAGACCTCCTGGAATACGCGGAACGGGAGATTTTCAGGCTGGCACAGGGTCGTTTGGGCCGGTCGTTTGAATCCATGAAACAAGCCGTCATAGAAAGCATGGAGATTGTTGATCGATTATATTATCGAAAAGAAAAAATTACGGGCGTGCCGACCGGATATCACGTGATTGACAATATCACGGCCGGGCTTCAGCCGTCCGATCTCATTATCATTGCCGGTCGCCCGAGCATGGGGAAAACCAGCCTGGCCTTGGGTATGGCTGAACACGCCGCGGTCCGCGCGAACCTGACCGTAGGGGTTTTCAGCCTGGAAATGTCAAAAGTCCAGCTAGTGCTTCGGATGCTCAGTTCCCAGGCGAGCCTCGATTCTCATGCCCTGAGGACGGGGCAACTCGATCGTCATGCGGAGTGGAGTCAGTTGGTTGATGCGGCAAATCGCTTGGCCAGCGCCAAGATTTTCATTGATGATTCCGGAGGGATGACGGTCCAACAAATGCGGGGCAAGGCCCGGCGCCTCAAGGCCGAACACGGCTTGGACCTGTTGATCATCGATTACCTGCAACTCATGCAGGGACGGAGTGATTCCGAATCGCGACAGCAGGAAATTTCCGACATCAGCCGATCACTCAAAGCGTTGGCCAAGGAATTGGATATACCGGTGGTGGCGCTTTCCCAGTTGAGCCGGGCCGTGGAAAACAGGACGGATAAACGGCCCGTCCTCTCTGATCTCCGTGAATCCGGGGCCATTGAACAGGATGCGGACGTGGTAATGTTCATTTATCGTGAGGAGGTTTATAATCCGGATACAGAGGAAAAAAGAAACATTGCCGATATTTTGATTCGGAAACATCGCAATGGCCCGACGGGCGACCGTCAACTGACGTTCCTGGAGCAGTATGCAAAATTTGGTAATCTTGAAACCCAGCATCTCTAATGTTTCGGATGATAAACGGTTCATGAGACGTCCGGGACGAACCCAAAGAAGTTGTGCCGGAGGCGTGGCCCCAAGCTCCGGCGGATGGCAAGAACGGGTGTTGGTCGTGTTCCTCCTTATTCCTTTGCTGGTGGTGTCTTGTGCCGCTGTGCCCAAATCCGAGCACGACACCGTCGTTCAACCCGAATCCGTCCCTCTTCCGTCTCCGGCGTACTATCATTTTTTGCAAGGATATCTGGCGGAACTCGCGAATGACGTTTCCAAGGCCGTTGCCGAGTATCGAGCCGCGCTGCACTTTGACCCGAAATCGGCATTCCTGCGCGTGCGGTTGGCCGCCTTGCGATTTTTGTCGGGGAACATGCCAAAAGCCATGGCCATGTTGGATCAAATCGAGTCAGCGCAGGTGCGTGAGGCGGACGTGTTGGTTGAAATGGCCAAGATCTACGCAGGCGGAGGCCAATTTGATCGCGCATTGGGGTTGTATGACGAAGCGGTTCGTTTGAATCCTGAGCGAGGGGAGACCTATTTTGACAAAGGCGTCTTGTTGCTTAATCTCAAGCGGCCCCAGCAGGCCGAAACGGTCTTCACCCAAGGTCTTGAGCATGCCCCGGAATCTCATTTCGGACACTTCTACCAAGGAAAAGCCTTGGAAGCCCAAGAGAAGAGAATGGAGGCCAAGGAAGCCTACCGCCAGGCGATCAACCGAGCCAAACGGTTTGAACCCGCTTATCAGGCCTTGCTTAAGCTGCATGAGTTGGACGAGGACCTTCAGGCAGCGATTCAGCTCTACCATGAGTTCGAGGTATCGGTGACGCCTCGCGACAATACGTTCCGCAAGGACTTTGTCCGTTTCCTGGTCAAACAAAAAGACTATGGGCAAGCCTTGGGTATTCTGGAGCAGATGATCGTGGATGAGCCCCAGGACGTTAAGGTGCAAATCCAAAGGGCCCTGGTCTACGTCGAAATGAAAGAGCCTCATCGCGCCGTCACGGAGTTGGAAGGAATACTTCAAGCTCATCCCTCCGAGCTGCGCGTCCGAGACTACCTGGGATGGTTGTACGAACAAATCGACGACGTTGAAAAAGCGTTGGATGCCTATAGGGCGAACATCGACCTGGACGTGACGTTTTACGACAGTCGCATTCACCTCGGAATCTTACTGTATCGACTCACGCGCTATGAGGAAGCCGTGCAGCATTTGACCCAAGCTGCCGGGCTGAAACCCAGCAACTCGGAGACCCATCTTTTACTGGGATTGAGCTACCTGCAAGCCAATAAATTTGAACGGGCCACGGATGCATTTGAAAAGGGACTGGAATATCACCCCAACGATGAAAATTTGCGATTTAACCTTGGGGCTGCCTATGACAAGCTCGATCGGTTCCCCGACGTCGTCCGGGAAATGGAAGCGGTGCTGGCCCTCAACCCCGATCATACCGACGCGCTCAATTACCTCGGCTATAGCTATGCCGATCGGGGTATCAAAGGGGAAGAGGCCGTGGAATTGACGCGCCGCGCCGTGGCGCTCAAGCCGGACAATGGCGCGTACGTCGATAGCCTGGGGTGGGCGCTCTTCAAAGTCGGAAAAGTGGCTGAAGCCCTTCGGGAACTTCAGCGAGCGGCCGAACTCGTCGAAGACGACCCGGTCATTTTTGAGCATTTGGGAGAAATTTATTTGATCCAAGAGCACCGGGACGCGGCCAAGGCTGCGTGGATCCGTGCGCTGCAATTGGATCCTCACAATGAAAAGCTCATCAAACGGTTTCGTGAAGTGGGCTTTGGCGGACAGCGGGACGGTGGGCAGGCACAGGGGCCTGCCCCTACAAATAATACGGGCTCTCCCAGCCCGTAGGGGACAGCCCCTGTGCCGTCCCGAATGGATGGTGCTGCTACACCAGAGGGAACCGGGCATTCATTGTCGTACCAATCGTAGTGGAAGACACGGATGTTTCATATCATGCGCAATCGGTACGGTTTTAGTTTGACGGAGTTGATGATCGTCGTGGCTATCATCGGCATTTTGGCCGTGATTGCCATTCCGAATTTTCTGAAATATCAAGCCCGGGCCAAACAATCGGAAGCCAAAACCAACCTGGTGGCGATTCATACCAGCGAGATGGCCTATTTTGCCGAAAACAATGCCTACGTCGATGATTTCAATGCGATAGGGTTTGCCGTCACGGGCTCCTCTCAATTGTATTACTACGAATTGGGGAGCAGCAGTTCCGGAACCCTGCCGCCCGGATGTACGGCTTCGACCCTGGACAACGTGTCGGACACGGGATTTACGGCCGTGGCAACCGCCAATATCGACGGCGATTCGACCTGTGACGTGTGGACCATCGACGAGAAGAAAACGTTGGTGAACGTCACGAATGACGTGGCCTTGTAGCCGATCTTTCGTTGAAAGAACCGGCCCCTCTTTTTTCTTCTTCCAGTAGGTAATGTCCTTGACTCTCTTCAAGGGGGTCTGTTATAAGCCATCAACCTTCAATCATGGGGGTTCATGATTCACGTTCTTAGTCGTTTGACCTGCACACGTCTCTCGACGCACCCTGTCGATATCAGTTAGTCTACACATGGATCTTCTGATAAATTTTCTGGGGCGGTTGTCCCAGAGCTTTTTCCCCTCTGCCCCCCACCAGGCCCAACCTCGTCATTGGAAGCCGCACAACCCTTCTCTGAAGCTTATCTCCAACAACCGTGGAGTAGCGGGAGCCGTGGAACGTGTGCAGGGCCGAACCGCCCCACCAACCGTTGGCCACGCGGAAGCCGTAGAAGAAGCCTTGTCGCGGGGTGCGAGGTGGCTTCTCAGCCAACAACATCCTGAACACGGCTATTGGGTGCAGGAATTGGAGGCGGATACGACGTTGACCTCGGAATATATAATGTTGCGCCGGTATATCGGGGCCGTCGATACGGAGCAGGAAGCCAGGATGGTTCGCTATCTTCAAGGCGCGCAACTTGAAGACGGGGGATGGCCGATTTATACCGGAGCTCCCATGGACGTCAGCGCCTCGGTCAAAGCCTACTTTGCCTTAAAATTGGCCGGGGTCCCACAGGATGATCCGGGGATGCGTCGAGCCCGACAAGCGATCCTGGACAAAGGCGGCGTGGTGTCAGCCAACGTCTTTACGAAAATTGCGTTGGCCTTGTTCGGACAATACGATTGGAAAGGGCTTCCGAGCATGCCTCCCGAAGTCGTGTTGGCGCCCAAGAAATTTGCCTTTAACATGTATGCTATCTCGTACTGGTCCAGGGCCGTCGTTATTCCCTTGCTGGTTGTGTTTGCCGTTCGCCGGGAATGCCGGATTCCCGATGAACGAGGGCTTGAAGAGCTGTTCTGTACGCCTCGCGATCAAATCAACTATCGCCATGCGCCGCCGTTTCAGAAAGATCCCGAATTCATCAGTTGGCGGAACTTTTTTGTCTGGGTCGACCGGATTCTGAAGGTTTATGAGAAGTATCCGCTTCGGTCCGTACGGAAAAAAGCGATGAAGCGAGCCGAGGCGTGGTTGCTGGAACATATGCAGGGCGACGGGGGACTTGGGGCAATTTACCCGGCCATGGCCAATTCAATCTTTGCCTTGATGGCTCTTGGTTATCCGGTGTCGCATCCGTTAGTCCAGAAGGCTCTTCGAGAAATCGAGGCGTTGGAAATCGACACCCCGGCCTCAGCGGAAGGCCCATCTACGCTTCACCTGCAGCCGTGTCATTCTCCGATTTGGGATACGGCGTTAACCATCAACGCGCTCGTTGAAAGAGGCCTGCCCGTTGATCATGAAGCGCTGTCGCATGCCTCTTCCTGGTTGCGTTCCCGACAAACGAAGAAGGTGGGAGATTGGATCGTGTCTTCTCCCGGGGCTACGCCCGGCGGATGGTATTTTCAGTTTGAAAATGAATTGTATCCCGACGTCGATGATACGGCCGCCGTCCTGACCGCCTTGGCGAAAGTTTCGCCTCTTCAGCCTGCCGACCGGGATGAGGTCATTCAATGTGGGCTGAAGTGGGCCTTGGCCATGCAAAGCTCCAACGGCGGGTGGGGCGCCTATGACCGGGACAATGATCAACTGATTTTCAACAAGATTCCCTTCGCGGATCACCAGTCGTTGCTTGATCCTCCCACGGCGGACCTCACGGGCCGGTGCCTGGAGATGCTCGGTGCCTTGGGCTATGATCGATCCCATCCTGCCGTGGCCCCGGCGCTTGAGTTTCTTCGACGAGAGCAGGAGGCCGACGGCAGTTGGTATGGGCGATGGGGTGTGAATTACCTCTACGGGACCTGGTGCGTCGTCGTCGGCCTTCAGGCTATCGGAGAGGACATGTCCGCGCCGTGGATTCGACGCGCCGTTACGTGGGTCGAGTCCAAACAGAATATGGACGGCGGATGGGGAGAATCCTGCTTGTCGTATGCCGACCGGGCATGGGCCGGGAAAGGCGAAAGCACTCCCTCGCAAACGGCGTGGGCCCTCCTGACCTTATTGACCGCGGGTTTGTCCGATTCCTTGAGCGTCGCAAGGGGCGTCAATTTTTTGCTTCGCCGTCAACTTGATAACGGGACGTGGTACGAGCCGTACCACGTCGGCACAGGATTTCCCAGGGTGTTCTATCTTCGTTATCATGGTTACAGCAAATATTTCCCCATGTGGGCGCTGGCCATGTATCGTAACGTTCGGGTGCACGGCCAGACGAGAGCTCAAGCGTTGCAAGACATCGCGCAAGCAGCCAGGCAACGGCAACCCTGATTGACGACGTCTTTTCTCACTTCAACGGTTTCCGGAGTCCTTCCTGGAAAATATCGCCGTCTTTGCCGCGACTCCTTGGGAGTTTAACGCCATTGGGCGCGCGTTACCTGCGAGCCGCGTTGAACGGATCAATGGGGTCAAGTGGCGTCGATGGGCGGACGCTTTCCGTTTCGTTGCCGTCATTCAAACTGGGATCGGGTTGGTAAACGCGCGGGTCGCGTGCGAGGCGGTGTACCCGAAAAGACCCTGGACCGTGTTTATTTCATCGGGGTTTGCGGGCGCCTTGGTTTCTTCACGAATCGGCGACGTGGTGATTCCCGAGCAGGTCATCTGTGCGGATTCAAGCCTCACGGGTTCCGTTCCCGGTTCCTCGATTGCCTGTAGTGCCTCGTATCGGCAACAAGCGTACAAAACGGCGCAGTTGTCCGAGAACTCGGTTCTCTCCGGACGTTTGGTCACGGTCGGAAATATCGTCTGGTTGGCTGGAGACAAACTGGCCATTGGCAGGGACTTTGAGGCAAGCAGTCTGGACATGGAAAGCGCGGCTATCGGATCGATGGCTGCCCGGCATGGCATCCCGTTCTGCGTGATCCGGTCGGTTTCTGACCGCTTGGAGGAAGACTTACCCGTCGACCTCAACCTGTTTCGCCGGGCGAGTACGTTCGCGCAAGGGGTGTGGGCCGTTGCCACAACCCCGGGAAAATGGTCGGAATTCAATCGACTGCGTCGGCAAAAGAACGTGGCTTCGGACCGGCTGACTCAATTCTTTGAAATCTTTTTCTCCATGACGGAAGATAGCCCTTGAAGCTTCGACGTGAGTCGAGACCGGGTTGCGATTGTGTCAACGTTTAAAAATTCCGTATTGGCCGTATGAGTTGCCAGGAAAGGAAAAGGTGATGCCTGAGCTAATTCCAGGAATAACGAAAACAGTTGCATTACGCGTCTTCACCTTGATCGGCGCACTGGTTCTTGGGTTGTCGGTCCTTGGATTTTCTTCGTCACTTTCAGCAGCCTCGGAGGCAGGTTCAGCCAGGGAGGCCATGAAAGAGACCATCGAGCAGGCTTTGAAAGTCTTGGAGGATGAATCTCTCAAGTCGCCGGAAAAATCCCGGGAACGGTTGGAAATTCTGGAAGAGATCATCGGGAAACGCTTCGATTATAGAGAAATGGGGAAACGAACCCTGGGGAAACATTGGCAGCAATTCAGCGAAGCCGATCGAGAAGAATTCGTACGGCTTTTTCAGCGCTTTTTATCCAGGACGTACGCCGGAAACGTTGATGGCTATTCCGGCGAACAGGTTCAATATCTCAAAGAACGGAGAAAAGGAAATTTTGCAGAGGTTCAAACCTTAGTGAAATCGGACAAATCAACCACCTCTATCTCCTATCGCTTACTGAAGCGTTCGAATACCTGGAAGGTCTATGACGTGGTCATAGAAGGCGTCAGTTTGGTCAAAAATTTTCGGAGCCAATTTGGACGTCTTATCGAGGCCGAATCGGCCAAGGGTCTTCTTGAGAAATTACGAATGAAGACCACCGGCTCCAAATCCTAGGACGTCTTGTGGCCGACTGGTGTCATTGTTTCCGCTTCGACGGGGTTTCCGGGTGAGAGACGGACCGGAACATGACGGTAGCATATCCTAGGGTGATTTCTTGACAGCACACTCCGATTTTGCGAAACTGAGTATCCACGTCACAGAATTTTCCCTGAATCCGAAGCTCACCAGTGCATCGCAATGCATTATTCGGAGGTGCGGTAGGGGTTATGTCTCTCCTGAAAGGAATTGAAGGGCCATCCGATCTCAGAAGATTGTCGCCTGAACAATTTCCGGATTTGTGCCAGGAAATTCGCGATCAAATTATTTCCGTGATCTCGAACGTAGGCGGGCACCTCGCTTCCAATCTCGGCGTTGTTGAATTGACCGTCGCGCTTCATTACCTGTTAAACACACCCGATGACCTGATTGTCTGGGACACCAGCAATCAAACGTATGCCCATAAGCTGTTGACCGGCCGACGAGAACAGTTCCACACCATTCGGCAATTCGGCGGGTTAAGCGGGTTTTGTAAACGGGAAGAAAGTGTCTATGACACGTTCAATGCCGGTCATGCTGGCACGGGTGTTTCCGCAGCCGTCGGTTTCGTGGAAGCCCGGGAACAACAAAAACAGTCTCACAAGGTCGTTTGCGTTGTGGGAGACGGCGCGTTGACTTCAGGGCTGACCCTCGAAGGGCTTCAACAGGCCGGTGATAGCCAGAAAGACCTGTTGGTGATCTTGAACGATAATCAAATGTCGATTTCGAAAAACGTCGGGGCAATATCCGCCTACCTGAATCGGACCATCACCGGTGAGTTGGGCGTTCGCCTGCAAGAAAAGGCAAATCGCCTCCTGGAGACGATCCCTCGCATTGGCGGACAGGTGAAGAAAGTGGCCGGCCGGGCTCAATCGTTGGCTAAAGGATTGGTGTCGCCAGGGATGCTTTTCGAGGAATTAGGGTTTCGTTACGTCGGCCCTCTCGACGGCCACGAATTTGAATATTTACTGCCGACCTTGGAGAACGTGCTCAAGCTGGAGGGCCCCACCTTATTGCACGTGGTCACGAAGAAGGGCTTGGGCTATAAACCGGCGATGAACGATCCCGTGTGGTTTCACGCCAGTTCACCCTTTGACCTCGATACGGGAAAACCCAAGAGCAAAGCCGCAAGACCTTCGTATAGCAGCATTGCCGTCAACACGCTCGTTCAACTGGCCAAAGAAGATCCGCGTATCGTGGCGATTACGGCTGCGATGTGTGAAGGAACGGGATTAACGGCCTTTGAGCAGCTCTTCCCCGACAGACTTTATGACGTGGGGATTGCCGAGCAACACGCCGTGACGTTTGCCGCGGGAATGGCTACGCAAGGCATGCGTCCCGTGATCCCGATCTATTCGACCTTCTTGCAACGCGCCTACGACCAGGTGATTCATGACGTGGCCACGCAAAACTTGCCGGTGACGTTTTGCATCGATCGAGGAGGACTCGTGGCCCAGGATGGGACGACGCACCACGGGGTGTTTGATTTTGCGTACCTCCGGCATATGCCGAACATGGTGATTATGGCTCCCAAGGATGAAAATGAATTACAACACATGGTCAAGTCATGTATCAGTTCAGGCCAGCCTGCCGCCGTCCGGTATCCTCGGGGTTCGGGGTTGGGCGTGCAGATGGATCAAGTCCTGGAAGCGCTGCCTTTGGGCAAGGGTGAGTTGTTACGAAGGGGTACGGACGTCGCCATGGTCGCGATCGGTGTGAACGTGCACCAGGCGATGGAAGCGGCTGAGCGGTTGGAGCAGGAAGGGATTTCCGTCGCGGTCGTGAATGCCCGTTTTGTCAAACCGATCGATGCCGATTTGATCGGAACCGTGGCAAGGCAGGTGAAATGTCTGCTCACCATAGAGGAAGGCGCGGCGATGGGCGGCTTCGGCTCAGCGGTGCTTGAGGTCCTCTCCGAGGAACGCATTGCCAACGTCCCGACGAAATGTTTGGGATTGCCGGACTGGTTCATTGAACAGGGCCCCCAGGATTTACTCCGCGACAAATACGGCTTGACGGCTGACGGCATCTATCAACAAGCCAAGCAATTATTTGCGCGCGCCTCCGTCGGACAGGTCTCGACCTGAAGAAGGGTTTCGATGCGGATCACGCGAAAAAAGACCAGACAGATTCAGGTAGGTTCCGTCAAAATTGGGGGTGGAGCGCCCATTGCGGTCCAGTCCATGACCGTCCCTCATCCGAGTGACGTCCGGGGAACCGTCGAGCAAATTCGTCGGATGGAAGAGGTCGGGTGCGAGCTTGTGCGGGTTGCCGTACCCGATCAGGATGCTGCGGCGGCCCTTCCCAAAATCAAAGCACAGATTTCGATCCCTTTAATAGCGGACGTGCATTTTGATCATCGTCTGGCGCTCAAGGCGGCTGAAGTCGTGGACTGTGTTCGCATCAATCCCGGAAACATCGGACCGTGGTGGCGATTGGCCGAAGTGATCAAAGCAGTGCAAGACCGGGGCATTCCCCTCAGGGTCGGTGTCAACGGTGGTTCGTTGGAACGTCCCCTGTTGGACAAGTACGGGTATCCCACGGCAGAGGCCCTGGCTGAATCGGCATTGAACGCCGTCCATGCCATTGAGGATATGGGTTTCACGAACATGAAGGTGTCGTTGAAAGCCTCGGACGTGCACATGGCCGTTGACGCGTATTGGTTGTTTGCTCATCAATCAGATTATCCCCTTCATATCGGGATCACCGAGGCGGGGACTGCCAGCACCGGCGCCGTCAAATCCGCCATCGGATTGGGCTGGTTGTTGTCTCAGGGGATCGGCGACACCTTGAGAGTCTCGCTGGCCGCCGACCCCGTGGAAGAAGTGAAGGTTGGCTTTGAGATTCTCAAGGCCCTGGAGCTTCGTCATCGCGGGGTAAACGTCATAGCCTGTCCGACCTGCGGCCGGGTCGAAATCGACGTGGTGCGACTGGCCGAGGAACTGGAAAAACGGCTCAGTCATATCAAAATGCCCTTAAACGTGTCCGTCCTGGGCTGTGTGGTGAATGGTATCGGCGAAGGGAAAGAGGCGGACATCGGTATTGCGGGCGGGCAGGGTATGGGAATCCTGTTCAAAAAAGGAAAACTTGTCAAAAAAGTGCCGTCAGAACAACTGATGGACGTCCTCATCAAAGAAATCGAGTTGATGGCGTTGGAACAGAATGACTCGGAGACGTCCTCCTCATCTTCCTCCGCTACCCACGTTGCCACGGGTCCTCACACGGCACCCGGTCGTGAACTTCCAGTTCTGTCCTCACGCTAATTCACCAGTCTTCGGTCATGATGCCGTGCGGCGGGTAGTCGTGGGTGCCCTGTGTCTCCTTGTCAGGGTTCGGGGGCCTCGTTATAATACCGTCCGGGCGCCGTACCCAAGTGGCTAAGGGAGCAGTCTGCAAAACTGCGATTCAGCGGTTCGATCCCGCTCGGCGCCTCCATAACCAGTGAGAAAGGATCCTTTGCATTCCATGGGCGTGCCGCTCTCCCAGATGATGACCGTCGCCGGCTACGTGTTGTCGCAAAAGGTCAAGGGCGTCAAACGCTATCCGTTGGTGTTGATGTTGGAACCGCTTTTTCGGTGCAATTTGGCCTGTGCCGGTTGCGGAAAAATCCAATATCCCGAACACGTCCTGGACCGGCGTTTAACGCCTGAACAATGTTGGGCTGCGGCTGAAGAATGTGGTGCCCCCGTGATCAGTATTCCCGGCGGGGAGCCACTCATTCATCCCGAGATGCCGGAAATCGTTCGAGGATTGGTGCGCCGCAAGAAATTTGTGTATTTGTGCACGAATGCGATCCTGTTGGAACGCAAAATTGACGAGTATGAACCCTCCGGCCGTTTGATTTTCAGCATTCACATGGATGGATTGCGCGAGGAACATGATCTCGCGGTATGTCGTGACGGGATCTATGACGTGGCGACGAAAGCGATCAAAAGTGCCTTGAAAAGAGGATTCCGCGTCACGACTAACACGACCCTGTTCAACGATGCCAATCCGCCGCGGGTTAGAGCCTTTTTTGACGAGATGATGGACCTGGGGGTAGAGGGGATGATGATTTCCCCGGGCTATAGCTACGAAAAGGCGCCTGACCAGCATGGCTTTTTGAAGCGTCAGCGGACGCGCCAACTATTTTCTGACCTGCTTGGGAAGAGAAAGCGTCGCTGGCGATTTAACCAGTCACCGCTGTTCCTGGAATTTCTCATGGGCAAACGTGATTATCAATGTACCCCGTGGGGAAATCCCACCTATAATATTTTCGGTTGGCAGAAGCCCTGCTACCTCTTGCAGGATGGATACGTGTCGAGTTTCAAGGAATTGCTCGAGACGACGGAGTGGGAACGGTACGGCGTGGGGCGCCATGAGCAATGTCGTGACTGCATGGTGCATTGTGGGTTCGAAGCTTCGGCCGTGGAGGAAACGTTTGGTTCGTGGTCCGGGTTGGCCGGGACCGTGAGGGCCATGTTGTTCCCGAACGTCACCTGATGCCCTTCCCACGGTACGGTGTTTATGTTTCAGGACGGGCTTGAAGATCCTTCCGCACAAAGCCTTCAGGGAGCCGTTTTTCATCCCAACTCCCAGCAGGAGTTGCAAAGCGTCATTGAATTGGCTTTCGACTACCGGGGGGACATTACCCTGGAATTGAAATCCCGGGAACGTATCAACGGCTACCTGTTTAACCGCGTGTTGAATGGTCCGCACTCCTACGTGGAAATGTTTCAGGCTGCTCATTCAAGTCCACGGAGAATTCCCTGCCACGAGATTTACGCCTTCCATTTTACGGGACAGAATACGGCCTCCGGAGAATCCTGGGAAGCGTGGATTCGAACACGCCGGCAGGAGAAGTAGAAATACGGGCTGGACCTTTTCAGGTCATGATTATTGACAGATGAAAGTCCCTTATGCTAGAAGTCACGGACCTTTTTGCCCAGCATTTCCTTCCTGTCAAACGGTTGCTTAAGGATTGAGGTGTGGTCTCTCCAAAGGAAAAACGGATCATCTGGATAGGCTCTCCGAAGTGGCAAGTACCGGACTCGATTCTACGCAGCCCGTCATACGCTACCCCGCTCAAATATGATCGTGTTGTGGCTCGTCGAGGGGGCCATGGCGCTTAAGAACGTGACCGTCGGTCATCCTGGCTGTGTAGACAGATAGGGGGAAGAAGACCAAGGGAAAATTTTTCCGAAATGCATTACGTGGGGAAAGGAGTTTCCTTGTAAGGCTGAAGAAGGTTTCTGAGGGAAAAGAAGACGGCAGAAAAGCAGAGGTTTTGACACACAGGTCGTTTTTTGACCGACCAAAGCGAATACAGGGGGGGGTTATGGAGAAGGATACACGCCAAAAAATGATGAGTCTTGTTGCCGTTGTGACATTGGGATGGACGTTATCAGCCTGCGGAGAAGCCAAACCGCCGGCCCCGCCGCCTCCGGCACCGCCGGAATATGCCGATAAGCATATGCCGGACGGCTATTGGAACAATCCAGAGATTATTGAGCAAGGGAAGGCGATCTTCACCGGTGCGGAAAATATCGACGTGA
Source organism: Nitrospira sp. (assembly GCA_028819435.1). Classification (GTDB taxonomy): domain Bacteria; phylum Nitrospirota; class Nitrospiria; order Nitrospirales; family UBA8639; genus Bin75. The sequence continues at coordinate 18,208 of JAPPLK010000083.1, forward strand.
ATTGCGCCAGTTGCCACGGTAAGGACGGGAAGCCCGTCAAGGCCGGGGCCCGTGATTTTCGCAAAGGTGATTTTATGAAGCTGTTCTCTGATTCCCAATGGTTCTGGCGCGTGTCCGAAGGGGTCAAGGGAACCAAAATGAAGGCCTGGAAATCCAAGCTGTCCGAGGATGAGCGGTGGAAAGTGATTGCTTTTGAAGCCACGTTCGGCTTGAAAGGCATGGAGTATAGTGTCGCTGAGCAGAAATGGGTCCCCGCTGGGACGGCCAAGACGGCTGAGGAAGTGGCCGCTGAAAGGAAGAAGGCTGCTGAAGAGGCGGCGGCCCCGGCGACCGAAGAGGCAGCCGCTCCAAATGGGGAAGCGGCCGGAGAAGCTCCAAAGGAATAAGTGGCATTTCCCATTCTTTTTGCGCATAAACCGGAAGGAGGCCACCACCCTTGAAAACCTTAACCCGCAGTCTTGTGATTTTGCTAGGACTTGTGCTTGGAGGGCTTGCCGTCGCCTATGCTCAGGTTCCGGCTCCTCCAGCCGTGGAGTTTCCCTATACCGGGAATCGGACAGGGGTGTGGATCGTGGCCCAACTGCATATATTGTTTGCGGCTTTCATCTTGGGGGCTCCGATATTCGCCGTGGTGTCGGAATGGTTGGGCTATAAAAACCAGGATCCGAAATATGATCGACTGGCCAAGGAAGTCACCAAGGTCACGGTGATCCTCTATAGTATGACCGCTTTGACGGGCGGGCTGTTTATTTTTGTCCTGCTGGCCACCTATCCCGGTTTCACCACTTGGCTTATCCAACATTTTTTCCTGATTTTCGCCGTGGTGTATCCGGTCTTGTTTATTCTTGAGACGATTGTGCTGTACACGTATTTTTACTCCTGGGATACGCTGAAAGGTGAAAAGAAAGCCCGGCATATTGCCCTGGGGGTCTTGTTGAACGTCGTGGGCACGGTCACGTTGTTTGTCATTGACGGTCCGACGGCGTTTATGAACACACCTGCCAAATCCGCCGAAGGGGTCTCGTTGATTCAATTCGTTCAATCAGCGGGTCTGTGGGACAAGGTTGCCAATTACAGTTGGATGCCCCTGAATCTCCATCGGTTGGTCGGGAACGTGACGTTCGGCGGGTTTATAGCAGGGCTGGTGGCGGCGTATATGTATATGGGCGCCAAGACGGATGAAGATCGCTCGTACTACGATTGGATGGGATTCGTAGGGAATATGATCGGCGTGGGTGCCCTCCTGTTCCTGCCCTTCATGGGGTATCTGCTGGCGTATGAACTCTGTGATTATGACGCATCCATCTGCCCGTACATGATGGCGGACCAATTGTCGATGTTTTTTGAGATGCAAGGTGCCATGGTCGGCCTGATCTTCCTGGCCAGCAATTATTACATCTGGTTGAGTATGAAGCGAATTGAAGGAGTGGAACAGGTACGGATCTCCGGCATGGTCATGATTGCCGTCCTCCTGATTCCATTGGTCATGGGGGTCGCGTGGAAACTGTTCCCGCCGCCCGAATGGCAGTCACTGATTTTCCTGGCGGCGCTGGTCGTGCTGCCGCCGGTGTTGAGCAGGCTTCCTGGTTTGCGGTTTACCGTGTCCTCCTTCACCATGATCAAGGTCGGCTTTCTGATGATCGTGATCGCCAACGCCATCTGGATGACGCCTCACGGATTTGTGGCGACGCAGGCGTTGGCCACTGAAGAATTGGAACTTCCCTCGTGGGCCAGTGAGTTGGCGCTGATGCCGGCTAAAAATGCGGCCGCGTTTACGTTGGTCTTTCTGACCGTCGTCAATTACCTGCTCTATAACCGGGCCATCAGGAGCGGCACCATTATTTGGGGGAAGATCGACTTTACGTCCCAGTTCGTCCTGATTTTCCTGGCGTTCAGTGCGATTTGGACCATGGGCTTGATGGGGACGGTTCGATCCCTCACGCGGAAGTATTTTCACGTGTATAACCTTGTGCCGGACTTTACCCCCGAAGCCTTTACGCCTACTTTGGCCTATTCCGCCTGGTGGATTACGGGTGTGACCCTGGTCTTTTATCTCGTGGTGAGTTTTGCCATTGTCGTGACGTTAAGAACCACCGGGCAGAAATCCGAGGCCCCGCAAGCGGCGGCGGTGCCTGCCGGTGCGGAGTAACGGAGGTGGGAAGCGAGTATGGCTGAGCAAAGTTTGACGCGAAATATCATCAAAAAAGGCATCATTGGCGTCCTTTTGGGGATTATCCTGGCAGGGGTGGCCAAGGCCACGCATTTCCCCCTCGTTTTCCAGGTCATGTTCTTTATTTATGCCATGCTCGGCGCAGGTGTGTTCATCCTGCTTGATGCGCCCTCCCTGAATCGTCTTGAGGGCATAAAGGCTATCATCGGCCTGGTGCTGTTTTACCTGGTGCTTTCCGGGGTCTACATCGGCGGAGCGAGTGGCCTGCCCCAGTACGACCCGGAAATTGAAAAAGGAAAAATCGAAAAGCTCCTGAAAGCACGCCGGGCGAGGACCCAGCAAGGCAAAGCCGAAGAGCTGATCGCACGGGCCAAAGCCCTGAATGAGCGCGCCGTCTCGATCGAGCAACAATTGAAAGTCCTGGGCGGTGGCGTACAGGTCGTGGAGGAAGCCGCGACTCCCGCCTCAACGGCAGCGGCCGGGGACCTGGTGGCGCTTGGCCAGGAGCAATGGGAGCTGCAAGAGTGTTACAACTGTCACAAACTTTTTGGAAAAGGCGGCAAGAAGCGAGGCCCGGAGTTGGACAATATCGGCAATCTCATGACGCCTGAAGCCCTCCGGCAAAAAATCCTCGACCCCAAAAGCTGGAAAGCCGAAGGATTTGATAAGCAGTACAAAAAAGGCAAAATGCCGGATAAATATAAGGACCTGATGTTCGACGAAGAGGTCGACGCGCTGGTGGCCTTTTTGGCGACCTTGAAAAATGCCTCGGTGAACACACCGAAGCCCATCAAAATGAAATAAGCTCGTTCCAGGTGGTCGATGCAGCCAACAATTAAGGCAAAAGCGCGGTGTGCCGACGGGGAAGTCGGCAGTATTTCCAAGGTCATCGTCGATCCGCTCTCCCTTGAAATCAGTCACGTGGTGGTCAGGGAAGGTGGCGGGCAAGGCGTGGATCGACAGGTCCCGATCGGCCAAGTCCAGGAAATCCCGAATGAAGAAGAAATCGTCCTGCGGGGTTCCTTGGAGGAATTCAAGGCGTGTCCCGTGCTGGACCGGGATGCCTACGTCACGCATCATGACGTGGAAATCGCGCATTTGGAAGACCGTCTCCACGTGGAGCCCGGCGAAATTCTCGTGCCCTATCCCCGGCTGGAGCAAGGGGTGCCACGACGCAGCTTTTTCATGAACATGACGCACGCCATCGGAACGTTAATCGCTCTTCCCTTGGCGTTCCCCGTTTTAAAATATCTCATGAAGCCCATGTATAAGCCGTTCGACAATTCGTGGTTTTCCGTGGGGAACGTCCGTAAGATCAGAAAAGAAAACATCGGATACCAGTTCAAGTTTACACGGGGCTTCAAGGAAGCCTTTATGCCCGAACAGCAGATCGAAAAAAACATCTGGGTGGTGAAAGCCACGCCTGAAGTGCAAAAAGCCGTCTACGGCGGGAAAGATAAAAAGTTTTATGACCATAAGGGAGATCTGGTGTGGGTGAATAAAGCCAAGACGCCCTACATCGGATTTTCCGGAAAATGTCCGCATTTGGGATGCGGGTACAAGTGGCGTAGAACGAAGAATTTTCCCGACGGGGTCTTTTTGTGTCCCTGCCATTTGAGTATCTATGATGAGGCAGGCAAGGTGCTGGATGGCCCGGCCCCGCGGCCGCTCGACGTCCTCCCGATGCAAGTCAATGCCGCCGGGGAAGTGCAAATCATCGACGTCGAATACAAGGCCGGGGTGAAAGGCCAAATCCGACTGCTGTAGCGTCTTTATGAACGGCGATACCACCAACCAACCCAACGCATTTGAAAAAGTCGTCGACTTTGTCGATGAACGGGTCGGCCTGAAAACCATTCAGGCCAAAATGTTGAATGAGCCCGTTCCCGGCGGGTCTCGATGGGCCTATGCGTTCGGATCGTGTTTGTTGTTTATCTTCATTGTGCAGGTGGTGACGGGGATCCTGTTGATGTTTTACTACGTCCCGAGCACCGACCACGCCTATGCGAGCACGCAATATATCATTCACGAAGTGGATTACGGGTGGTTTCTGCTGAGTTACCATTTCTGGGGCTCCTCGGCCATGGTGGTGATGGTGTTTGCCCATATGTCTCAAGTGTTCTTGTGGGGGGCCTATAAGAAACCCAGGGAATTGATTTGGTTGGTCGGGCTGGCCCTCTTCGGCCTGGTCATGGCATTCGGCTTCACGGGCTATTTGCTCCCGTGGGATCAACGGGCGTATTGGGCCACGGTCGTGGGTGTCGAGATCATGGATAAGACCCCGGTCGTCGGGGATTTCCTGAGTCGATTTTTGAAAGGGGGACCGACCCCGGGTCAAATGACCCTGAGCCGGTTCTTTACCATTCACGTGATGATTTTGCCGGCGGCGTTGATGGGGTTGGCCGGTCTCCATCTCTTCCTGTTCAGGAAAGCCGGACCCGCGGGTCCGTTCCGTGGCACTCCCGAACAAATCAAGGCGAAGACGGATTATTTCTTCCCCAGACAGATCTGGAAGGATATCGTGGCCATGGCCACGGTCTTCCTGATTATTTGCACGTTGGCGTTTATCGAGCCGGTGGTGTTGTTGGAAGAGGCAACGCCGGACCCGGGGGATTATCATCCTGAACCCGAATGGTATTTTCTCTTTCTCTTCCAGTTGTTGCGCTTGAAAATTTTTGGCGGAGAATTCGGCCAGTTTCTCGGAGCCGTCGCGATTCCCGGAGCATTTATGGGGTTCCTGGCGGCGTTGCCTTTTCTGGACAGGAATCCGGAACGGAATATTTTCAAACGGCCGATTGCGTTGATCGGCTGGATTGCCATTATGGCGATGATATTGATTTTCACCGTCTCCGCGATACTGAATAGAGAATTTCTGGATTAACGATCATGTCGAACGCCAAACTCGGTCTCCTGGTCTTGTGGCCAACCTTCTGGACGGGCTTTCCCCTGAAGATGGTGGTTGCATTGCTCATGTTGGCCGCCGGCGTGCATCCCTGGGAAGGCGTCGGTCTGGAAGCGTTGCTGGTACTTTCCATTCCCATCGACGTTTGGGCGCTCGGCCTGTGCTCACGAACCGTTTTTCTGGAACGGTTGAGCGTGGACCCACCCAAGGGAACGGGCCTTCGTTTATGGGGGCTGTGGGCCGTTTTTTCCGTCGTATATCTTCCCCTGTTGTTTATGATCCTGGGCGGCGTCAAGTCCCTGGCCCAATCCGCGGTCCACGCCACGTTGCATTTTGTTGAAAGCAACGTCATCGTGATTCCCATCGCGGAAAAAATCAGCCTGGAATTGGTCATGTGGGGATTGCCGGCCACCATCGTCCTGATCATCCTGGTCTATGGCTGGTTGTTCGGCTTGGGCGCCTTGGCTCAACGCTTTGTGCGTGCGTCCACGCCCGTCGAAGGGGCGTTCCAGGATATCGTCTCGAAATGGGACCTTCTCAGGATTCCGCGAGATCAACCACTCTTGCTGACGGCCTTTACGGGAACCGGCGTCGTGCTGATCATGGTGTTTTGGGGCTTGATCCCCGTGAGTACGCCCCACCCTCATGAAGAATACGAATTTGTGGAAGTTCAAAAGGTAGAGAAAAAGATCGTTCCCAAAAAGGTCATAAAAAGCGCCGAGCAGGTCCTGGCGCGCGCCGAAGCCACGTTGAAAGAATTGGAAAAAGAGAATCCCGCGGCGGAACCGGCGAAAGGGGGGAAAGTAGCAGTGGGCCAGGAGAAGCCGTCACCCCAGGCGACACCGGCGGCTGCAAAGAAACCGGCGGCAACGGGTGCTGCGGAGTCCGATGGGCATGACCACGACCATGGCGATCATAAGCATTAACGAACCAATGAGGGCTCACATATGAAAAACCACGGCATAATCGAAAATCTCAAGTCCCTGGTGCCAACGGTGAAACCCTCGTCCCTTTTCGGATGGAGTGTCTTTTGGGTGCTCGTGCTTCTCCCGGCGCTTGTCTGGGCCCAGGACGCGGCCACCCAGGCGATGTCCGTCGAATATCGCGATATTCCGGGACTCGGAAGCCGAAACGTAGTCTGGGTTGTGGCCCAGCAGCATTTGCTCCTGGCGGGGTTCGTGTTGGGCGTGCCGATTTTTGCTTGGGTGTGCGAAATCGTCGGCTGGAAAACCAAGGAAGCCCGGTACGACAAACTGGCAAAAGAATTTACCAAGCTCCTGACGTCCGCGTACGCCACGACGGCCCTGTTTGGAGGCATTCTGCTCTTTTTGCTGATCGGGCTGTACCCGAAGCTCATGGCATATTTGTCCGATATCTTTTTCCCGTCCTTCATCGTGTATTGTCTGCTGTTCCTGTTGGAAACCGTCACCCTGTACCTGTATTGGTACGGATGGGACGCCATGCAGGGGAATAAAAAGACGTTCCACCTGTTTTTGGGATTCCTGCTGAACGTCTTTGCCTTGGGTATCATGATCGTCCCCAACGCCTGGGCCACGTTCCAGGCAAGCCCCGTCGTGGTAGCCGAAGGCACGGCGATTGATCGGGCCTGGGCGGCCACGTGGAATCCAACGTGGTGGCCGGTCAACATCCATCGACTCATTGCCAACGTTGTATTGGGCGGGTTTATTTGCGGCGCCTATGCCGGTATCCGCTATCTCCTGGCGGCCAGCCAGGAAGAACGGGAGCATTATGATTGGATGGGCTACGTCGGAAACTTCATCGGCGTATTCGGTATGCTTCCCCTTCCCTTTGCCGGATATTGGCTCATGCGCGAGATCTATCAATACAACCAGCAGATGGGGATCACCCTCATGGGCGGTTTTCTGGCTTGGCTTTTCATCCTGCAGGCCATGCTCATCGGGGTGTTGTTCCTCGGAGCCAATTACTATTTCTGGATGGGTATTACCTACCGGATTCCCGGCTCCGAACGATCGTACAGACGGCCGATCCTGGCCATGCTGATCGTGCTCATGGTGTGCCTGGGCGTCTGGATGACTCCGCACTCCCTGGTGGCCAGTCTTGAAGAGGCCAGAAAAATGGGCGGGACCCATCACCCGCTGCTTGGAGTGTTCGGGGTGATGTCCGCCAAAATGACAGTCGCCAATCTCATGATCCTGGTCACGTTCATGAGTTTCATCATGTATTGGCGGGCCGGCAAGCAGGAAACGGCCGGGTGGGCAAGGATCGCCAAAGCGGTGATGGGCGCCCTGTTGGTGATTGCGGGCATAGCAGTCATTGTGCTCGGGGTCTGGGGGTATTTCGTGCCGGCCATTATCCGGATCAATTATTTCTCCGTTGCACAGGTGTTGATTGTCCTGTTCGTCATGGTGACGTTCACGCCCTTGACGGCCATCCTGATGAAAAGCGCCAAAACCACAACGGAAATGGTCTGGGGGCAAATGCCGATCCGGGCGGGGTATGCGTTGGTATCCAATGCGGTCATGGTCATTTTGTTGATGTCGCTGATGGGCTATGCCCGATCATCGTCCAGGGTTCACTGGCACATCTACGGCGTGATGAGGGATACGTCGGACTACGCTTATTCTCCCGCGTTGGGCTACGCGGCCGCTTTCATGTCCCTGAACACGTTTGTGTTCTGCTTATTAGTGGCGTTCATCTTTTGGGTCGCCACGATGGGTGACAAGGGGAAGAAAATCCCTGACCAGAAAGAACCTGAACCGGCGAAGATCCCGGCAGGTGTGACGCCAGCCATGGCCGGCGGTTCCCCACGGGAACAGGATTGAAAGGGAGCCCTGGCGTGATTGGGAACCTATTGACGTTGGCATTTCCAAACCGGAGCGAGAACCCATGAGTGAAGTCGCGTTACTCCAATTGATCGGTCTCACGGTTGTAGGATTCGGCATCTGTATCCTGCTCTTCATCAAGGCGAAGTTCCTCAGGGTGGTCGGTTTCGTGGTGATCGTATTGGGGACGTTTACCCTGATTGCCTTAGGGGTGCCGCAGATGCCCTCCCTTCCTCCGGCGATCGAGACCTTTGACATTGCCGAAGTCAAAACGCCGGATGACCTGGCCTCGATCGGTCAAAAGATTTTCTTCAGCAAAGGCCAATGTGCCTTGTGTCACTCCATCGGCCCCAGTGAATCAGCCCGGTGCCCGGATTTGAAAGGCATCGGGGCAAAACTCGCGCCGGAATTCATCTATGAAAGCCTCACCGACCCGCAAGCCTATATTTATCTCGATTTCAGGCATGAAGGTCTGCCCAAGGAATATCCGGCACGGATGCCCTATATCCATAAGAATCCGATTGCCTTGTCGCAACAAGAGATTTATTCGGTCATTTCCTTTCTCCAGAAAATGAGCGGGGAACCCATTAGCATCAAGGTCGAAGACGTGATGAATATCGGCAAGGAAAGCGAGGTGGAAGTCGCTTCCCTCACCGTCAATGGAGCACCTTAACCAAAAGGGTGAACGATGAAAGGTCCTCTTGCGAAAACGGCTATCCTGTTGGTGGGAATGTACGTGTTTCTTAAGTTCATACTCCCATTGTTTACGGCACCGCTCCCGGCCAGCTTGATTTTTCTCTACTTGGCCCTGACCTTTGCTTCCGCAATGATTTTCTACACCATGAGTGGGGGAAGCCTCGATGAATTCATGGGGCCGGTTGGGCGATTCCTCACCGGCTCGGGGCAGGTGGGAATTGCCGGAACCGCGCGCATCCTGGTGTTCGTGTTGTTTCCCTTGTTGGTGGGATGGCAGACGTACACCCGGCTTGCCCCAAGCGATATGCCGCCTGCGGAAAATCGAACCATTCATCCCGCGCCTCCTGGCGAGTTCGTCGGGTTGGCCAACCCGTATCCGAGGACGCCGGAAAACATCATGATGGGAAAAGGTTTATATGCGGCGTTTTGTTCGCCCTGTCATGGAGCCAATTTCGACGGGAAAGGCCCGGCGGCCGTGGGCTTCAATCCGCCTCCGGCGAATTTCAGCGATCCGGGAACGATCGCCCAATTACAGGAATCCTATCTTTTCTGGCGGATCAAGAAAGGCGGCGTCGGGCTTCCGGTTGAAGCGATGCCTTGGAAATCGGCCATGCCGCGCTGGGAAGTAGAATTGCCGGACGAATGGATCTGGAAAATCATCATGGGTGAATACGACGGTGCCGGCCAGTCTCCACGGACCTGGGAGGAAGAGGAATAGGTAACGGGGTGAGGTCGCGTCCTCGTAGGTTCAACGATTGTCGGAAACGTCGAAGGGAAGGATCCAAGGAGCAGGAAAATGGGATACATGAAGATCTTCAACGTCGCGCTTGGACTCACCCTCATGGTGACGGGAGTCGGGGCCTCCTGCGTGTTTGCGAGCGACCCGCCGCCTGAAGGCGAAACCGGAAGCGTGGCCGTTCGTCTGTTCTTGACGGAGGGAGCCGTCCCTGCGGATGATCCGAATGCCGCCGTGTGGAACACGATCGAGCCTGCGGAATTCAAGTTGGCCCCCCAAGTGCATTGGCCGGACCGCATTCAGGAAGTCACGGTGAAGTCCGTGAAGGTTCGCGGGGTCCACAATGGTGAGGATATGGCAATCCTTCTGGAGTATGCCGACCCATCTGAAGATGCTGCAGATGCCGCCGCAGTCGAGTTTATGGTTGGTGATAAAATGGCCCACTTCGCCCATGGGCAGGAAATGCTTCAGGTCGAGGGAGGAGACGTCAACATCTGGTATTGGAAAAAAGAACACGGCAAAGCCACCGATATGACGGCCAAGGGCTTCAAGACGATTCGTCCGCAGGAAAACCAGAACGTCTCGGCAACGGGAGCCTGGCAGGATGGAACTTGGCGCGTCGTGTTTTCCCGCCCCTTGCAAACAGGTGATGATCTGGACGTACAAGTGACGCCCGGAGAATGGCGAAACGTGGCATTCGCGTTTTGGGACGGGGAAATCGTGGATGGAGACGTGAAAGAAAAGGGCTCACAAAAAGCCGTTTCATCATGGTGGTACCTTCGAGCCGAGCCGCCACCGGACAATTCCATTTATGGATACGTCGTGTTGGGCATCGTGCTTGCTGCCGGCTTTGAGTTTTTCCTGGTGAGAAAAATTCGGAGGGGTAACGAATCATGAAGGGAGAACAAGGCATGCATCGGGTACTCAGCAAGGTCGCTATCGTGGTCGTCGCGGTGTTTGCCGTGACGAGCGGCTGCGCCTTGTTTGAAGATGAGCGGACGGCAAAAGGCCGAAAACTCTATCGTCATTACTGCATGCACTGTCACGGCGAAAGCGGACAGCAGCAGGAGGGCTTTAACTGGGGAAGGATGCCGGACCCACGCCCTCGGGACCTGTCGGAATCCGAAGCGATGTCGACTTTCTCAGACGAAGAAATCTTCAACACAATTTCCCGGGACATGCGCGATACCACGTTGCAGGAAGTGCTCGACGATGAAAATTACTTCGCGGTCTCGACCATGCCGACCTTCAAATATACGCTCTCCGAAGAAGAACTCTGGGCCGTGGTCGGCTACGTGCGAACGCTGCACGGCGGGTCGTTGACGTTTGACGTTGAAGGACGGAAAGCCGAGTTGGAATCCCGGTTCAAGGCGGCCGAGGCGGTCCATGAGCAAGCCAAACAGTCCATGGATGAAGCCTTGGCAAAACAGGAAGCCGAAGAAGAAGCCAGGGCTGCCGCAGAGGAAGAGGCCGAAGAAGATGACGAAGACATGGACATGGAAGATGACGAGGACGATCTAGAGGACTACGAAGAGGAAGAAGAGGAAATCGTGCTTCCCGAAGAAGAGGCCTATGAAAAAGTGGCGGAACAGTTTGAAGCCGCGAAGTCCGCCCTGGAAAATTTCACGAAACGTCCCAGGATGACTCAAATTGCACGTCCCGACTTGACCATGGCGGATCAGGAAAAAGTCGTCTTGGAAGAAAAAGGCAAAAGCCTGTATTTCAACAAATACGGCTGTAACGGGTGTCATAGTATCGGAGACGTCGGGGGTCTGGTCGGACCGGCCTTGGACCGTGCCGGCTTCCGTCTCAACGACACCTGGGTCTATCGCTGGGTTCGTTACCCGCAAGGCATGAAAAAGCACACGCGTATGCCGAACTTGGGACTTGATGACAATGACGCGCGAGCAGTAACGGCCTATCTCGACACCCTGCGTGCACCAAAACCGGACAAACCCATCCCCCCGCCGGAATAAAACGAAGGAAACCCTCTCCCCATCGTGGGAGAGGGCTAGGGTGAGGGGGCCTGACAGAACGAGTATGTCTGGGCGCAAAAGCGTAACCCGACAGCGTACGCCTACAGTGTTCCTACCCAAATCCCGAACAAAATAAAAAGGCCGATGACCGTGTGTTGTTTGAACATGGAAAACGCCTCAAAGGGAGAAACCTCACCTCGCAGTCTCCAGACTTGTTGACTCAAAAACCCTGCGACTCCGGCGAGTCCCGCATAAAACACCGCATTCAGATTTTCCAGCCAACCCGCCGTTGCCAAGAGTCCCAGCATGACCGTCTCGATGATGCCCACGGCGACCCATACGTGAGAACCAAACAGAATCGCCGATGAGTTCACCCCGATACGAAGATCATCCTCAACGTCCTGAAGCGCATAAATGGTATCGTAGGCCAAAGCCCAACAAATCGTCGCGGTAAAAAGCAACCACGTCGCAGGGTCAAGTTGATTGCGAACGGCTGCCCAAGCCATCACGGCTCCCCAACCAAATGCCAGTCCGAGAAACAATTGAGGGACACGAAAGAACCGTTTCGTAAAGGGATAGATCGTGGCCAATGCCAAGGCGACCGGGCCGAGTCGTATGGCCAGCGGATTCAGGAACAACAGGAGGCTTACGGCTATGGCAAGGAGAACGCCGAGGAACAGGATGGCGTGCCAGGGGCGAAGGGCTCCACTGGCGAGAGGCCGGGTTTGGGTGCGGGTGACTTGCCGGTCGAATGATCGATCAGCCAAATCATTAATAATGACTCCGGCGCTTCGCATGATGAACGATCCCGCAATGAAAAGAACGACCAACAGGCCTGATGGATGGCCCATTGACGCCAGGACCAGCGCCCACAAGGTTGGAATCATAAGCAGGAGAGTGCCCGTTTGATTCGCAAGCCTGATCAGGGAGCACAGGTGAACAAGGAGGGGAATCGATGCCGGAGCAGGTTTGCCAGCAGGGAAGGACATCGTTTCACGGTAGCGGAGAAATAAAATTCATGTCAATCATGCCCTGATGGCTCCCTCTCCCCGCTGGTGGGAGAGGGTTGGGGTGAGGGGGACCGTCAGTTGACACGGCCCGTTTCAGAAAATAAGATGGCCGTCGGGTTGGAAACAGCCGTCTCCCGCCACGTTCACGATACGTTCTCTCCAAGGCCGGCGTAGCTCAGTGGTAGAGCAGCTGATTCGTAATCAGCAGGTCGGTGGTTCAATCCCACTCGCCGGCTCCATACATTGCGCCAGTGGATGCCCCCAATCCATTGGGGCCTATTCAAGAATAACACTTGCAATAGACGGAAAATATGGCATGATATAGCTGAGATGGCTTCGTAACGATGGTTTGGTTCAGTCTTCATGCATCGCGCGGGAAAAGAGGTGTCGATGAAATTAAAATCCGGCAATTTTGTCGTCTATCAGAAAGAGAAAACCTCGACCCATCCCAGTCTGCGAGCCGAAAAGGTCTTTCCCGCTCGACACGGTGACACCTATTCCTACGTGATCAGGAAATTCTGGAAGGTGCTCAGGGTCTTTGATGACGAGACGATTGAAGTCGAAACCCGTCGCGGGAAACGCCGGACTTTAGTGTGTGGTGATCATCGTATGCGCAAAGCCGGACTCTGGCAACGGTTGTTCTTCAAAGATCGGTTTTTTTGAAGACCGCGCCTTCGTGCAGGGCTTAGGTGTCCGAGTGTTTTTTACCTGACCCCAGTGCGGCAAACAGGACGCCTCCGACCAACACTCCAACCACAAACACCATACCGAAAGTCAAACCCGTTTGCACTTCAGACAAATTACGGAGCAGTGTGTTTAACAACGGAGACGGGGGGATATTGACGTGCCCTTCCCAGCCCAAGGCTTCATCAATGGTGGGGTTTTCTGCCGACGGCTGATGGTCGGCCTGATTCATCGAACCTGAAGTAAAAGAGGTCATAATGCTCGCTCCATTTGAGCTGAATTGTCGTTGACAGATTACGCCAATATGGTGTCAGGCTCGTAGGTCCGTGTCAAGGTCCCGTTGTTGCGTACTTTCCAACTCCGTCACCCGTTTATTGAGTTCCGCAATTTCCTTTGATTTCCGAATACGCGCCGGCATGGAAGCCAGGATATGAATCACGATGCCCAGGCAAAGGGTGGCCAGCAACACCAGGACGAGCGACCCTTCAAACGTCCACTTGAAAAATGTAATGGAAATCGTTTGATCGTTCTGGAGAGAAAAGGCAACGGTAAAAAAAAGAAGAACGAGGGTCGCAATTAATGGAAAGGGCATTGGTCGGCACCCATGGCCGTATCGTGAAATGTTTCTTGAGTATATACCGAATGGGCCATTGACGTACACCCCGCAGCAAAAGAAATCCGGATTCCAGGATGCACGGCCCCGTCCTCCACGGAGGTTCGCGGGAGATGAAACTTCCATCGAATCCTGGCCGAACGACAAGAGCCGGGAGTAGGGGGCCTGGTCAAGCCCCCAGCTTCCTAGCTGGTATCCCGTATAAATCCTGCTGCTGGAATCGGAAGATCAGGGTAAAATAGCTAAACCTCAAAACTTCATGTGACTTTGTAAATTAAGCCGATATGTGAGAGAAAGAGTATATGCTTAAGCTGACAAAATCCGCACAACGCGAAGGAAAGGCTGCATTTTCGAAGGCATTACGGGTTTTTGTCCGGAAGATGGGCGAGCACGTCAGCGCAGACGACGGCGAATGGACCGTTAAGGGCTTCATTGATATTTACCGGAATATCTATACTATCAGTTCAGACACAAAGATCATCTCGAAAATTCTCGAAATTCATCTATTTCCTAAAATCCTTCAGTTCGCTTAGGAACATGGCTACTCCATTGTACTAGCGGAACATCAGAACTGGTACCCCGACCTGAGCTTCGTCAGTCAGGAGAATGCCCGCTTCAAGATAGCCGTCGATTTAAAGACGACCTATCGCGACCCTGAATTTCCCGGACACGTTAATGGATTCACGCTTGGCAGTCACGGATCTTACTTCAGAGATCGGACATCGACGAAGAACATCCAATTCCCATATAGTGACTATGCCGGGCATTTCTGTCTCGGCATAATCTACACCAGATCTGACGCCAAGGATGTTGACGAGACTGAAGTTATCAACGTTCGTGAGCTTGAGGAAGGCGAAGCAGATTCTCACCGTGTAGGGCAACGTTCCGTAACAACCATGGAAAATCTTCGCTCGATTGCGTCGGTGATTAGGGATTTTCAGTTTTTCGTCTGCGAGAAATGGCAACTGGCCAGCGACCGACAGGGGTTCGGTAATACCGCTAATATTGGATCCATCACCGCCATCAATGATATTTTGAGAGGCAATGGCATCTTTGCGAAGCTGGGTGAGGAATGGTTTGATGAATACTGGATGAATTATGGCGTCACAACGATGAAGAAGGGCCGGAAAGCGATACCAATCAGGAAATTGGAAGATTTCGTTGAATTCAAAGGCGGAGATAAGAAACTCATCGTTCCCATTGAGACGAAGAGAAGGAAGAGAAGCACGTGATGCGCGTCGTCATCCCTCCCATCAAGAGCCAAGGGATCAAAACCAAATTGGTGCCGTGGATACAGGCCCTCGTGCCCGACGTTGAGGGACGGTGGATAGAGCCTTTTTTGGGAACGGGCGTCGTTGCCTTTAACGTGGGCTTTAAGCGTGCCCTGCTCAGCGACACCAATCCTCACATTGTTCGTTTCTATCGGCAAATCCAAAGGGGTATGCTTTGCCCTGCTCGTATCCGCTTCTATCTTGAAGAAGAAGGGGAACGACTTCGACGGTCCAGCCGCAATGGGTACGATCACTTCAACGCCATAAAGGAGCGTTTCAATCGAGATCACAATCCACTGGATTTCCTCTTTCTATCCAGAGCAGGCTTCAATGGCATGATGCGATTCAACAAAAAAGGCGAATGGAATATTCCGTTTTGCCAGAAACCCGAGCGCTTCAGCCGATCTTACGTCACCAAGATCGTCAACCAAGTCCGCGACGTTGCCTGTCTGATTCAACCGGAGTGGACGTTTCTGACGGCGTCGTTCGAAGACGTGATACGACAGGCGACCAGCGGCGACATCATCTACTGCGATCCACCTTACGCCGGCCGGTACGTCGATTACTACAACGGCTGGACTGAAGACGACGAAACTCATCTCTTCGAATTGCTTTCTTCAACTCAGGCACGATTCATCCTATCGACGTGGCATCACAACGACTATAGGCAAAACACAATGTTGGAGCGTTATTGGAACCGTTTCAACGTCGTCACCCGCGATCATTTCTACTACTCAGGCGGCAAGCTCGAAAACAGGCGATCTATCGTCGAGGCATTGGTATTTAACTTCACTGCCGCCATCGAGAAGCACAATCATGGCCTCGAACTCAAACCGGAGCAGATGCTGCTGCTTGAAGAACGCAGCCGATACATTACCCGCCAATTGTCTCGACCATAACACCGTCGTCGAGATAAAAAAGTCTGGTGTGACCAACACTCCAATGCTTGTGGCTGTAAAAGCCGAGTAAAAAATACGAAACACGCATTATTTTCAAAAAAGGAATCGTTGTTGTCGATGATCGACGATTTTGAAGTCCATGAAAGCAAGATGTTATAGAGCTAAACATGGACATTGAATCATTTGCCGGAATGTGGGGATACCTGACGTGGCTGCCGAAGTGGCTCTTGAGACGGAAGTTTTCTGAAGAATGCATGGCCAATCTTGTGAAAGTCGATATTTTCCCCCGTCATGAAAATGTCAGCGTCAATCTGAGTCGTCCTTTTGCGACATTTCAATTATGGTTTGAAGTAACCAACATGTCACCATTTGATGTTGAATTAGACCGCGCTCAAATCGAGTTTTGTTGTTCAGGAACCCCGCTTCATGTCCCTTACATTAAGAAAATAAAAATTAAAGCTGGAGAAACTGAAAAATTTCACGTTGATGGAGACATACCTGACAATAAAGCAGATCAAATTGCCTGCTTCTACGATAAAGCCGACTCATCAATGTCTATGGACGTCTATTTTAATTGTCGATTGCATAATTTTGCCAAAATCTATCATCGGCTTGACGGCATAACACCGCGTTTTATTAACGAGCACGTAAGATCAAAAAATGAGATAAAATAAAGGGGAAATATGAAGAACAAAGAGCAGAGCGTTTTATTGATGCTGACGAGGCGCATTTGGTAAGCTCAATTTCCACGTTTTTTCCTTTCATTCACCGTTGCAGTGACCATCGAGGGGCGAACAATGGGTAAGTTGAACCATGCATTGATCAGTGTGTCCGATAAGACGGGCGTTGTGGATTTTGCCAAAGGATTGGTTGAACTCGGCGGCACCATTCTCTCCACGGGAGGGACGGCCCATGCCATACGCACGGCCGGACTGCCGGTCACGGAAGTTTCATCGCATACAGGATCTCCGGAGATCCTGGGGGGACGGGTCAAAACCCTGCATCCCAAGATTCACGGGGGGCTGCTGGGCCGGCGAGGGCGGGTCGACGACGTTCGACAAATGCAGGAGCAAGGGATTGAGCCCATTGACCTTGTGGTAGTCAACCTCTACCCGTTCGAGTCGACCATTGCCAAACCGGATTGTACCTTCGAGGATGCCATCGAGAATATCGATATTGGTGGTCCGTCCATGCTCCGGTCCGCTGCCAAGAATCATGCGGACGTCGTCGTGGTGGTCGATCCTGGCGACTATGGTCGCGTGTTGGAGGCGTTGCAGTCAGGGGCTGTCCCGTTGACGCTTCGCCGTGAGTTGGCCAGGAAAGTGTTCCAGCACACCTCGCGGTACGACGGCCTGATCGCAAATTATTTAAGCCGGCAGGACGATGGAGCAGACAAATTTCCGGCACGCTTGTCAATCACGTATGAACGGGCCAAAATCCTGCGATACGGGGAAAATCCGCATCAGGAAGGAGCGTTTTACCGGGAGACCGGCAGCACGGAACCCTCGATTTCCCTGGGCCGTCAACTGCACGGCAAGGCCATGTCCTATAACAATTACCTGGACGCCAATTCGGCGTTGGAGTTGGCGAAAGAATTCGATGATGGGGCCGTGGTCATCATCAAACACAATAATCCGTGTGGCGTGGCCTTGGGGGCGACTCCGGTCGAAGCCTATCGAAAGGCCAGGGAAACTGACCCGGTTTCTGCCTTCGGAGGGGTAATTGCCTCCAACCGGCCCGTGGACCTGGACATGGCCAAGGAAGTGACGTCAACGTTCGTCGAAGTCCTGATTGCTCCTGAGTTCACCGACGAGGCCGTGGCCGAGTTGCAACGGAAAAAAGACTTGCGGCTGTTGACGGTGGGTTCGCTCGAAGACCGGACCCGTGACGGCTATGATTTGAAAAAACTCGTCGGGGGACTGATCCTGCAGGATCGTGACCTGGGTGTCCTCGCGGACCTGAAAACCTTGGCGGTTCCGACCAAACGAAAGCCTACGGATGACGAATACGCAGCCTGTGCCTTTGCGTGGAAGGTGTGCAAACACGTGAAATCCAACGCTATTGTGTTTGCCAATGCTACGCAAACCGTGGGTGTCGGGGCCGGTCAGATGAGTCGCGTCGATTCCGTCAAATTGGCCGGGATGAAAGCCAACCTGCCGATCAAAGGGTGCGTCATGGCCTCGGATGCCTTTTTCCCGTTCCGGGACGGACTCGATGCGGCTGTCAAGGCAGGTGTGACCGCAGTCATCCAACCGGGCGGCAGTATCCGGGACGAAGAAGTGGTCAAGGCTGCCGACGAACAGGACGTGGCGATGATCATGACGGGTATGCGCCACTTCAGGCATTAAGGCGGCAACCCTGATGAAAATCCTGGTCATCGGCGGTGGAGGGCGCGAGCATGCATTGGTCTGGAAGCTCGCCTCGAGCCATCGAGTCAGCAAGCTCTATTGCGCACCCGGGAACGCGGGAATCAGTCAACTGGCCACGTGTGTGCCTCTTGCGGCGACGGACCTGATCGGTCTGAAAACGTTTGCCGAACAGGAGGCCGTGGATCTCACTGTAGTCGGTCCCGAAGCGCCGCTGGCACTGGGTATCGCGGACCTGTTTCGAGAAAACAAACTCAAGGTCTTCGGTCCGACCAGGAACGCCGCCAAGATTGAGTCCAGTAAAGCCTTCGCCAAGAACCTGATGATGCGCCAGGGGATTCCGACCGCGGAGGCGAGTACCTTCGAGAACGTCCGTCCCGCGCTGGACTACCTGGAACAATGCGCGCTCCCCATCGTCGTCAAAGCGGACGGGTTGGCCCAGGGGAAAGGCGTGGTCGTGGCCCGGACGGCGCAGGACGCCAAGGACGCGGTCGTCAACGTGCTGGAACGTCGAGTCTTCGGCGACGCCGGCAACCGGGTGGTCATTGAAGAATGTCTCGAAGGGGAGGAACTGACCCTGATGGCATTTGCCGATGGGAAAACCGTCGTCCCCATGCTGGCCGCCCAGGATCACAAGCGGATCGGGGAGGGTGATACCGGCCCCAATACCGGAGGCATGGGGGCCTATGCGCCGGCGCCCCTGGCCACGCCGGCCCTACGCTATGCGATCATGCGAGACGTGTTGCACCCTGCGATCGAAGGGCTGTCGCGCGTGGGCAGCCCGTTTTACGGGGTCTTGTACGCGGGTCTCATGGTCAAGGACGGGACGCCTTACGTGCTGGAATTCAATGTGCGGTTCGGCGATCCCGAGACCCAAGTGGTGTTGCCGTTGTTGAAAACGGACCTCGCCGACGTCCTCGAAGCGGTCGTGGAACACCGGTTGGACCAGGTCCATCTCGACTGGTCGGAGGAATCGTCGGTGTGTGTCGTCATGGCGTCCGGCGGGTATCCCGGCACGTATCCGAGTGGCCTGCCGATCAACGGGCTTTTGGAGGCTGCCGCCGATGACCGGGTCTCGGTCTTCCACGCCGGGACAGCCTTAAACGGCCAAGACGTCGTCACGGCCGGCGGGCGAGTGTTGGGGGTGACGGCTTGGGGGTCCTCCCTCAGGGCGGCGCGTGACCGGGCCTATGACGCGGGGAGGCACGTCACGTTTGAAGGGCACTATTTCCGAACCGATATTGCCGCACGAGTCCTGACGTAAACCATCTCCGCTTGGGTAAGACGCTCGTGGCCAAAATCCTTCCGGTTCCAGCAGATCCTTCTCCCTCTTTTTTTGTTCCGATTGCGGATCTCGTTCATCAAGGCGGCCTGCTGGCCGTCGGGACGGAAAGCTCGTACGCCCTGGCCGCATCGGCGTCCAATCCCACGGCCCTGGACCGCGTGATCAATGCGAAAGAACGGCCTTCCGGGAAACCCCTTCTCGTGCTGATCGGAGAACGGAGCCAACTCGATACCCTGGCCGGGTCCGTTCCATCCTGGTTCCACGCGATGATCAACGAATTCTGGCCCGGGCCGTTGACCGTCATCGTTCCGGCCCAACCCGGGCTTTCTCCCGTATTGACGGCAGGGACCGTGACCATCGGGATTCGAGAACCCGGATCGGCGTTTTTGCGGTCCTTATTACGTCAAACGGGTCCGTTGACCGGGACGAGCGCCAACCTGTCCGGACAACCCCCATGCCTGACCGCCGACGAGGTGGAAGTCTCACTGGGTCGTGACGTGGATCTGATTCTGGATACCGGACCGGCCACGGGAAACCGTCCTTCCACCCTGTTGAGCGTGGTGGATGGGCCGGCTATCCTCCGTGCAGGTCCGGTTTCCGTGGAAGAGATCCAACGGGTCTTGTCGAACGTCGGGCTTCTTGTTCCCGTCAGAGGACTGCCGTAAAATAAAGGAAAAAGGAACGTTGAGCGCGAGTGCATCGAACTATGAAAGGCTGATGATGATCGATCTGCGAAGCGATACCGTGACTAAGCCGACTCCGGGCATGAGAGCCGCCATGGCTCAGGCAGAAGTGGGCGATGACGTGTACGGTGAAGATCCGACGGTCAATGCCCTGGAAGCCAAGGCTGCCCGGTTGTTGGGCAAGGACGCGGCCCTGTTCGTGCCAACCGGGGTGATGGCAAATCAACTGTGTCTTCGTCTCCATACCCGTCCGGGAGACGAGGTGCTCGTGGAAGGCACGGCCCATATTATTCGTTATGAAGGGGGATCGGCCTCGGCCTTGTCTCAGGTCCAATTATGCTGCATCGACGGCGACCGGGGCCTTTTGACCGCTGATGGTGTGCTCGCGGCCATCCGGCCTAAAGACGTCCACAATCCCCCGACGACGCTGCTGTGCCTGGAGCAGACGCACAATTTCGGAGGGGGCTCGGTCTACCCCCTGTCCACGATCCGGGAGATCACGAAGCTGGCGGGCGACCAGGGCCTTGCGTTGCATTTGGACGGCGCCCGGTTGTTCAATGCGGCCGTGGCCACCGGGGTATCCGCCGCCGAATTTGCGCAGCCGTTCGATACCGTGTCGTTTTGCCTGTCCAAGGGGTTGGGGGCTCCGGTCGGCTCATTGATCACCTCGACCAGGGACCGGATTGCCAAACTTCGGCGTTTGCGAAAAATGTTCGGCGGTGGCATGCGGCAAGCAGGCATTCTCGCGGCCGCGGGCCTCTATGCCTTGGAGCACCACGTGACCCGACTTCAGGAGGACCACGAGAATGCCAAAAGTTTTGCCCTGCAACTGCAACAGGTTCCCACGGTGTACGTGGACCCTGACCACGTCGAAACGAATATCATTGTGTTCGAGGTCGTGCGAAGCGACCGTTCCACCCAGGAACTCCTGCAAGCGTTCAAGGAAAACGGGGTCCTGTTGAATGCCATCGGCGATCACCTGTTTCGTGCGGTCACCCATTTGGACGTGTCGAATGCGGACGTGGAACAGGCGACGCACAAAATCGGCAAGGTGTTGGCAAACGCATAGGCTACACGATGTATCATTATGGCAACGCGTGACCGGGATTGGCCGGGGTATACGGTGTGGTTCTTTTGCCCCGGGTGCGAGCGGCTCTGGACGTATCAAGGCCCCGACGTGGTCGCCTTGGACCGGAACATGGCCTTGGGGCCGGCCGTGGCCAGTGAAGGGATTCACAGTCGAACGTGTGTGAACTGTGACGGGTCGCAAAAAGCCACGGCTGCGGAGATTTGAGTCGCTGGGCTATTCCAAAGGAACGGCTTTGCCCTGGACGTCGGTTTCCCCTTCCGTCACCGTGGTTTTTTCCAGGGTCCATTCCGAGGGCGTAATCGTGAGGGTGTGGCCTCTCAAGGTATAGAACTCGCCCTGTGAGATCACGAGCCGGCCATTTTCCTCAAGAGTCATGTTGAGGATTTCTTTCCCGCTGTCCTGGTGCCGCATCACCAGGCTCGTGGGACTTCGTTCGAGGGCATAGGCTTGGCCTTCATTAATCGCCAACGTGCCGTCCGTGAGTTTTGCCGGCATTTTTCCTCCCGTCTCAAACAAGGCAAAATTTACTTTCGGGAATCCGCCGGAGGGACGTGGCTCGATATCGATTTGCGGCACGCCTTCGACTTCAATCGTGCCGTTACTGTTACGGTACAGGTGAGGTCCGATCTGAATGTCCATGAGGTTCCTTTAAAATGTGGTCGTTCGGTCCAGGTTCCGATACTGGATGGCCTCGGCCAGATGCGATGCTTCGATAGCCTCTGAGTCTGCCAAATCTGCAATCGTTCGCGCAACGCGCAATATCCGGCCATAGGCGCGGGCCGAGAGCCCCAAGCGGGTTACGGCCTGATCCAGGAGTTGCTTGCCGGCCTGGTCGAGCCGGCAATGTGTTTTCATGTGCCGGGGTTTGAGTTGGGCATTCGCAAACAGGTGCTCCGCGGCATACCGTTTCGCCTGGATATGCCGGGCATCGGTCACGCGTTTTCGAATGAAGGCGGAACATTCAGACGATTGATCGTGCCCCAGGTCCGAAACCGGAACCGCGGGCACCTCCACGTGAATGTCGAGCCGGTCCCGGAGCGGTCCTGAAAGCCGGCCTCGATACCGCCTGATCTGGTGAGGGGTACAAATACAGTCACGTGTCCGATCTCCATGGTACCCGCATGGGCAAGGGTTCATGGCAACGACCAGCATGAACCGCGCCGGATATTGGAGCGACGCATTCACCCGCGTGACGGTCACGGTCCCTTCTTCGAGCGGCTGGCGTAGACCATCCAGGACCGATCGCTTGAACTCCAGCACTTCATCCAAAAAGAGCACGCCGTTGTGCGCCAAAGAGACCTCACCCGGCCTGGGAATAGTGCCCCCTCCGATCAGGCCCGCGTCCGAGACGTTGTGATGGGGGGCGCGAAAGGGTCTCGTGGTCATCAGCGATTGATCCGTCACCAAGGTGCCGGCCACGCTATGGACCCGGGTGGTATCCAAGGCCTCCTGGATGCTGAGGGGAGGCAGGACCCCGGGTAGGCGTTGGGCTAACATGGTTTTTCCCGAACCCGGTGGTCCGATGAGCAGGACGTTGTGGCCTCCGGCTGCGGCGATTTCCAGGGCACGTTTGGCGTGGAATTGACCACGGACTTCCGAGAAGTCTTCTTCCGGTGTGGCTGAGGTCCGGAAAAACGATTGCGGGTCCGTGATGAGCCGGGTGAGCGGGTGTTGTCCCGTTAAGGCCTCCACCACTTCGGGAAGCGTCCGGGCTCCATAGACTTCGACCTGGTCAATGACCGCAGCCTCACGCGCGCTTTCGGCGGGGAGGATCAGCGGGAGTTGATTCCGGCACAGCAGGCCGATGGACAATCCTCCCCTGATGGGTTTGATCCGGCCGTCCAGTGACAGTTCACCAACCAGCACGTAGCGTTGAGCCGTTGCCTGGTCAATGATGCCTTCGGCCACCAACATGCCGACGGCCATGCTCAGTTCGAGTCCCGCGCCTTCTTTTTTTAAGCCGGCAGGCGCCAGGTTGACCGTAATCTTTTTTGGTGGGAGGGCGAAGCCGGTATTTTTCAGGGTCGCGCGAATACGGTCCCGGCTTTCCCTGACGGTTGCGTCGGGCAGGCCGACGATGGAAAATTGAGGAAGGCCGCCGCCGATATCGACTTCGACCTCGATCAAATGGGCGTCGAGTCCGAGCAGTCCGGCACTGAAAACTTTTGCAAGCACGGCTGCCTCACGTGAGGGGTGAGCGAAACGGGGAGCGTGAGACGATTATAGTTGCGGATCTTGTGAATTTTCAACTTAACGGTCCAGTTACCGTATGCCTGATATTTCCCTTTTGTCATTCCCGCGAAGGTGGGAATCCAGAGTCTTTGTTGTTTGTAGTTGTAGCTGCCGCATCTCATGCGGCTTGGAGAGGCCAAGAGCAAGAAGCGCCATGAGATGGCGCGGCTACACATGCAAAAAGAAAACCCCTGGATCCCCGATCGAGGTCGGGGATGACGGAAGGGGGAATTGTCAACAAATTAGTGAACACATACAGGGATGACAGGACAGTGGATATGAGCAACGAATGCGTGAGTACGAACGCGTGATGACGGCTCAGCGACTTCGAATGCATTCAGGGTGGGCTTGTTTGTGCATCCTCACGCTGTTGCTTTCGTGTTTACCGGGCGGGGTCGTCTCCGGGGTTATGGCGCAGGATGAGATTTTTATTTCACCTGCCCCGGCTCGTCCCATGAAATCCGGACGGACGCCGGCTGCTCATATCGGATCGATCATGGCCCTGTTGGCCACGTTTCACGCGGCCGGTGTGTTGCCGCCGGAATCCAGCCGTGAAGCCGATCGACTCATCCATGCGCTGATCCAATCACAGTCGCTGTTTCTCAACAATCGGGATCCCGTTGTGCGGGACGTGTTTGTCTCCGCATTGTCCGATAAATTCGGCGCGAAGAAGGCCGCGTCGTTGACGCAGGCGTTTGCCTCGCAGGGTTGGACTTCGGAAACGCTGGAAGCGCTGGTGGATTATTCCGCGTCATGGTCCCCGGCCGATACGTCGCGTTTGGCGGAAGCATTCCGTGGCTATAACCTGTCAATCACCGATTGGGCGTTCGTCAGGCAGGTCTTCGCAAAGGCCAGGGACACGCTCCTCAAACAAGGGAAGCAGGTGCATGCGGTATTCGCCGCCCAACGTGTAACTATGCCGGGCGCGAGATAAAACTCACCCTGACCCCCTCGTCCCTGGCCTACGCCGGATCTTCTGTTTCTTCGTTGCCTCAAGGCGGATGAAGCAAAGCGGGTCGCCGACGATGGCGGTCGGGTAGAGCTGTGCTTCCACGTGAAACGGGATCCGGTTCCGGGTGAGCCAATCCGTTATCCATGTGACTTCTTCCACTGTGGTGGAGAGAAGCCCAGGACGTGAGAGTTTGGGCAAACACGCATCCAGGAGGTCCCGGACCTGAGTTCGTTCCCGTTGAAACGCCACGGGATCAAATTGTACGGGGTCGGCGCGTCCATAAGCCAAAGCCGAGGTTTCCGGAAAACATTCCGGATCATTGAGCACGCTGGCCATCCAGAGGTGATCAAAGGTGCCACGAGCCGTTTGGGCAGGACTCGCCTGAATAGTCAACGGCAGGCCGGCACACGCCTCGTTGAGAACGTCCACTTCACGTTCCCGAAGGTTATAGGCCTCGACGGTCCGATTCATGTCAAGGGTTTCCAGCACCAGTATGGGCAGTTCAGCCACTCCCGCTCCAACGTAGAGGCTTTTTCCCTTTCGGGAAAGCCGTTGTTTGAGCGCTTCGGCGATCCTGATTCCCATGGTTTGGCATTTTTTCTTATGGGCTTTCCAAAAGGCGACACCGCCTGCCTCGCAATAAATATCGCCAAGCTCGTCATAGTCCAGCCTGGAAAACACGTCCTTGATCGCGTGCTTCGTTCGGGTGCCGAGAGAATGATCGTTGGCGTTTCGCATATAGAGTAGAATAGCTTAAGATTAAAACCCTATTTATCGTTGACTCTGATTCGGAGAATATGCTGAAGTATTTTCTTTGTTACATAACAAAAAGGCAATCTCAAACGTCTATCGTATAGAAAATACTCAACTCCCCAAACGGCTATTCCCGATGACTCCCTTCTGTCATTCCTGTGAAAGCAGGAATCCAGGGTCTTTATCCTTGTAGACGGAGGAAAAAACAAAGACACTGGATTCCCGATTAAAAATGTCGGGAATGACAAGAGGGGGGAACGTCAGGATGACAGAAGGAGATTCCAACGAGAATTGTTCATGGACGTCCTGGCTGAAATACGGCGCGTGATTGACCTGGAGGTACGGATGATCAATGCGCTCAAACCGGCCCTGGGTCCGGCGTACGAAGAGGCCGTGCGATGGATTTTCGACTGTCGAGGTCAGGTCGTGGTCACGGGGGTGGGAAAATCCGGCGTCATTGCCCAGAAAATTGCGGCTACGATGGTCTCCACGGGGACCCCGGCCGTGTTCCTGCACGGCGCCGATGGATTGCATGGCGGCATCGGAATCATCAAGAAAGACGACGTTGTGTTGGCCGTCGGGAAATCGGGGGAAAGCGACGAATTGCTCGCGATTCTCCCCGTTGCCCGGAAAATCGGGGCGAAGGTCATTTCGATCACCGCCCAACCGCGTTCGTCGATGGCCAGGCATTCCGACCTGGTCCTGCATACGCCCATAGAGGAAGAAGCCTGCCCGCTGAACATGGCGCCGACGTGCAGTACGACCGTGGCGTTGGTGGTCGGCGACGCCTTGGCCGTGGCGCTCATGAAATTGCGCGATTTTCGGTCCGATGATTTTGCCGTCAATCATCCCGGGGGACAACTGGGGAAACGGCTGCTCCTGACGGTGGGCGATCTTATGCGCTCCGGTGAGGCCAACCCGGTTGTGCATGGGGCAAAAGACGTACGGTTCATGTTGACGGAAATGACGCGACAACGGGCGGGAGCCGTCTCGATCATTGATGATGAACACCGGTTGCTGGGCCTGGTGACCGACTATGACGTTCGTCGTGTGCTGGAAGCGCAAAAGGACGTGTTCGGGTTGACGATTCAGGACATCATGAACGCGACCCCGGAGTTTGTGTATGAAGACGAAAATGCGTACACGGCCCTGGAAAAAATGGAAAAACGTACGAAACCCATTTCCGTGTTACCTGTCCTGAATCGTCAAACACAAGTCGTCGGCATGATCCATCTCCACGACCTCGTCGCCCGCGGGCTGTAGGGATGGCAGGTCGGGTTAATCGAAAGCATTACCCAACGTCGTCGAGATGACTCTACCTCCCCTTGCCCCTCCTTACAAAGGAGGGGAATGCAGGCGGCATGCTTATCTGTTTCCTCCCCTTTGTAAGGGGAGGCAGGGTGGGGTAGAGACTATTTCACCTTCGTGCCGGGCTGGAGGTCGGCATCCTCGAACGTGACCAGGCCTTGGACTTCCTGGTCTCCTGCCGCCA
>JAPPLK010000080.1 GCA_028819435.1 Nitrospira sp.
AGATAGGTGAGGGTTGAGCGAGGACACAACGCAGCCCTGCGCCCGATAGTGCAGTAAATCAGAGGTTCCTTCATTCAGTCACTCGGCGGTTCAAAGTGACCGGATGGACGATTCTGCCAGGGGACCGTCGTCGTTTTCGCCTGCTTGAGCAGACTTCGAAGATTGACTTCGGCGGCACGGAGGAGTTTGGGTTCGCCATGACGCAGCAGGGCCGTGAGGAGCACGTACAAATCCCGTTCGGCTCGACTCCCGCGGAGAACCCGTTCAGTCACGGGATCAGGAGAATCAAGGTTGCGATAGAGGGAGTCTTCTTCGTCGGGGTCCCCTAACAACAAATCGAGAGCCCAGGGGACACTGTACAACCAGGAAGGAGGAATAGCGAGGGCCTTGGCCAATGCCTCCACCGTTGAGACGGAGGGATCTGTCTCGCCGGCTTCGATCGCTTCGATGACGGAACCTTCGACGCTGGAATCGGCTGCCAACTTGACGATGGAGTATTTTCGAGCCTTTCGCCACGCTTGCAACGTAAGAGGCATGCGCATGATCATAACGAAGAAGCCCGGCCCTGTCTATCATAAGGGTGAGGGCAGGCACAGGGACCTGCCCCTACAAGTACGGGCTCTCTTTCGGCCGTAGGGGACGGCCCCCGTGCCGTCCCGAATGGAAAGGTGGAGGGCAGGCACAGGGGCCTGCCCCTACATTCCTCCAGGAGACACGGGTAGCCGAAACTGATGGACCAACCCGGCGTCGGGCATCGCCTCAAGGTCCCCATAAGGCGACCCCACAACCAAATCGCGTCCTGCACCGCTCAAAGAGAGCCCGAAGAGATCGGCCACGCCGGTTGTTTCCGACGGGTTGACGATCATGGATTGCAACGTTCCGGTTTTTCGGTCAAAGACGAAAATCGACCCGGCATCAATTCCTGCAGCATCATGTCCTGGCGCGCCGACGATGACGTGCCCAGGGAGCAGGGCCACGGCTTCGCCAAAGTGATCGCCTTTCCCGGGCTCCGGGGCTTCCAACGTTCGCAGGAATTCGCGGGTTTTCGTATAGAGATACACGACTCCGGATTCCGGTTGCGCACCTCCTCGTCCCAAGGCACCAACCACCAACAACTCCGCGTCGCTCGCCAATGCCCATCCAAAATATTCATTTGTCTGCGGATCAGGCGAAACCAGGGTACGTTTCAACCTTCCACTTTGCCAATCGAAAAGAAAAACCTGTCCATGATCAACCGGGTCCGTGCCGCCGAGCGGAGCGCCCACGGCCAGGATGGAACCCAAAAACGTCACCGCATGTCCGAACCCGTCAGCGTTTCGATTTTCCGCGTACGGAGAGACAAACGTCCGGAGGACTTCTCCTGTAGTCACGTCAACCAGGTGGACTTCCCCCACCTCAAAGTCCGTCATGGTACTCGCCCCGGGGTCGCCGACGGCGACCAGCCCGTCCCGGGCAGCCACGGCGTGCCCGAACGCCGCTGCCGATTGATTGGGGCTGACGATCACCTGCCGCGATTCTCCCGTGTTGCGATCGAATACCGTCACCGATCCCACGGACCGGCGTAATGCCCCTTTTCCCCTGGGAGCACCCACAATCACGTAGTCCGGCGTCAGGCTCACGGACAGACCGAACAAATCATCCCCCATCGTCGAAGACGGGACAAATTTCCGGAGAAGTTTCCCGGACTCGCGTTCGAACAAAAACGCTTTTCCCGTTGAGCCGCGGGTTCCTGTCGCATGAGGTGCGCCGACGAGGACCTGATTTCCTTCAACGGATACGGAGAAGCCAAAACCATCCAACAACGTCGGCTTGGGAGATTGGAGACGGGGGCCCTGCTCAGAGGGCTGCCGTTCCAGGGCGCTCGCGGTCGAGAGCAACAAGAGCAGGCAAGACAGGACAATCATGCAAAAAAGGCGGACCATGACTCGAAAGATCTTCACTCGCTGGTCGTGATTCAGACGTCATCTTCGCGTTGAGGATGACGTGAAGGCAAATCGATGACCTGGCGCGTGGGCCCATCGGAATCCGAGTCGCGCTGGTACAGTTCAAACGGAGGGATATCGACTTGTAAACGTTTGATCAACCGCCGCATAAACTTTTCTCCCGGAGCTTCACAAATCCACACGTACATGCCCGTTTCCAATTCGTGGAGATGTCGCTTCAGTCGAAAGCCGGGATCTTCCATGAAATAGGCCGATAAAAACCCCGTAATCGCCTGCATGACCCATTCATGCTCTTGCGCGTAGCGGAAACTCACGCCGATTTCGAAGAGCCGTCCGTGCCCGTCCATGGCCTCATCCTACGCTGAAACATGCCCCCCGTCATGAAACGACTTCTTTTTAAAAGATTGGCAGCACGCGTTTCAAATCGAATAGGCAAGCGAGGTACCCTTCGGCTCGTTGCCGCAGGTGACGAGTTGTGGCAGAATACCGGGCACCATGATGGGAGACTACACGTGTCGTTCCTGACCCAACCCAATATTGTCATTGCACGCGTCATCGGCATTATTGCGATCGCGGCGGGATTCCTGCTCGGGATCGAAGGCCTGAATCAACCGGGTTCAATATGGTTGCCCATCGCGCTGACCCTCATCGTGACGGGTTTGTGTGCCCAAGTGTATGCGTTCTATCGAACCATCATGCACAAAATGCCCTCACGGCACGCCCAGGACCGATGACTCAGATATGCCGAAACGTCCCCCTTTCATCCGCACGGATGCTGTGGCCCATGGCGCTCTTCCTGACCTTGTCCCTCGCAGCCTGTAGCTCCGGACGAGAGTCGTATCTCAACGGGGCTTTGAAGGAAGCGACACCACAAGACGTCGTTGAACGGCTCGGAGAACCGTGGAAAAAAAAGACCTCGGCGTTAAGGGGCGAATCGACGTGGATCTACCGCTATGCGCTCACCCAGGATGAACTCGACCCCATGGGCGTCGACAAGCTGGGGCGAAGCGTGTTCAAGGCCACCGAAGGCGTGACCGCCATGATGGGACTTGGCGGCGGTTCCGGCAACCCGCTGGATCCGGGCACCAGACCTCACTGTTATCACTACATCCTTACGTTTGATGACGCCACCAGGATCCTCCAACGGTGGGTGCGAGAAGCATGCGCTGACACTGATCTCTGACCTCGTCGTGACAAGAGCGAGTTCGCATCCGAACAACCGGTTCCTTCTTGGCCTGACCCAATCTCGCTTCCGACGCCTGGCTCCCGGATCAATGAACGTCAACAATAGATAAAACCGCATGGGTAACGTTTTTCAATCCGGCGCATTTCTGCAACAGTGCTTTTCCGTGCACCCCCTTTCGCTGAATTTCAAACTGTTTGCCCCGCCCGACACCATCGGCATCTTTTGCATGAATTGCAAATCCCGGCATCGCCTGACCGTTGGAACCATTACCCGCGTCATCGGGGACGCGGAATGGAGCGAAGAAGACGCGAGCACCAAGTTGGAAACCTGTGCCAGCCAGCACCAGGAAGCCTTACACGTCACGGAAGTCAGCGTGGACCGGGACATCGTTCAATTTCGGTGCCGCAAATGCCGAACAGGTTTTCAGGCAACGGTCTCCTTGTTCGAAACCTATCAACCGTAGTTTCCTTCGGGAATGAAAGGGAGGGGAAAAAAGAGCCGCCTCACAGGAGGCGGCTCTTTTCCGGAATGAACGAGGCCTGCGCGAAGGCCTTATCTGTTAGGCTGTGGCGTGTACCGAAGATACGGCTTAACCGCCCGGTGGCCCTTGGGAAACTTGGCGGGAATTTCCTCATCCTTCACCGCAGGGACAATGATACAATCTTCCCCGTCCTTCCAATTGGCGGGGGTAGCCACCTGATGCTTGGCCGTCAGTTGCAACGAGTCCACTACACGAAGAATCTCATCAAAATTTCTTCCGGTCGATGCCGGATAGGTGAGCGTCAACTTGATTTTCTTATCAGGCCCAACCACAAAAACCGATCGCACCGTCATATTGTCCAACGCGTTCGGATGAATCATATCGTACAAATTCGCAACTTGTCGGTCGGGGTCCGCAATGATCGGATACTGAACCGTACATTGCTGCGTTTCATTGATATCGTTGATCCAGCCTTTGTGGGAATCCAATGGATCCACGCTCACCGCAAGGACTTTGACGTTTCGCTTGGCAAATGCATCGGTGATTTTCGCCACGGTCCCCAGTTCCGTGGTGCAGACCGGGGTGAAATCCTTGGGATGGGAAAATAAAATACCCCATCCATCACCCAGCCATTCATGAAAATTTATCGTACCTGCCGTTGTTTCAGCAGTAAAATTGGGGGCTTCATCCCCTAAACGAAGTGCCATGGTGTCTTTCCTCCTCTTCAAACTTACGAATAAGGGAACCCCTGATTTACTGCACTATCGGGCGCAGGGCTGCGTTGTGTCCTCGCTCAACCCTCA
>JAPPLK010000062.1 GCA_028819435.1 Nitrospira sp.
TGCGCCCGATAGTGCATTAAAGCAGAGGTTCCATAAGATCGTTCGCTTCCAGAACGTCTCTGGTTTTCCCTTACCGACCATCACCTGTTTTGAGGAAGGAGTTCCGTCTTATGCAAGAACGTCATCAGCTTACTGCACATAAACGCAGCACGGTGATCATCGCCCTGCTGGGATGGTTCATGATCCAAATCCTGCTTTGTGGCCTCCCCTCCGCCTTTGCAGAGGAACCGATTCAGATAGGCGTCATCGATCCCCAAGCGGTCCTGGAAAATTCCAACGCCGGGCAAAAGGCGCTGGCGACATTAAAGGAACACGTGATGGTTCGTCAAAAACTGTTGGAAACCGACGAAGCAGAAATACAGAAACTCGAGCAGCAACTCCAGAACGGCACGGCCCGGAGCGAGACCGAGACGCAAGTCTTACGAGAAACGTTGCAAGGCAAGATTCAAGAATACCAAAGGCGGCGCCAAACGTTTCAGCAGGAGGTCCAGGAAAAACAAAAGAATTTGATGGTGGATTACATGAAGAAAATTGAAAGGGCGACCAAAACCGTCGCGGAACGACGTGGATTTTCTTTGGTCATCGATAAGGGCAATGAAGCCATCATGCAAATCGTAATTTACTCGGCCAAAGGGATGGATATCACCAAGGAAGTCGTCGGGGAGTTTAATAAAATCTACAAATAAGGAACTCACCTTTCTCTACGAGGAATGCCTGGCGGGATGATCGCATTCGAAGCAGGATGGATTGGCGCGCCCGGCAGGGGTCGAACCTGCGACCCTCGGCTTAGAAGGCCGATGCTCTATCCACTGAGCTACGGGCGCCCGGCCTTATTCTTCGATAAGTGAGGCAAGGTGATGAGTTGAGAACTGGTCGGGGCGAGAGGATTTGAACCTCCGACATCCTGCTCCCAAAGCAGGCGCGCTACCGGGCTGCGCTACGCCCCGATGTTTCTCCCAAGTATACGTTTCAACACGTCTTTAGCCTTGGCCAATGCCTGTCCACGATGACTGATTTGGTTTTTCTGGTCAAGCGTCAATTCTGCCAGGGTTTTTCCAAGTTCCGGGACCATAAAGACTGGATCATACCCAAACCCATGCCCCCCGGAACAATGGTCCGCGATGCGTCCCCGCAACACTCCATCCACAAATTCAACGGACGAAGACGGATCGGCAATGGCCACCACCGTCAGGAAACGGGCCCCTCGTTGATCCAAAGGGACGCTCTCCAGTTCATCCAACAATTTTCGACAATTGTCGGCATACGTGGCCTGGGGTCCGGCATATCGAGCGGCAAACACGCCCGGACGTCCCCCTAATGCATCAACTTCCAATCCGGTATCATCGGCAAGGGCCAACGTACCCGTGAACATGGCAATCTCCAAGGCTTTCTTACCGGCATTCGCCCGGCAGGTCTGACCGTCTTCAACCACGACCGGAGCGCCGGGAAACTCATCCAGCGTCCGAATGGTTACCCCCAAGTCCCGCAGGAAGGCTTTCATCTCCCGCTGCTTATCCCGATTGCCCGTTGCCAACACAAGCTCCATGAGGTTCTACCCAAGATGGCCGATACAGTCTTTTTGCAGCTTGAGTAATTGCTGGATCCCGTCCCACCCCAAGGCCAGGAACCGGTCCAACTCCTCTTTTGCGAACGAACCACGTTCGGCTGTTCCTTGCACCTCGACCAAGCGCCCCCTGCCGGTCATCACAAGATTCATGTCCACCTCGGCACGGGAATCTTCCTCGTAGCACAGGTCCGCCAGGGCCACGCCGCCGACCCGGCCGACGCTGATGGCAGCCAAAAAATCCACCAGCGGCGTCTTCTTCAGCATCTTTTTCTCTTTCAACGCGGCAAACGCATCGGCCAGCGCGATAAATGCTCCGGTGATCGAAGCCGTCCTCGTGCCACCGTCCGCTTGAATCACGTCGCAATCGATCCACACCGTCCGCTCCCCCATCGCCGACAAATCCGTCACCGCACGGAGCGCCCGGCCCACAAGACGCTGAATCTCCAGGGTCCGGCCGCTTTGCTTCCCTCGCGCCGCTTCGCGGGGCATACGATCATGCGTAGCCCGCGGCAACATGGCATATTCGGCCGTCACCCAACCTTGTCCCTTATCCCGCAAAAACGGCGGAACCTTTTCCTCGACCGACGCCGTACAGATGACCTTGGTTTCGCCCATTTCGATCAGCACGGAGCCATCCGCATACTTGATAAACGGGCGAGTCACTTTGACCGAACGGATTTCATCTGTCCGCCGTCCATCAGCTCGTCGCAATCCAGACGTTTCATTCATCGGCTTCTCTTCCTTTTCTTTTCTGTTTTTTGGCAACGATCATTCGCAAGCATAACAACCCGAGAATCACGCATGCCACACCCACAACAAAAAAGTCTTCGTACGGAAACACATACGGCATCGCCACAGAGTAGGAAAAACCACGTGCCGCTGCAAGTGTCACGGCTCGTCTCGACTTCGTTGACTGCCTCGGAGACACATGGTAACTTTTACCCGCATTTTCAATAAGTTGGAGCTTCTCCATGTATGATCTTCGATCTCTCAGAGACCTGTTACCCGCCATTCGCGACCAGCTCGGGTCCCGTGGAGCAGACGTGGCATGGGAGGAGGTTGAAAAACTGCTCCAGGACCGCCGCGACCGGACCGCCCAGGTTGAAGCCCTGCGGCATCAACTCAAAAAAGGCTCCGATGAGGTTGCTCGATTAAAACGCGCGAAGCAACCGGCAGAGGAAACCGTAGTCGCCATGCGGGCACTGCGCGATAACATTGCCATTCAGGAAGAGCACTTGCGAGCGATTGAAGGCGAACTCGAAGAACATGCGCTACGTATTCCCAACCTCCCACATGATACCGTTCCGCAAGGCACTGATGCGTCGCAGAACGTTGAAATTCGTCGATGGGGTGAGCCACCTTCCTTTGGCTTTCCACCGAAACCGCATTGGGAAATCGGAGAATCTCTAGGCATTCTCGACTTCAAACGGGCCGGCAAAATCGCAGGAACCCGATTTTCCATGACCTTGGGCGCCGGCGCCCAACTTGAACGCGCATTAACGTCGTTGATGCTGGATATGCATCTGCACAAACATGGATATACCGAAGTTCTTCCACCCTATCTCGTCAATCGGGAAGCCATGATCGGCACGGGACAACTTCCGAAATTCGAACACGACCTGTTTCACCTGCGCGACGACGAATACCTGTTGATCCCAACGGCCGAAGTGCCGGTGACCAATATGTACCGGGACGAAATTCTTCCGGATACCGCCTTGCCGATTCGACACGTCGCCTCGACACCCTGTTTTCGTCGAGAAGCCGGCTCCTATGGACAGGACACCCGTGGCCTGATTCGTTTGCACCAATTCCATAAAGTCGAACTGGTGGCATTCACAACCCCGGAAGAATCGTATTCAGAACTTGAACGCCTGACCAACGCAGCCGAAGCGATCCTGCAAACACTCGAATTACCTTACCGTGTCGTCAGCCTGTGCCGCGGCGACCTGGGATTTGCCACCGCCAAGACCTATGATCTCGAAGTCTGGATCCCCTCTCAACAGGCGTACAGGGAAATCTCGTCGTGCAGTAATTTTGAAACGTTTCAAGCCCGGAGAGCCAACATTCGATTTCGACCTCAAGGCGGAAAACCAGCCTATCTCCATACGCTCAATGGATCCGGCGTGGCCGTGGGCCGGACGACCGTCGCCATTCTGGAAAACTGTCAACAGGACGATGGCTCGGTCATCATCCCCACGGCGTTACGTCGGTATATGAACGGGGTTGAACGGATCGCCTCAAACCCGGCACCCTGATGTCGCTGTTCGGCAGTCGACAGACACTGGGCTTACCCGACATTATATGCAGCTAAGGAACCTGGCAAGGAGGTCTTCTGTGAGTATCAAAAACCTGATCAGACTATCGGCCTGTACTTTGCTTGTCCTCGCTATCATGAGCGGGTGCGCGACAACGCAAGTCAAGACCTCATGGTCCAAACCCGGTGCATCGCCGGATGAATTCGAACGCGTGAGCGCCGAATGTGAAAACGACCCGGGTATAACCGGGCTCAAGGGTTACGCAGGGTACCAGGTCTGCATGAAAAAACACGGCTGGTTCCTGATCGAAGAACCCGTGCAATAGGATCCGCCATACGGAGGGGTGCTGGAGTGGACGAACAGGCCGGTCTTGAAAACCGGAGTCCTTCACCGGACCGTGGGTTCGAATCCCACCCCCTCCGCCA
>JAPPLK010000069.1 GCA_028819435.1 Nitrospira sp.
CGTTCGAGATTCATCACGGATTGAGTCATGGGATGTGGCTCAAAATATCCCTGGGAAAACTATCACTTGCATTGTTTGAGCAGGCTAACGCACAAGGCAATCCCTTGCAAGCGAGAAAACCGGGGTGGAGATTGTTGGCGTGTTTGTAATATGAACGAGTCGCCTGTCCTGCCGAACCCACATCATATGCCACTTCATGTGTAGGGGTTCATCCCATGCGGTCAACACAAGGTGCCGCTATACTGCCCTGCCACAAGTGAAATGAAAAGAAGGGGGCTTATACGGATATATTCACTACAGGTTGGAATAAGAAACTCTTGACACCAAGGTCATTTACTTCATAAACTTATAAAACAAACAAAACAATAAATACAAACTTAAAATAAAATGGAGGATGAACATTGATGCGAACGAATTACCCCAAAGGCTTCTTCATGGAAAAGGCGCGACAAATAGTGAAGGATAGACCTGGATCGACTATGCGCGAGGTCGCAGAACGCTTCCATCGGGACTACCCTGATTTCTCTAAAGCAAAGAATCCTCTTCAATCCTTGGGAACAACTCTCGCTAAACAAGTAAGGGAAGACCTGGAGCCACGTATAGAGGCTCAAGGTAGGCCTTTGCGTTTCTACTACAAGGATGATGCAACGCCTGCGGAGGGAGGAAAAGAAGCAATGCATTCCGTCGTTGGGCAATCTTCGCCGGTATCTGTCATCACCATGACTGCTGGAGATACTCAATTCAAGGGACCTGCGACCAAGGAAAACATACGACGCATTAAACAGTGGTTGGAAGAAATGGAAACTGATGCAAGTTAAGTCAGAGGGACGGGTTGGCACATTCCCCTCGCTAAGTATGCCATTCATTGTCAGACAATTTGAAAGGGCTTATACTGCGGAACTGAAAATTTGGATTCTGACTGGTCGGTTGGACAAAATTCGTACCGTATCGTGTATGGAAAAAAGGTCTTACACAATTCAGGACGCATCAATGACATAATCGCCATGGCAACGAGATCTGTCTTGAATTATGATCGCTATCTGCCTGGTTCGGTCGCCGAACTGAAAAACCCGCAAACTGGTATTCCCCGTATTGCAAAGGATAAACGGCTCCTCAAGCAGATAGAGGCTGCTGTCCAGCAAATCCCGACATCACACCGATTAGTCCAGGGAGATGCGCGCGAACTGACGTTTCTTGAAGATGAATCCATTCATTTGGTGGTGACTTCCCCACCGTACTGGATCTTAAAAAAATACAAAGACCACCCTAGCCAGCTTGGGGATATCAAAAACTATGAAACATTTCTCCGTGAACTTGATAAAGTGTGGTCGCATTGTCATCGCGTGTTGGTCCCGGGAGGGCGTCTGATTTGCGTGGTCGGCGACGTCTGTCTGGCACGAAGAAAGAACGACGGAAGACACACGGTTGTTCCGCTTCATGCCTCTATTCAAGATCACTGCAGAATACTTGGGTTCGACAACCTGGCACCAATCATCTGGCACAAGATTGCCAATGCCGTGTTTGAGGTGTCGGGCAATGGTGCCGGATTCTTGGGGAAACCTTATGAACCCAATGCCGTCATCAAGAACGACATTGAGTTCGTCCTGATGCAACGCAAACCGGGTGGATACCGGAATCCGACAGTCGCAATGCGGATACTCTCCGTCATATCTGATCAAAACCACAAACAATGGTTTCAGCCCATCTGGTCCGGCCTTACCGGCGCATCGACCCGACCGCACCCCGCCCCCTACCCAGAAGAATTAGCGTCGCGGTTGATCCGAATGTTCTCCTTCGTAGGAGATACCGTATTGGATCCGTTCATGGGAACGGGGACCACCACGGTTGCCGCGACCAAGTGGGGACGCAACTCCATTGGCGTGGAGATCGAT
The DNA here is from genome assembly GCA_028819435.1 of Nitrospira sp. Classification (GTDB taxonomy): domain Bacteria; phylum Nitrospirota; class Nitrospiria; order Nitrospirales; family UBA8639; genus Bin75. Next base: position 1,893 of record JAPPLK010000069.1, read on the forward strand.
CACTCTTATTTTGACATCGCGGAGAAACGGATTCGCCACACGACGGGTTCATTGTTCTCTTGCGCCGAAATAAAAACAGAAACAAAAAAGAAATAGGTTATGCAAGACCGGTTGGCGAAAGCCATTCAATATTTTTGGAAGGCAAGAAGTCATCAGCACAAAAAGCAAGGGGCAACCTCGGGAAAAAGGATGCCGGCAACCGGAGTGCCGTTACTGGCGGCAAACATCTTAACGGGTTCATAAGGCTTTTGACTGAGCTGCTGTCAGAGGCAGGGTTGCCGGATTCCACGATCCATACCAGAACTACTACCCTGCCTGGCTATTTCAGACCCACCAAGAATTGGGATTTGCTGGTGGTCGTGGACGACCGGCTTTTAGCATCGATTGAATTCAAAGCCCATATCGGACCGTCTTTTGGTAACAATTTCAACAATCGCGTAGAAGAAGCCCTAGGCAACTCAACGGATCTGCTAACCGCGTACCGGGAAGGTAAATTCAAGCCGTCACAAAAGCCGTGGCTCGGGTGGTTAATGCTTTTGGAAGATACGCCGAAATCCACGTCACCAGTTAAAGTAGACGAGCCGCATTTTGAGGTATTCCCCGAATTCAAGACGACGTCATACGCCAAACGCTACGAATTGTTTTGTGAACGCCTGATGCGGGAACGCTTATATGATGGAACTTGTTTGATTTTGTCCGACAGAAAGGGTGGTCTGAAAGGGAAATTCACCGAGCCAAATCAAGAATTCAGCTTTGCGACATTCGCAGCATCGTTGACCGCTCACGCAATGGCGTATGCCAACATGCGAAAGCCATAAGGGGCCGGAAGGCTATTCTCGCTACATGCTCTCCAACACAATTCTGAGGTCTATTTCTATCTAATACGCTAACTATGCGCCGATGCCTCGTGGCTTAATCATCTCCATGGTATCGATCCCAGCCAGCATGACGTCCACTCCATCCGGTGCTCGTCCACTCTCAAAAATTGCTTGCCAGTAATCGTTGTTTCGTTTTCCGCCAAACACCGACAATGATAGGTCTTTGTTGACCCACAGCGGTAGCTTTTTCAAAGCATCGACGAAGTTCTCAATATTCTCCCAGCAAGCGTCCGGAATCGGATACTGGAATAACTTATTCTCATCAATCGGCTTGCCTGTAGTGATGAAATAATTCTGAACGATTTGGCGTAAATATCGCAGCCAGTTATAGAGAATCTCTTCTTTGGCCATTCGAAAGGCGCGAAGGTGCGGCTCCGGGATACTCTTACCTTTCCGGATATCACTCTCGATGCGCCGTGTACCGAGTGAATGATCAAACATTCCTATGTAAATCTTCTCCGCAATAATGTTCATCAAACGGACAATTTGTTCGATTTCGAGTCGCCGCGGATTTGCCCCTTCTTCGGATTTGTAATTGAAGGGCGTTGTAAGCAAATCGCTGTGGACAAAGAATGAATAAAATGTCTTGTCAATCGTGCTGTAACTCAGAGGCATGTCGGTGCCGCGTCCACCATAGTCAATGTAATCCCGCAGCTTGTTGTCGGTGTGCGTTGTGACGCTACTACGAATCCAATCGATGATATATCTCTTCATCTCTCGGCTTTCTCCTTTGAAGTGATTTGCAAGATCACGTTCTGAGAAACTTTCGTCGGCCTCGTCTCTGCCACATTCACGTCTGTAACGATCCATCCTATCTGCCAACAACGAACTGCCGAGACTGCGCTGGACTGACTTGTCGAATGCAACTTGACGTAGCGTGGTTCCCGCATGCGTGTTTGCAGTCAGCAGGATGTCACGGTCTGGATTGATAAACACTCGGACTGGTAGACAGCGGACACCTAGAAGAATTTGTGCCGCTGTCTTGTGTTGACCGTCGAAGATATAAACCTTGGAAGCCTTGCCATGAGAAGTATCTAGCCACCCTAAAGCGATATGAAGTTGCGGCAACTTTCTATGGAATTCTTCTAGTATTTTTTTGAGATTTTTCCCTATCGCCCGTGGATTAATGTGGTCATCATGATGCAGATACTCGATGGGTAGATTCAGAAAGCTGTATCGAAATTTGGAAATTTTGTCTTCATAAATGGGAACCGTGAGAACATCGTTCTGTCCAATATCTGAAAACCCTGTCTTCAGCGTGTCTCCTTCGACATTTGTTGATAGTGGATGTTTTGCCCCACCATACTCGGAGAGAACATCTCCGAGATTGGGAGAGCGGTCTTCCGATTTAATCGACTCAGTTATTCTGTCGAAGGAGGCAAGGATTCTCGCCACCCGGAGATCGCTGGCTTGTTTTGTTCGATTGCACGAATCGTGGGTAACGGCGAAATTGTCCGGTCCGTCTTTCCCGCCAACCTTAGTTGGCTCCACATGATCTATATCAATATGGTTACCGTGAATGGCGAGATCAATAACCTTGCCACAGATGAAGCAGTTGCTTGCCTGCGAGCTCAAAAGATCCTTGATGAGGCTTTGCCGATCTTCATTCGACAGTCTACTTAGATAGAGAGATCCCATTACACTCCTCGTTTATAAGGACACAGTGACAGCAAAATTCAAAGAAGGTTGGTTATTCCTCTGCGAGGTGGATCGTATATCGAATGTCAAATGGTGGTTAATGGACAGACGAAGACCTTTAATCAAACCAGCGGTTCTCCTTCTTGAGCAAGGCCTTGATGTCGTTCGCTATTCGCTCCTTCTCCCCCTTGTCCTGGACGCGGATCTGGAACGTCTGCATCGTTCCCTTTTTCCCCTTGTCGTAGAGCTTTCCCTCAATCAGGAATGGCGTTGGCGAGGACTCAACGAATGCCCCGCACGTGCTTCTCGAGTCCTTACTGTTGAATTGTCTTAGATCAATCCTCGTAATGCCAGGCGTTGCAGAAATGGTCCGGAACACGTGCCGGGCGTCTTTTGATGGGATTTCATCGAGTGCTTTAATAGCCTTTCCCCAAATTGTCGCGTGACTCTTGGATGAGGCCACATCCACCTTCATTCCTGAACTAGGCACCGTAGATGATGACCGATTTTTGAAGAAGTCCTCATTCTTCTTCAGGACGGTGGTTTTCCATTCTACCAGAACGCCCTTGACGGTTTCTGCATGGACGGAATCCGTTTCGAGATATTCAAGAGTTGCCACAATCGCGTTGTTGATGTCGGAAGTGGTCAACGAGTGACTAATCCTCCGCGTGCTCTTCTTCAGACGTTCAATGATTGCAGGCAAGGCGAGCCGAGGCACCACGATGTCATCGCATTTCGCGCGTCTGCATGCAGTGCGAATCGAGACGACCAGCTTGCGCCGCTTGAATGGTTCCCGCTGTGACTTGCGCTTTACGACCTCCCACGTAGCTTCTGCCCGCAACAGGTCCAATAATGTATTTGCGGCCTTCAACGGCGTGTCCGTGACAGCGTCTGCGTAGAATTCCAAGGTCCGGTTTTTGAGGTTGTTAGGGTCGGCAACGACGACGGGGCGCCCTTCCTTATGTGCATGCACGATGCCGATGGCCGACCCGATCGACTCGCGCCACATGTTGACGAGTAATCCGTCCGCTTCCTTGATGGCCCTCAAGTCTTCTTCAACGGCCTGGTGTGCCGTTGCACCCGGCCTGAGCAATGGCAATTCAGCGGGATCGATGAAGTCGAAGGACTTACTGTACTGCGACTTCTTGATGACGTTACGCCATTGATGTACCTGATCCTTATTGCTGCATCCGCTGATAGGCCCAGCCAGATAGACACGAAACTTCTGTTGCTTCGACATGCCGACCCTCCACATCGACCGAGTCAATTGTATACAGCCGGACATTTGAAAGCAAAAAACTTCACCGTATCCTTGCACCTATGTAGACCGAACTTCAGCACCTGCTCCAGCTACCGTTCCTCATATCACGCGCACCCATCGTGACGCCGCTACCACGGCGTCTTCGTCCGAAAATTCAAGTAGCGCGACAGGATCACTCCCAAGATAACTCCCTGAGCCGCACGGGAGTTCCATTTATTCACTGCCCTGTTGAACGAAATGCAGTAGGGGGTTGTCCGCCCTCGCTCAGTGAAGGAACCAGGGCAGGACGCGGAAGCCCTTGAAGTCGAAGCTCTCCTCTCCGCCGTGGACTAGGACGCCACCTTGGTTCGGATTGGAGGGGATCGACGTCCACCAGGCGAGCTTATCGACGGCGTCACCGGCAACGGTCTGACCCGACTTCACCTCCACCGGGATGATTCGTTCGCCGGTGTCGATCAGGACGTCGATCTCGTGCCCGGTTGCGTCTCTCCAGAAAAACAACGGCGGGTCGCGGCGGGTCGCGGCGAAGTTCTTGACCAACTCCGAGACGACGAACGATTCGAACACGGCACCCCGTAGCGGGTGGCGCTCCAACGTCCCGGCGTCCCGAATATCGAGCAGGTAGCAGATGAGCCCAGTATCGAGGAAGTGCAGCCGCGGGCGTTTACGCATGCGCTTGCGATAGTTCGCATGATGGGGCGGAAGGGTCGTGGCCAGGAAACCGATCTCGAGGGCCGTGAGCCAACGTTTCGCGGTCTGCTGGGTGATCCCAACGTCGCTGGCGAGCGTGGTCAGGTTGAGTTCCTGGGCCGTGTGCGCGGCGGCCAGTCGAACGAAACGCTCGAAGCTCCGTTGATCGGAGATCTGCATGACTTCGCGGAGATCACGTTCGACGTAGGTGCGAAAATAGTCCGACAGCCACTCCCCGGCCGGTATGCCTAGGTCGTGAATGCGCGGGTAGAAGCCGTCGAGCAGCGTGTCCCAGAGCCCTTTGCGCGGTAGCCGCCTCTTACGCCCGGTGGTTTTCCTTCGAGTACGATCGAGGTTCAGCGGGTCGAGCGGAGGACTTTCGCGCAACTCCGAGAGCGACAACGGATATAATCGGAGAAAAGCCGTACGCCCGGCGAGCGTCTGCGACACCGATTCCATCAGGAGAAGATTTTGTGAGCCGGTCAGGATGAAGCGCCCGGGAAGGCTGTCCGCATCGACGAGTACCTGAATGTAGGAGAGCAATTCGGGAACGCGCTGGATCTCATCGAGAATCAGACGGTTCGCCTGGGTCAGAAAGCTCCGCGGGTCCTGGACCGCCCGCGCTCGAACGTCCGGTGCCTCAAGCGACAGGTAGCGATATTCGCCAAAGAGTGCCTGAACCAGCGTCGTCTTCCCCGATTGACGGGGACCCGTGAGCGTCACAACCGGGTAGGTCGCGGCAGCGGCCTTCAGTGCTTGGGTCAAGTGACGGCGTAACATTCCAACGACTTTAGCAAGTCACACGATTCATGTCAATTCAGTGATACTATCATTGATAAAGCATGAATTGAACGCTCACGCAATAGTGTGATGCCAACATGCAGGTGCCACCAGTAAAGCTACCTGCCACCGTTGATTCAATTAGGAACGGCTCAGGTGATGTGCGTCAAATAATGCAGATTTCTTGCATATCCTCCCGATTTTTCCTAGAATACGCCGCACCGTTCCCCAGCCTTTTCCGTCTTCTTGAAGAGGAACGCAATGGCGACCATCGGACAATTGATGAACAGGGATCTAAGCGTCGTGACCGAGGACATGACGGTCAAACAGGCTGCCGGACAAATGCACGAACAGCGCATCGGGTCGCTGTTGGTAAAGAAAGGAAACGATTTCTCCGGTATTGTGACCGAGACCGACGTGGTTCGGGCCGTAGCCGAACAGGACGACGTGGCAAAGACTTCCGTGGTTCACGTCATGTCCAGTCCCATTCTGACCGTCGAGAAGAAGCTGTCGCCCCACTATGCAAGAGATCTTATGGCCAACAAACGGATTCGTCACTTGGCCGTAAGCGATAACGGGAAAATCGTGGGGATTCTTTCAGCGCGCGACCTCCTGGCCTACTTTAAAACCATGTCCAAAGAGGTTCCGTAATCCCCGACCTTCCCGTTCTTACGCCACCCCGAGTTTCTCCAACACCGGCGTCGTAGACACCAGATTGCGTTTGAGGCCGAGTGCCCACGGCTCCAGGCCCATGGCAAGTCCGAGCAACTGGGGCAAATGTAAAATCGGCAGATCAATTTCCCGGCGCTCGTGTTTGGCGGCCTTGACTTGAAGCCCGTCGAGGTTGAGATGACACAAGGGGCACGGCGTGACCATCACGTCGGCTCCGTGCTCTTTGGCATCGGACGTATGATGGGCAACCATCTGCAGCGAGCCGGGTTCGTTAATGGTAAGCAACGGCATGCCGCAGCATCGGGTCTTGCCGGGGAAATCCACCACCTCGGCGCCCAGCAACGTGATCACCGTTTCCAATGATTGGGCCCTTGCCGGCTGTTCGTCAAACCCCAGCGCCGCACTCGGCCGTTGAATGTAGCACCCATAAAACGGGGCCGCCCGCAACCCCGTCAACGGCCTCTTCACCGCTTGCCGGAGCTTTTCCTCCCCGACGTCTTCCAGGAGAATCCAGACAAAATGTTTCACCGTGGTGGTGCCGCGGTAGGAGAGCCCCTCTTCGGCCAGAACCCGGTTGACGTCGTCCAGATAGCCGGGCTCCGTCGTCAGCCGATGATTCGCCTGACTCATCACGCCTTGACACGTACTGCAAATCGTCATGATGGGAAGCCCCTGCTCCTCGGCCAGGGCCAGGGTATGGGCGTTCAGGATATCCCCCAAACGCAAATCCTTTTCCTGCAAGACCCCAGCGCCCGTACACGACGCCGTCGTCATTTCTTCCAACTCAATCCCCAATCGAGGGTACACCTGTTTCACGGATTGATAGAGTTCGGGGCATCCTCCTTTTGACACGCACCCGGGGAAAAACGCGTATTTCATCGTGGCTCCTTTGCTCGTTGAAACAATCGTCGGATTCGATCAATCCCCGGTATCGGGCGATGCAAGGGTCCGGACCTGGGAAGTTTGCCTCGGGGCAATGCTCGAAAAATCATCGGTAAAAAGGAGAGCATCTGCCGGAGATTGGTAAGCCCGAACGTCCGAACGGCCAACATGGGTTCATCCAAGCGGCCTTTCTGCTCGATAATATCCGCAAACGCTTCGGTATGACGCGAGCCGGAGGTCGACGGTACGCCGTGCTCGATTCCCTTGGCCCGAAGCGTCATAATGCGGTCCATGGCCCCCACGCCTTTGGGGCACACTTCGATGCACTCCATGCACCGCGTGCAATCCCACATGCCGCCCGGATTATTAAGTTCCCCCAATCGTGACGAACTGTTCCCGTCCCTGGGGTCTGCCACGAACCGATAGGCCTTGGCCAACGCCGCGGGTCCGACAAAATTCGGACTGACCTCCAAGGCCGCACAGTCCGACACGCAAGCCCCGCACATGATACAGTGCATGACCCCCGTCAAATGATTCATGGCCTCCGGTGCCGCGAGATACTCGCCTTCCGGCGCAGGACCCGTAGGCTGGAGCCAAGGCTGAACCTGGCGGATCTTCTCCCAAAACCCGGCCATGTCCGTGACCAGATCCTTGATCACCGGCATATTGTTCATGGGTTCCACGTGGACCGTCTCGCCCGACGAGACCATGGATGCCACTTTGGTTTTGCATGCCAACGCGGCATGCCCGTTGATGCGCATCCCACAGGACCCGCAGATGGCGCCCCGGCATGAACATCGCAGAGTCAGCGATTCATCCACGGTTTCCCGGATCCTGATTAACGCGTCGAGGACCGTATCCGACCGCTCCGTTACCAATTGGTAATCCTGGAAATAGGATTGTGGCGATTCCGCTTCAGGATTAAAGCGGCGAATGCGAAACGTGGTTAGCATGGCGTCTCATGGACAACCACGGGGGGTTGTCCCTACGATCATGGTTAGGGGACGGCCCCTGTGCCGTCCCAAATCAATACACGCGGACCTGCGGTTCCCACCGGGTAATCCGGACAGGCAGATAATCGAGTCCGGGCGACCCGCCTGGACGATGATGAATCAGAATATGCTTCAGCCAATGGTCATCGTCACGTTCGAGACAATCCGTTCGAAAATGCGCCCCGCGACTTTCCGTTCGAGTCACGGCGCCCAGCGCAATGGTTTCAGCGCAATCCAGCATAAAGTCGAGTTCCAACGCCCGAACGAGGCTCGTATTGAACACCTGTCCTTTATCATGAATGGCCACACGATTCCACCGCTCACGAAGACTGCCGACCATCTGTTGTGCATGAGCCATCCCTTCCTCATCACGAAATACGCCGAAGCCCTCGGTCATGGCGCACCCCATCTCATGCCGGATGCGCGCCACGGTGTCCCCGGTCTCAGGCCGTGCCAAGACCTTTTTGAGGGCGTTTTCTCCATCCTTCACCACGCCGTCGCTGATACGAGAGAAAGCCAGGGTTTCCGCATACTCTCCGGCACAACGGCCCGCCCGGCGCCCGAACACGACGGTCTCCAGCAGAGAATTCGCTCCGAGCCGATTCCCGCCGTGAAGACTCAGGCATGCGGCTTCCCCGGCCGCGAACAAGCCGGGCACGCCTTGCCAGCCGCCCGCGAGGTCCCAGCAGCGCCCCTCGACGTCCGTCTTCACTCCACCCATCATGTAGTGCATGCCCGGGCATATGGGAACTGGCTCTTCAGTCAAGTCGATATTGGCAAACGACTTCGCTTCCTCAAAAATTTGGCTGAGTCGCTCCCGGATGAGTTTCTTGCCCAAATGCCGACAATCCAGCAACACGCAGCCATTGATCCCCCGGCCTTCATTAATCTCGATTTGCTCGGCGCGCGACACCACGTCGCGTGAAGCCAGTTCCATCATGTTCGGAGCATATTGCTCCATGAACCGTTCTCCCTCGGCATTCAGCAAATAGGCGCCTTCCCCGCGAGCGGCCTCACTCAAGAGCAACCCTTTTCCCTGCAAGGTCGTGGGATGATATTGGACCATCTCCATGTCCATCAGCGGGGCTCCGCCCCGATAGGCAATCGCGATGCCGTCACCGGTACAAATCAGCGCATTCGTACTCGGCTCGAACACGCGCCCCAAGCCCCCCGCGGCAATGACCACGGCCTTGGCCTTGAACAACGCCATACGCCCGCTTCGTATCTCAAAGGCCAGGACCCCGCTGCATCGACCCTGTTCATCCTTGACCAACGAGGTCACGAACCATTCTTCAAACACCGGAAGGCGCGCCTTCATCGCCTGCTCATACAGGACGTGTAACAACGCCTGTCCGGTAAAATCGGAGACGAAAAAGGTGCGGGCGCGTTTCTGCCCGCCGAAGCGACGGGTGCCCAACCGTCCTTCTTCATTCCGGTTGAAGATCACGCCCATGTGTTCCAGGGCCAGAATGTCCTGCCCGGCTTCCTGCGCCAGAATTTCCACGGCATCCTGGTCGCTCAGGTAATCGCTGCCCTTCACCGTCTCAAAGGCATGCTCTTCCCACTTGTCTCCCCGGTCGGTCAGCGCGGCGTTAATACCGCCCTGCGCGGCATTGGAATGGCTCCGAACGGGATGAACCTTGGTGATCACTGCCACGGTCGCTCCGGTCTGACGCGCCGCCAACGCCGCCCGCAACCCCGCCAACCCGGCCCCCATCACAAGCACGTCAAATTCGTAAGTCGTCACCATGGTTCAAACGGATCGCTGAACAAAAGGGTTCTCATTCATTCTATCATAGGTGTTGTGATGCCTTTCTCTCATTCCGGCTGTCCCCTATTTACAACTCCCTCGCCCCTTGAGGGAGAGGGCTGGGGTGAGGGGGCATTCGCAAGGACATACGCCATGGCGCCTGTCTTCTAAGCCGCATAAGATGAAGCCCGGCTCACGCCTGTTCCAAAACATGACCGATCATCTGCTTCAGACAATCGTCTTCTTCCAGAAAATACACGCCTCGCTGCTTCCAGTCATCTCGGGACCGTACGGTCTCGTCTATCAGGGCCGGTGGCGTGACGGACAGGATATAGGCATGCAGGCGCACATCGGGATCGCTGTCCCGGATTTGTGCTTCGGTCTTTTTGATCTCGTGATGCAGGCTGATCTTATGTTGCGCGCGTGATCCGTAGCGGCTCAGCCCTTTGGGGTCGAGAAAAATGACGTGCTGGCAGATCTCGTCCTTCAACCAGACGATAAAGTCAGGGTAATAGGCGTAATCGTCGAAGAACGACACACCTCTGCCGCACGTCCGGTTGCGAATCAGAAACAACTCTTTGCCGTGCAGGCAGGGGTCGCGGCGTTCCGCCAGCGCGGCCAGCTTCTCAACGACGTTCCTTTCATCCTTGTTCAGGGGAACCGGCTGAATCGTCACTTTGCGATCCGGCCCGGCATACAGTAACGGTTTATAGGCATGGGCCTGCGTCATGATGACGCTGACGTTCAGATTATGAAAATCGCCTGCGCGAACGTTCGCTGCCAATTCATGAACGTCTTCGAGCAACAGTCTCTCGGTCGCATCCACGGATAACTCATAGGCTTTGATATTATTCGGATCTTCGTCGTCCAGCGTGACCACCTCAATCCTGGCATGTTCCCATTGCCGCCGTTGCTTGCGCCAGAATTGATCGGCGTATTCGGTGATGAGATCCAGCGCAACGTCTTCGAGTGCCGCTATCTGCGAAAATCCGGTCACGGCCAAGCGTTCCGGCGGCATATACAGGTCATACCAATCGCGGCATTTCAGCAGACGGTCTACCGTGTCACGCTCGATGATCAGGTTATGCCAGCCCCGTTGCTGTTTCCGCTTCAACAGCTTGTCGTACAGGCGCGTTCGGTTGAAAAACGCGACCTGATCTGGTGGGAGTTCGAAACGTCTTTTTGCAGCCGATTGTTCGGACACGACACCCGAAGACGCAACGGATTGCAACCGTGAATACAAGTCGAGAGTGATGACGTCCTGCCCTGCACCGGGGCCAGGGAGGACAGTGCGCTCCGTAGAACGCGCGTATTGCACGCCCTCCTTGAGCCGGATCAATTTCAGGCCTGTCCTGAGCATGGTCGAAGGGCCTGTCTTCCTGGCGAAGTTCCAAGTGACGGGTAAACGGACCGTTTCCCGTTCAACACGCACGCCTTCCTTTTCCAGAATGTCCCGAAAGGTCTGCATGTAGTTGGCCCGCAAGCCGAAGATATTCAACGTTTCCAGATGGGCCAGTTCCGCACTGCCCGTTGGCAATTCCGCTCCGCTTTTCTGGTGGCGTTTCAGGCTCATGTTCCAGCCTTTCAAGCGCACACCCCGCCCGAACATCTGGATGATCTCCGGTCCTTCACCGACACCGACGTGCATCAATCCCATGGTCGCCACGCGCCACGAGTTCCAGCCGGCAATGAAACGTCGCGCGCCGATGACAATATTCACCGGCGAATCACGTCTGTCCACGTCGGCGAAAAGCCGTTCCGCAAAACCGGCTTCCCGGGAAACGACGACATGCGGGTTGTCCTGCTCCGTCAGCAATTTGTACAGCGCAGCGGAATCACCGACGTTGACCACGCCAAAGGCCGGCCCATCTCCGGCGTGCAGATGCAATTCGCCCTCGCCCGCGGTCAGGTAAACCACGTGCAGTTTCCCCAGTCCGTGAAACAGGGTAACGCACAGGTCCGTATAGAGATCGTCGACCGAGTGTGCAGGCACGTGTTCGGAAAGATAGATGAACCGGTCCCTGAAATAGTCCCGTCCACTCTCGTCGGTCAGGCCGGACTGCCCATCCAGTAGTTGCCTGATCATAACGCGCATCGCGTTGCCGTCGGCCAGCACCCGGGCCAGGAAATTCAGGATGCTCACGACGTCGGACTGCGTTTCCTTATCTGCCTTGCCGGAGCCAGTCACCGTCTTACCCAGGAAGACCCAGAGTGGTCTAGTCACGTTGAAATCGGCCCAAGCCGTCGACTTGTCTCGCCAGGCGCGGCATTGTTGATAGAAAGTCAGCAGACAGCCCAGCAAGTACACGTCGCGGTTCATGTCTTCCATGCCTTGGGGCAGGTTGGAAATGACGTAATCCTTGCCGTAGCCATCCTCATGGAACCAGCGATAGGAGTAATCGAACAGCATGCACTTTCCATATGCGTCACGTAGCACATCGTCCTTGCCCGCGATTTGGTTGAAGGTGGCGGAATATTCGAAGGTGAAGCCGCCACGGGAGAGTTCTTTGCGGCGCTCGCGCCATACCTTGCCCGAGGCACCTAAGTGTCCTTCGTCCACCAACACCAGGTTATTGTCACCGAAATCCCCCACGGCGATACGCTTGACACCTTTCTTTTCGGCCAGTTTGTTGAGATCAATAATTTCCACGTGTGAAAACAGGTCGGCCCCGGCTTCGGCAGAAAACAGCCGCGCGGGTAAACCGCTTGCCTTCAATTCCTTTTCGTGTTGCATTGACATCTGTTCGTTGGGCGTGAGCAGAACGACGTTGTTGAGTCGCCCGCCCGAGTCGGCCAGATACTGCCGGTATTGCAGGATATGGGCGTGCATGAGAAGCGTCTTGCCGGAGCCGGTCGCGCTCTGAAACGCGATGGTCCGCAGGTCGTCGAGCGTGTAATCCGGCATGTCTCTCGTTAACCGGTGTGCAACCCGTGTCCTGTTCAAGTCAGCACAGAGAGCCTCGGGATCGTGAAAATACCTGTCCAGATAACGTTCGGTGAACAACAGGGCGAGGCATTGATACGGCTTCCAGACGCGGCCCTGTTCAGGGGTCATGCGCAGTTTATGGCTATGAGCGACGATGTTGGCGTCGTATCGGGCCAGTTCCTCGGCCCGGACCGGAGCGGCCGATGAAAGATACAACGCGCGGGCGTACTCGCTCTCCACACCGACATCGAAACCGGCCAGCACGTCGCGCAGCCGTTCCAGCATGGCACGCATGCCATCATACCCGAACTCTTGACAAATAAAGCGATGCAGGACGAGGCGGTTTTGAAGGAGAGAGGTCCCGACCAAGCGACGACGCGAAGACATCAGCGAGACTCAAGTAGGGGCAGACCTGCGTGTCTGCCCTGATTTGCAGACGACATCAGCTTTGACTTTTGCATTGTCACGTGTGACGCAGAGCACGACGGTCAAGATATGGGAAGGAAGGTGAGTTGCGTTCAATGGGTTGAGGCCAGTGCTTGACGGCAGACGGTCGTGATCCTCACCAGACCTTGCCCAGAACCGCTAAAACCAGCGCGACGATCAACGCCAGTGTCCAGCGATGAAATCGCAGTTCAGCCCGAAACTCGGCCAACTCGGCTCGAAGCTCGGTTTTGAGCGCAAGTAAATCGGCTTTGGTCGCTAAGTGCTCAGTCTGATGATCGTGGATAGCCCGGGCAATCCCCTTGGCCTGCTTGGGCTCCAAGCCGGTACTTTCTAATTGCTCAGCCAAGGTAATCGTGTCGGTAGCCATAGCGAGGAATTGTATAGCAGACTCAACAATTGTTCAATTCGTTTATCGGTCCGAACAGACGATCAATTGGCCTGAAAAAAATCCCGGCAGGGTGCTCCCTTTTCCTGCCTTGGTGTATAGACGGTACACCTTACCTAGAGGATTGTCTGCAGGCGGGCACACAGGCCCGCCCCTACATAGCTGCCACCCTACGTCATTGATACGAAAATAACCAACAACCCCCGAATCCGTCATTCCCGCAGTTTTTAGCGGGAATCCAGGGTCTTTTGTCTTTTCCTTCGTGCCTTGGCCACTTCCCCAAAAACAAGACTGGATAACCGCGTACGCGGGCATGACGGCAGGAGGTTATTGATACACGGTGTCCAACTCCTTCGGCTAATCCAACCTACGACTGATATCGTCATTCGGACAGACGTGATACAGAAAATTTGACTTGGAAATATTCGGTGGCTAGTTTTACGGATTTCCGTTTTGTGATGAGCAGAGTAGCCATGTCGTATCCCAAGGTCCAGTCCGTCGAAGTTATTGATGATCATACACTATTGGTCAAGTTTGATAATACGCAAACCAAAAAATATGACGTAACGCCATTGCTGGAAAAAGAAATGTTTGCTCCCTTGAGAAATCCTGCTTTATTCAAATCCGTGCAAGTGGAGCAAGGTGGTTATGCCGTCGCATGGAACAGCGACATTGATATCAGTGAATATGAGTTATGGAGTAACGATCAAACCGTGTCCTGATAAGGCGGTGTCTATACCTGTCGGGACGACGTCCGGTTTCCGCAGGGCGGATTTAGTGTAGCGGAATTCGAGTTTGTGCTACGGTGTCGAGTTACACCGTTGGCTAATCTGACTTACGGCTTCTACTTGGCGGGTCGTTCGTGATAAAGATTCGTGGCCATGGCGTTCCGAAAACGTGAGATGATCTGCTGACGCATCACGTAACTTAGTTATCACGCAGACTCCTCAAACATCAATTCCCGAAAAACCGGTTCGATGGTTTTTGCGGTCCATGTTTCAGTCGGCTGTTTCAGGGCATTTAGGATGTGGTCGCCGTTGGTGTAGATGATGTCGAGTGATTCGGGCAGTTCGGCGCGGTGACTTGTGAACCATTTCTCCAGTGCGGCGTTGTCGGTTTCGTTCAGGTTGCGCCAGAGGATCAGGCAGTGCTTGCCCTCGGCGTCCGTGCCGGTGATGGCAAGAACGCCGTCCATCCGGCGGCGCGATTCGACGCGCAGGCCCAGCAGGTAGTTGAAGGTTTCGGGTAGATCGACGGGGATTTCTCGTCGTGTGCCGTCGCGGACCACGGACAAGGTATAGGCAAAGGGATCGGTGAAGTCCTGGCCGAGCAAGCAGGCACTTCCCGCGGTTTCTTTACCCAGCGCGTAGCGCAGCCGATAGTCCTCCGCCAGTGTAGAATTTTGTGCCAACAAATCCTGTTGCGCGGAGTCCGGTGGCGTCACCTCCAGGCTGTCCAGCGTGTCTTCGTAGGATTCGAGACAAATTATCTTTGTAAGTAGACTGACGCCTTCCCGATCAATGGGCTTCCCAGCCTTCCACGCTTTTGAATAAACGGCCTTTAATACTCTGGGCACAGTTACTTCATCGAAATACTCTCCCATTTCCACGAGGATGAACCGACGATCCCCATCATCCGCTCGATTTAATTCGATTACGGCGTGTGCTGTGGTCCCGGACCCACAGAAAAAGTCCATTACGCAAGCGTTCTCCGATGCTTTTGAAACACGAAGTGAATCGACGGTTGCGTGAACCGATTTAGGAAAAGAAAACTTTTCAGATTCTCCGAACATCCGTCGAAGAAGGTTGGTACCATGTTCTGTTGAGGAGTACTCGCTTTTGTCCCATACGGTCAGAGGAAGAGTGCCTTGTTCATTCAGTCTGGATTTGCGATAGACTCCCAGTTGCTTGGTTTGATCTCGCCTGACACAGAATTCTTCCGGCATGGCTCTTGCTGTCTCCAGCCCCCATTTCCAAGTTTTCTCCGAACCATCAGGTGAGACGGGGTACAGAATAGTTTCATGCGAACGTGGAGCTTCGTCCAGGTCCCACTGATTCGTTTCGTTGTTCCATGTTGCTTGCGGGAATCGTACTCCATCTTTATCTGAGATAAAAATTGGATAGAACAGTTTGGGCCTCGCTTGTCGGTTAGCATTCGTCCCACCGTGTTTTCTAAAGTTGACCCACTCGTATGCTCCTTGTTCATCGTCGAATTTATACCGCGATAGCTGTTGTTCCGAATGTGACAACCTTCCAATAGTCACATCTTCGTTATTACCAAAAAACAGGGCATATTCATGTGCGCTTGAAAATCCTTTGCCTGTAGATCGTCCAGAGGGATTGTTCTTTATGGCTACCACTCCGAGCAACGTTTCACGAGAGAACACACCTTCCAAGAGCGATTTGCAACGATGAAATTCAAAATCGTCGATGGTGAGACACAGGATTCCGTTACTGACAAGAAATTTTTTCGACGCTTCGAGTCTATTCTCTAAAAACGAGAGCCATGAAGAACTTTTATACCCGTTTTTATAGAGAATTTCTGAAGCATCGGTGTTGTATGGCGGATCAATATAGATACAGTTCATTTGGCCTTGGTATCGTGCCTGCAATAAATTCAATGCCTGGAAGTTCTCGCCGTGTACCAGCAGGCCGTTCAGTTGCTCGTCCAGTGGTCCGGCTTCGGAGATTTCTGTCAGCAGGCGGTCGGTGAAATTCGCGTTGAAGTGCCGGGTGTCCAGGACCAGGTAGGGGTTACCTTTGAGGAAATCCACGGTCAAGGGGTTGGTATAGGGCGTGCCGTTGCCTTGGTCCCCCTCACCCTGGCTCTCTCCCAGTGGGAGAGGGAAATTTTCGTTGGTGATTTCGTTAATGGCGAACAGTTTGATCCATTCGTCGTGCTGTGATTTGTTGGCGGCGATTTCCGCGTATAGAGATTCCGGTATGCGGTCCAGGGTTACGCAATACTGCGTGTCCAGGATGAATTTCTTTTTCAGCCAGAGTTGTTTCTGAAAATTTTCCAATTGCGCCAGAAAGTCGATGAGTTTGTCGGCTACGTGCCGGACTGCGCGCATCCGGGCCAGTGCCCGGTCCAACCTGGCTGCATCGCCCAAGGCCAAGTCATCCAAGTTCAGTACGTCGTTTTTCAGATAGAAATCCAGTTCACGGCGCAGGAACCCGCCCAGGTCCTTATGAATGAAGTAGTCGAAGCTGTTCTTGGCGGTATAGACGGCCAGGTGTTTGTCCAGCACCGTGCGCTCGGGGTCGTGTTCCGTGGGAGCGGGCACAGTGAGCAGGATCTGCCAGTCCGGTTGCAACGTATGTAGAATCCGTTTTGCGATGGCCTCGTTGATTCGGTCCTGCTGTTTCGACCCGGTGCCGGGAAATGTTTTCTTTTCACGGTCGGTCAGTGGCCGGTGTTCAAATCGAACGATTAGTTCGCCGCTGTCTATTGCTACTGCCCCCTTCGACTCCGCTGAAGCTACGCTCAGGGCGAACGGATTCCGTTCACGCTGAGCGTCGCCCCGGAGGGGCAAAGTCGAAGCACGGACAGGCCTTTCGACCGGGCTGAGAACAGGCTTTGTCCTCTCGCTTTCTGCAAGCAGAAACCGGCGTTGTTTGCCACTTGCCTCCTTGACGTTGTCCTTTTCGTTGTCCGCTACGGCAATTTCAAACCGCACTCGCCGGGTTTCTGCTCCCATGCCTACGGCAAAGACGTAGGACGAGTAATTTTCAGTCGTCTTGACGTAGTACTGGTCGGCATTGGCCCAGTGCAGCTTGACTTCTTCGCCGTCGTAGGGGATCAGGTAGGTCGGCTGACTGCCGCCTGAATACCGGCGCAGGGACATGAAGTCGCCCTCATTGTAATACCGCGCGAAGAAATTGGCGAGATGGTTGTAGACGTCGGTTTCCGCAGCGAGGTCAGCTTTGGCCTCGGCAAGTTGCCTTTTCAACTCTTTGACTTTCTGTGTGGTTTCCGGATCAACGCCCAAATTTTTGGCTTGCCCGCGGGCTTCGGCCAGGTCTTTTTCGAGTTCGGCCTGTGTGCCGGCGGCGTTCTCCTCCAGCGCACCTCGTACCTGAGGCAACAAGTCATATTCGAGGAACGCTTCGATTTCCTTCGCCTTCAGGTTCATGATGCGGTACAGGCCGAAGTCCAGGTCACCCCGGTCGAGTTGGAACATCTCGCGCAGGATGGCTTTCAGCCGGTCGAACTTTTCGTTGAATGGCGAAGCAGGCTGGATCCTCTTACTGTTCATGGTCTCGTCTTTCACTCTAGGATGATTTGGGCGGACACGCAGGGTCCGTCCCTACGATGTCGCCTTCCACTCCAGGCGTATTTTTAATTTGTTCAGAGGCGTCTGCCATTGCAGACAGGCTTCATGTTGGAGCCGCCCGACAACAATGCTCGGGGCTATTCCTTGTTCCTTGGCGAATAGACGAACAGCCATTTCACTGTATGAGGAAGTTGCGAGAAGTTGCTTCCAGTCGCCACGTGGGATGAGAAAATTCGAGGCCCATAGGTTGGCTTCCGACTCGACCTCGGCAATTTCTTTATTCGATTGCATCCAATCGATAAAGACCTGTTTTTTGCTATGCAGGAGGACATGGGCGGCCTCGTGGAACAAGCTGAACCACAGGTGATCGTCGGTCTTATGGCGGAGGCTGAGTTCAATCACGGCCTTTCGAGGGGTCAGCCACCAGGCTGCGCCACTGAGAGCAATCTGCGGGAAAGGTTTAAGGAGCACCAAGGCCACGCCGGCTTCATTGCAGAGTTGTTGCGCCTCTTCCAGAGCGCGCGCTACCGGCGTCTGCGTGAGTCCGCGAATGTCTTTCAACGCCTGCTTGAATCGAGTCTCATTGTAATCGGCGCACTCCTGCTGCTCAGCCTCAAGCTCTCCAAGCCGGAGCCACGTTGCCAGCGCCGTTTTGTCGCTTTGGAAACTGGGCGAGTGTCGATAGGCAACGCTCATCCCTTCATACTTCGCGTGCCAGGCGTTGACCGACCCCACACCGAAGAAGGTCAGCAGCTTTGATATCGCCTGGGCATCGGATGCGGGTTTGTCGAGTACGCTTCGGTTTACCAACTCCTTAACAGGAAACGCCTTTAGCCAGGGAGCCTCCTTTTTTGTCTCTTGTGCCTCGACATGGCGGGCCTTGTGAAGCCGATAGCGGGCTTCTATGCCCAGCCAGATGCTGGCATCAAGGCCAAGAACTTTCTCAAATTGGAGCGCGGTCTTGGGTTCAACGGGAGCCTTGCCGGCGATGATCTCGCTGATGAGTTTTGCGGAACGGCCACACCGGCGGGCAAATTCGGCATGCGAGAGGTGTTGACTCTGCAAGTGTTCCTCTACGACCCAGCCGGGCGGAACTGCATAGTCGGGTTCGTAAGAATAGGTCGTGACGGCCACGTCGTTTCCTCCTTCAGTGGTAATCAATAACTTCGATGATCGTGATTGCGGTCACTTCATCCGTGTTCATTTCACCTCCGGCTTTCCGCGCCGGTGTGTCGGCAGGTTCAAAAATCAACCGATACGGATGAATGAGATCAACGGCATACTGTCCGGCACGCTTTCCGTGAAGCTGATGACGCCGGTTTGGTGGAAGGGTCGGCACCATCGACAACGTTGGAGCCTCCCTGAGCACTGCGAGGCGCGTCATGATCGTGCGCGCCATGCGAACGCTGTAGTCTTTCCGGAAAGCACTGGCAGAGTTGAACGTTTGGGCGAGCTTTTTTGTCCGGAAGGCGATTTCCACGTTTATGGCACATTTTAGTTACCTAATAGGTAACACTTTATCATGTCAAATGCGGAAAAACAAGCAAATGGCAGTTCCGTTATTGAGTTA
This sequence comes from Nitrospira sp., assembly GCA_028819435.1. Classification (GTDB taxonomy): domain Bacteria; phylum Nitrospirota; class Nitrospiria; order Nitrospirales; family UBA8639; genus Bin75. The sequence goes on from JAPPLK010000069.1 coordinate 21,040, forward strand.
CGCTACGCCTGTCCTGAGCGTAGCGAAGCGTAGTCGAAGGGCTAACCTGATCTACCTCGACTGGCCCCCTCACCCTGCCCTCTCCCACAATGGGGAGAGGGTTCTGTAAGCCTATTTTCATATCAATTGTCAACAAACGAATGTCAGCGAAGAATAGCCTGCGAGCGTCTTCTCAGCGGCTGCCTTGCGACCCGTCGGGGGCATCGTGTAATCTGGATTTGGCCATTGTGATGAGTGAGCGGCCGTTTCTGATGTGAGTTGCATGAGCCCCGTTCAAGCTATCCCTTCCGACGTCGAATCGCTTGTCCTGGAACTCCAGGCGCATCCGGTCAATACCAACGAATTTTTCCGAACGTTCAAATCCCGAAAACTCCGGCCGCAACAACTCCGGGCCTTTGTCCAACAGTACCACTATTTTTGCTTCCATTTCGTCAAGGTCCTGGAAGGGCTGCTATACCACACCCCGATCCACGAGATGGAAATGCGAACCAAGTTGGCCAAGACCCTGTTCTCGGAGTTGGGCAGCGGCTCACCCGACCGCGTACACATCCGGCAACTGGAACGGTTTGCGTCTGTCATCGGGCTGCAGCAGCAGGATCTCCAATGCACGGTCCCGATCCCCGAAGTGACGACTTACCTTGACACGTTGCGGCGGCTATACCTTGACTCCGGTCATTTGACCGCACTGGGCGCGGCCTTGGCCGTCGAAACCACCGCGGCGTCCGAATTCGAATACTTCGTGCCGGGTCTCGAACAGTATGAGCAGTTTCAGCCCGGCGAGTTGGAATTTTTTACGTTACATCTGGCCGAAGAACAACACCACGGCAATTGGCTGGTCGAGGCCGTGCGCAAGACGGCCCGGTCCGAAGACGACTTGCATCGCGCGGCCGCGGGCGCCAGGGAAACCGCCGATGCCTGGATGGAATTCTGGGCAGGCATGTACCGGATGGTATTTGATGCCAACCCCGCCTGACTCGCTTGATTGCATGACTTCCCCTGTCCCATCCCTTGAACCCCTTACCCTGGAAGGCGAGATACTCCAACAGCGGGCTTGGCGTATGCCGGACCTCGTGGTCTACCAGCACGGAGAGCAGGAATGGTGGGTCACACCCTTGGATGAAGACCTGCCTTTGGTCCGGCTGAACCGGATGGGTGCCTCCCTCCTCGGGGCCATGGATGGGCGCCTGTCGATCAGTGCGCTTCTTGATCAATTCGGCAAATGGATCTGTGGCACCAACCAGGAAACCGGCCGGTGGTTTCTGGAACGGTGGTCCTTACCCCGCTATTCGTTGTGTTATTTCGGAACGGAACCGCCCAGCGGGCACAGCGTCAACGCAAAGTGGGACCTCCTCCTCCAGAAGGTACGCGAACAATGGCATGAAAACGTAGCGGTCGAAAGCGAGGAACACCTCACGGAATTTCATCACAAGGGGATTCAGAGTCATCACGGCCATTTTGAAATCGTGGAAACCACGGTTTCGCATCTTCTCCGGGAACCTTGTGAAGCGCTGCACGGATTCTCCTACGGCCAATTGCTCGCCAAAACCCTCCGGCAGTTGGGCTGGTGGAGTCCGAAACCCCAACGGGTCGTGGAGGTGGGCGCGGGCCTGGGCTACCTGTCCCAGGAAATGGCAAAGGAATTTTCGCGGGTTGAACGACGCGGCGTGGAATACATCTTTCTGGATCTCACCCGGGCCTTTCTGCAATCCCAGCTCGCGTTAGCCGGCAAAGCCGGATGGAACGCCAAAGTCCTGAACGCGAACGCGGAGCAGTTACCCCTCGCCGAGTCCAGCGTGGACCTGGTCATCGACAATGAAAACCTGGCGGATATGACCCCGGTCCACTTATCCAAAGAAGAACTGGAAACTCGCAAGGGCGCGACTCCCGAACATCAGCAATGCCTGGACCTGATCCGGAAACTCCGTTTGAACCTGGACACCCCGTATCCCGACGAAGCGATCTTCAACTACGGCGCCATTCAATTCCTGCAAGAACTCTGGCGCGTGCTCAAACCGGGCGGGCGGGCGTTGCTGATTGAGTTCGGGATCGATTCAGGCTGGCCGGACCCCGTGCGGCTTCCCGGGCATACGGAATACGAAGTGCAATATACCTACCTGCGCCACGCGGCCAGGTGGTTGGGCTTTCGTGAACAATACTGTGCGCTACCCCAACTGCTCTCGATTCGACGGGATACGCAAGTCCTGTGCACCGGTGCCGCCTACGCCATCCGGCGCCTGCAGGAGGCTGAGGACAGGGCATTCGCCGTGCGGGCGTATACTGAAGGGGAATTAAAGGCCGCACTCGGCGAGACGCTGGCCAAACTGACCGGCCTGCACTACCACAACGTCCTCGATCCGGCCTGGTTCGGGCTGTGGGATTTCAAAACCCTGATTCTGGAGAAACCCGGCGGGTTTCACCGCCCCGCCTACAAGGAATCCCAAGGCTTCCGCTGGTATAGCCAACGGTAAGTTACAATGACGTCTGCTCGGGCTGAAAGGCCTTCTTGCCCATCACCAGGTTGTATCCAACCGTGTAACAGTATTCGCTCGCCGGGACAAATTCAAAGTTGACCCCGTCAATCACTTTGGAGGTTTTCTGTTGTTTTGACGTGACGAGCATGTCTCTCAGATCGTTTGAACGGCAAAAGCGGAGACTGCTTTTGAGTTCATGGGAATCTTCCGAAAACCGGTCGGACCACATGACTTCCATGGCCCATTGGATGGTCGACTCAGGCCCTCTAAAGACCATGTCAACTTCTCCGCCAGGCCACCGGGAATAATGGAACCTGGATATATCCGCATGAAACCACTGGGAGAATATTGCCGTTTCTATTAATGAACCCATTGATTCGTCATGGGATTTGACCGGAGCAAACAGGGCGCAATAGATCGACGGATTGGTCAGGTACACTTTGAAAAAATTTGCCCGTCTGAACCGTCGCCCACTTTGGTCAACCCGATGAAGCACCCTAAGCAAAAAAGCAGCTTCAAGATATTCGATGTATCGTTTAATGGTATTCTTCGCGACACCGGAATTTTGTGTCAGGTCCTCCAAGGAAACCTCGTTGGCCGTATTAAACGCAAGCGTGGTGAATAACGAGTTCAGTTCCTGGATGTCCTGGATACCATAGAGGCTCGGCAAATCGCGTAGGAGAACCTTGTCGACAATGTCCGCCTTGACGAATCTCCCCGGATCTTTCTGGATATCGGCTGAAAAGACGACCTCCGGATACCCGCCGTAGTTGAGGTAATCAACAAACACTTTATTCAAATGCTCGATATCCTGTGCGTGGGAAAAGTTTGGCCCCTTCGACAACTTTGGACGCTTCAATTTGGGCATTGGCTTCTTGGAACTGTCCAATAGGGTCAGATATTCATGGAACGTGAGTGGAGGCAGGAGAAACTCCGTAAACCTTCCGGCACCCGATTCTACGCTCTTCAGCCGTAGGGCGACTGCAGCGGAACCCGACGTGATCGGTTTCACCGCAGGGAACGCATCCATCAGTGTCTTCAGGTGGATTTCCCAGTCCTTCAGGTACTGAATCTCGTCATAAAAGACATACGTGGGAGTTGTCTTGTAGTCAGTCCCGCTGACCTCACCAAAAAATTCCAGAAGCTGCTCGAGGCCGAGGCTGTTGTACAAAGGGTGATCAATGGAAAAGTAGACGATTTGCTTTGGCGGAATTGTTTGCAGGAGCCGACTAATGGTGTGATGAATGAGGACGGTTTTCCCGACTCGTCGGGGGCCCATAAGAAGAATTGCTCGTCGAATATTTTGACTTTCGATAAGGGGATAAAAGAGTTCCAAATAGGGTCGGGGCTTCCACTGGGTATAGTTCGAGGGCACCTCATGAGGCCTATCCCACCAGGGATTTTCAAATTCAATTCGCTTTAATATCTGAGCTTTCGGAACGTCTCTCATCGGGAATCCCGCTAGGCTTGGTCTTGCCAAGTATGTAATATCAGAACGATCGGCTAAGATCAATGCATTGATCTTAATCTGAGATTCAACAAAACTTCATTGTTTATCCAACGGTTGTATTAGAAAAGTGCTATGGATACAGGTTCCAGGAGCGGGCGAGGTTTACCAGGACTCCTTCCCGTACCCCGTACTCGCTGACCACACACCGTGCGGCGTTCAGTTCTTGCATCACGCAACGAAGGATAAGACTCCTGCATCGGCTTTATCCGATCGTTCCCAGTTCCAATTTGGTTTGCCATTTTCGCAATACGGTGGATTTGAGCAACTGATGATCCGGATGCGACAACTGCGGGTCCCGCTCTATCATGACGAACGCCTCTTGCCGGGCCTGCTCCAAGGCCGTGGCATCCCGGACCAGGTTCATTACGCGAAACTCGGGGATCCCGGACTGCCGCGTTCCCATCATTTCACCCGGTCCACGAATTCGAAGATCCTGTTCGGCAATCGCAAACCCATCGGCACACTGTACCATTGCCTTCAGGCGCTGCCCCGCGGTTTGCGTCGGTCCGGCCGGCCTACGCGGGCGTTCCGCGGCAGGCTCCGAGGGGAAAGGCAACGCCGGGACAAACGTGCCCCGCGCCGGTACATCCGTGCCCAAATCCCAACGCCTGCCTGCGGAACTGATCAGGAAACAGAACGAACGTTGCACGCCCCGCCCGACCCGACCGCGAAGCTGGTGGAGTTGGGCCAACCCGAACCGGTCGGCGTGTTCGATCACCATCACCGTGGCATTGGGCACGTCCACGCCTACTTCGATCACCGTCGTGGCCACCAGGACGTGGACGTCGCCAGCCCGGAACGCTTTCATGATTTGGGCTCGCTCATCCGACTTCATGCGTCCGTGGATGATGCCCACGTGCATCCCGACAAATTCCATGGACCGTAAGCGTTCCGCTGCCTGCATCACCGCTTCGAGGTCGAGCTTTTCGGATTCTTCCACCAATGGATACACGATGTACGCCTGCCGTCCTCCGTTGACTTCCTTCCGCACCAACTCGTACGCCCTGGACCGCGCGTTGTGGCGAAAGACGCGCGTCCGGATGGGTTGGCGCCCGGCAGGCAATTCGTCGATGACGGACACGTCAAGGTCTCCATAAATGGTCATGGCCAAGGTGCGGGGGATCGGGGTGGCAGTCATCACCAGGACGTCGGGGTACAGGGCTTTCTCACGCAGCTTCCCTCGCTGGAGCACGCCGAATTTGTGTTGCTCATCCACCACCACGATTCCCAACTTGGCGAATTGCACGTCCTGTTCCAACAGCGCGTGCGTCCCCACGATGAGTTGCACGTCACCCGCGGCGATGCGCGCCAACGTGGCGGCCCGCTCCTTCGGCGACGTTCCACCGGTCAGGAAGGCGACGGACACGTCAAGCGCGTCCAGGTACGGACGGATGGTCAACACGTGTTGTTCCGCCAAAATCTCGGTCGGAGCCATCAAGGCGGCCTGATACCCGTCCCCGCAAGCCCCCAACATCGCATGCAGGGCCACGATGGTCTTGCCCGACCCTACGTCGCCCTGGAGCAACCGGTTCATGGGCCGGGCCGCGTGCATATCCGCTTCAATCTCGGCAAGCACCCGTTGTTGGGCATCCGTAAGTTGAAAGGACAAGTGCTTCTGCAACGGCATGGTGTACGACCCGGAGAGCCGGAAGGCAATGCCGGGTGACGCCGATTGACGCATACGCTGCCGAAGCGCTAACGCCAGTTGCAGGAGAAAGCCTTCTTCAAAGGCCAGCCGGTGATGCGCCGGCGTCTGCCAGTCGTTCAGCAAGGACAGGTCCGAACCCGTGCCGGGAAAATGGAGCGACGCAATGGCCGCATTCAGCGAAGGCCACTGGTGTTGCTCCAGGAGACGTGAGGGAAGCGGGTCCTGCAAATCGGAGCCATACGTTTCCAGCAGGCCCCACAGAATCCGTCGAAGTTGCCGGGAACTCAGCCCGCGCGTTTCATGATAGACTGGGACGATGCGTCCCACGTGAAGCAGCAGGTCTTCATCCTCATCTACGACCTCATACTGCGGGGTCCGCATTTGGACCCCGACCCCACGGCGTTGCCGCACCACCGGACCGCTGAGCACCACGCGCAACCCGTTCTTGAGTACGTCGTCGAGATACGGCTGGTTGAAGAACACGACTTCCACGGCACCCGTTTCATCCTGAACCGACATCGTGAACAGAGTCATGTTCCGTCGTCGCGTCCGCCGGAGTCCGGCATGGTGGATGGTTCCGGCTATCGTGGCTTTTTCATCGGGAACCAATTGAGAAATGGACACAATGCGCGAACGGTCTTCATACCGCCAGGGTAAAAACCACAAGGCGTCCTCAATCGTACGAATCCCCAATTTTTCCAGTAACAGCGTACGTTTGGGTCCGACCCCCTTGGCAAACCGGATATCGGTCTCGTGTAGAGTACGGTCCGATTCCTCGTGGAGCTTCTTCGCGCCCCGCGAATCATTTTGCTCGGCCGTCACTCTACGATTCACGTGGGGTTCCGGGCTTGGCAGGGAATCTGAAACCTGCTGAAGTGCCATGGCAGATAAACGACCCAGGACCTGTCTGGCCGTCTCCAATCGGTTCGGGGTCCGTGCCGGACCTCCCTGCTCCTGAAACAAAAAAAGCAGGACCAATAATTCCGCTTCGACGCGGGCGGGAAAGACCGTACTCCGCAAGGCCTCCACGATTTGTGAGGAAACGAACGAAGCAAGCTGTGCCGTGGATGAGACGGGGTTTCCTCTATTCTCATAGGCTGTTTGAATTAGACGATTCAACCGGTCCAACAACGCCTGCAATGCCTGGGGAGTGTGCACCGGTGCGTTCATCTCCATGCCGGGGCGAATAGTACAATAGATAACGGCCCCGGACAAAGGGCCTTCGACTGGCTCAGGACAGGGTTGTCAGACGAATCAACGGTATGGTATCAAGCAGAACGTTGCGTCACGTTTCAAGAAAAGGAGTCATCGTCATGGCTTTTTCCTGTGTAGTGTGCGGAAAAAAACGCATGAGCGGAAATAACGTCAGTCACGCCAATAACAAAACGAAGCGGGTCTTCAGGCCCAACCTTCAAACCGTTCGGGCGTTACTCAACGGCACGGCGCAACGCATTCGAGTCTGCACCAGGTGCCTGCGATCCGGCCTGATTCAAAAGGCGTAGGACTGCCTTCGGCAGTCTGCTTCACTCCCACACACCGCATGAAATTTCCTCTCCCTTGACGGGAGAGGATTAAGGTGAGGGTGAGAAGAGGGCCCTCGTGGAAACCCTCACCCTAGCCCTCTCCCATAGGGAAAGGGAACGGTTAGGCGGCCCGAAACTGAAGCGCCGCGGAATTGATGCAATACCGCAAGCCGGTCGGCGGTGGGCCATCGTTGAAAATATGACCCAGGTGACCGTCGCAACGCGCGCAGTGCACTTCGGTTCTGGGATACAATAATTTCCAATCGGTTTTGGTTCCCACAACCCGCTCCGATAGCGGCTGCCAGAAACTCGGCCAGCCGGTGTTGCTGTCATACTTGACCTCCGAGGAGAACAACGCCAGAGCACAACCCGCACAATAGTACGTGCCCACGTCCTTGCTGGCATGATAGCCATTGGAATACGGCCGCTCCGTCCCTTCCTGGCGAAGCACGTAGTACTGTTGAGGAGTCAGGGTCGCCTTCCATTCCTCGTCGGTTTTGACGACTTTGACGATGGCGCCCGGTTCCACTTGGGTCGTGGCTAACACCGGGGAGAAACCCATGGCTTTCACGATGAGTCCCAACCCGGCCAATGCCCCTATCTGCAAGACCGTCCGTCTTCCGATCTCCATATGCCTCCCTCCTTTCCATGACTCGCTGCCGTCGACTCTAGCGTCCGGGGTTTTGTCGTCAGCATGCTCCTGCTGATTCAGTCTACTCTTTAGCAAGCCGTGATGCCAGAGGAGGAAAGACGTCGAAAGGCAGAAAACCCCTACCCGAACAGGAGCGAGAGCAGGTCGCCTGGTTTTTCACAATGGTAGTCGGGGTTGAGGGCTGACACTTTGTCCCGGTTGCCGTAGCCGTAGCCGACCACGCAGGCAGACACCCCGGCAGACTGGGCGGCCCGCACGTCGTTCGTGCTGTCGCCCACGAGCACGGCTTCTTCCGGTCGAACCGAGAGACGATCCAGGATGCGCAACAACATTCCCGGATCGGGTTTCAGGTCGGACTGGTCGAGGGGACCCTCTATCGCGACAAACCGGTCCTTGATTTTCAAGCCTTCGGTGATGCGCAGGGTGTATTCCAGCGCTTTATTCGTAGCCAAGGCCTTCATGCGCGTATCGCGCCCGTCAAACAATTGGTCCAAGCCGGGATACAACTGCGTGGTGTCCAGACAATGCGCGAGATAATGCCCGCGGAAGATCCGTAGCGCTTCTTCATAGCGCGCCTCATTGGCCTCCCCGACGGATAAGCGCAACAGCCGTTTGACCCCGTCGCCCACGAAGGTAAAAATCCGTTCGGTAGGCAGCGTGGGTAAATCCAGATCCCCGAGCGTGAGGTTCACAGACGCGGCAATATCGTACTTGGAATCAATGAGGGTCCCGTCAAGATCAAAAATGACCAACCGAACGGAGTCCGTGAGGGCGCCGCGTTTCATGACCGGCCGGCGTTGACGAGATCGTCCCTGAGCCTGCGCAACGTCCGGGCGCGGTCGTCGTTGGTTTCACGGAGCATGGCGTCCTTGACAAAGTCCGCCAAGCGGCTCCGGCCCACGTGCGGAGGAAATACCGGTGACACCATTTTCCAGTGGTTGCCCACGGCTCGGATACGAATAGAGAACTGTTCCTCCCGCGGCTCCGGCACGAACGTGGCGGTTTTCACGTGAAAAACGCCAAGGACCTGAAAGGTGACGGGAATGAGCGCTTCCGTGCTGCTTACGATCGTCCATTGTGTGACGTCGTCGCTAACTGAATACTTGCGGATCACCACAAACCGTTCCCAGGCCGGCTCTTCCTGTTCCCACGCCACGTAGGGCTTGACCGCTTCGTATGAGTGCGCCGTCAACCGGGCTCCCCGTTGATCCAACGACAGATATTTGTCGACCACCTTGGCCGGATCATTGGTCAGGTCGCCCGTCAAACTCAAGACGGACAAAGGAAACGTTCCCACGGCCAGAGCCAAGCTCAAAAGACACAACTGAACTCTCATGCAACCACCCATGGTTTCCTTCTTTCTCCCATACTTACGTGTAGCTGAACCATCTCATAGCGCCGTATTTTGTTGGCCGGAGTATATTGCCTGATGAGATACGACGGCTACATAGGACACAGACAAGAAGAACCGCAAAGGAACATAAGACGCCGCGACCACGAATGCAAGGGGGCGAGAATACCGCCGCGCCATCAATGTCCGTTCATTGGAACCCAGATCGATATGCACGGGCCTCTCAAGAAACGTTTCCGGAGCCACATGACAACAGGATAAGAAGGCAACGGACACTTGCCCTCAGGTTGCTATCAACCGGTTCTGGTATTACATTCCCATAGATCTTCCCGAGCGGTGACGCCACGTGGAAATATGACGGTTCGCTGACACATGTCCAACCTTTGAGAGAGGCCTTCGCCGATGTCCTGGTTCCGGTTCTCCCGCCGCCGCGTCGTGCTGTTGACCGTCGGGGTGCTGGTCTTGCTCGACGTGGGGCGGTCCATCAATGCCCGACTGGACTTGTCCGAACCCCGGGATGTCTGGCAACCCGATCCCGCTGTCTATGCCGACATGACTTGGCCACCGGGTTCCGATCTGGCGTCCGAAACGCCCGTGGGCCGGCGGGTTTTCGTTGAACGCTGTGCGATCTGTCATGGACCTGATGGCCGCGGCAATGGTCCGGCTGCGCCGTCACTCATTCCCCATCCCCGCAACTTTACTCACGGCACTTTCAAATACAAGTCCACACCCGCGGGGCAGCCTCCGCTTGAACGTGATCTCATGCGCACGGTCTCGCATGGACTCCGTGCGAGTGCGATGCCGTATTTTCATGATCTCCTGAGTGACGCGGAAATTCGCGCAGTGGTCCGGTACATTCAAGGCCTGTCCTCGGTCTTTACGGATCCTCCGCCTCACGCCATCACGACCCCCGCGCGCATTCCGCCGGATGCCGAAAGCCTGGCTCGCGGGAAGGCCCTGTATACGCAATATGGCTGTGTGACGTGTCATGGTCCCGAGGCGCGAGGCGGGCTTCCTTTTCAGGAAACCACCGGGTACCCCGTGATTTCTCGTGACCTGACGGCCCCCTGGACCTTTCGCGGAGGGAGCGACCCTGAACAGGTCTGGTTGCGAGTCACAACCGGCCTGGCCCCCGGCCCGATGCCGGCTTTTGAGAGTGTGTTGACTCCTGACCAACGATGGGACGTGGTGAATTATGTGCTATCGCTCGCCCGGGTTCCGCCTTGGGAGCCTGGCGGTCTGCTTGCGGGCCCCGGCCACGACCCGGATTTGCTGAAACGTGGGCGGTATCTGGTCCATGCGCAGATGTGCGGGATCTGCCATACTCAGACGAATCCGATCGGCATCTATCGCGGGGATGACTTTTATTTGGCGGGTGGGATGCGAGTTGGGGTCTATCCACACGGCGTCTATATTGCCCGCAACTTAACTCCGGACGACGAAACCGGGTTGGGGACCTGGACCGAAGATGAGATTGCGACGGCGTTGCGCACGGGCCGCACTCCGGACCGACTGCTGAATCCGTGGGCCATGATTTGGGCCTTCTTTCATAGTTTGACCGACGACGATGCCCTCGCCATTGCCCGTTACCTGAAGTCGCGGCCCGCCGTGCGCAATCACATTCCCCCGCCGTTGCATTACGGCGTGCTGGAAACACTCGCGGTCAAACTTGCCGGTCCCCTGCCGGAAGGCCGGCCGCGGGTTCTGACCTATGCAGCCGGAAACTATGGCCAACCCGATTCGGGTGCGTACCCGGACCTGCCTCAAAGATTTCTCATCTGGGGACAAGCAGTAGTCCTCCTGGCGGGTCTTCTGGCGTTCCTGTTGGCCGCGCCGCAAGGCCGGCGCTTTCCGCGAAGCGTGAAGGAATGGCTCCTGGCCGGACTGGCGGCGACGGGAATCGGGATCGGTGGCGTACTGGGGGCTTTCCTCTACTTCACCCCCACGATACATCTCATTCCCCCGGAAGAGATTGCGGCAGGGGTCACGTCGGGTATCCCGCAGGTCGACTCGGCCGGCCTGCCCAGTCCCGAACAGGTCGCATTGGCGAAGCGCGGGCAATATCTCTATAAGATCGTCTCGTGCAACAACTGTCACGGGCCTGATGGTAGCGGAGGGCAGAAAATCAGTTGGCGGCCCGCCGGGTCACATTGGACTCGTAATCTGACGCCGGATCCTACGGCCGGGATCGGGGACTGGAGCGACGAAGAAATCGCCCGCGCGATTCGTAGCGGCGTGGCGCGAGACGGCCGACCCTTACACTGGCAGGGTATGATCTGGGACCATGCGTCGAATCTGGATGAGGAAGACGTGCGTGCGCTCATTGCGTATCTCCGCACCTTGCCGCCCGTGGCCCGAGCGGTGCCGCCGTTCCGCCCTCCTGATGGACGCGACTGCGCACGGGCCACCGTGTACCTGGTCGATGACCTGACGCCCGGCTGCCGGTAGCACGGCAGGCTTTACCGCATCAGGCGCCTTCACGGGATAGTCAACGTCCGGCTGCTGGTTGACCAAAGGAAACAACAACGACGCCGGACCCCTGATCAGCTTTTTGGAAGAAAATCTTCGACGATGACGACGCCTTCAGGAGGAGTGAGGGTGATGATGGTGTCGTCCAGGCCCTTGTTGACTTTGAAGCCGGAGAACCGAAAGGTGGACACGTTACCATTGTTCTCATGTAAGGCGAGGGCTTGAATCATATAGGTACGCGGTTGGATTTCCGCCACGATCTTGACGAGCGACGGCGGCGGCGCACCGGCCACGGGTTTGGGGATCAGCGTCACCAACGGCAACCCGCCTTCCCCTTTCTCGCCGTCTCCCGTGAGTTGCGGGGTAAAGTGTTCGGCCAGTTTGCCGACTCCCTGGAGCAACCGGAGTGGGGCCTTGGTCGAGACCATCATCGTAAGACTGCCCTTCAGCACCTGATTGTGGGCAGGCACGTACATGGCCACCTGATCCTCATACACGTAGATGTGCTCCACCGAGGGTTCCAGGTAATCCCAGCGGAGACGGCCTGGTTTCTTGAGATAGACACGACCGGAGGAGCGGACCGGCGTATCGAACCCTTGAATGCGCGTTTCCTGGACAAAGTCAGCCTGGAAATCCTTGATCTGCGCGTATTGCGCATCGACGCGATTGATCAGCGCTCCAAGCTCATCGCTCGCCTTGGCCTGCGCGAGCGCCGGGATCACTCCCAACACGCACCCGATCACGATCCATGCCGATTGCTTCATCCCACCTCTTCTTCAAGTGCCATCCGGCGACCCAGAACTTCACGACGGCCATCGCGTCCTGGCGCACTCACTAGGCCTTCTTCTTCCATCTGTTCAATCATGCGTGCCGCCCTGGGATACCCAAGCCGCAACCGACGTTGAATGAGCGACGCGGAGGCCTGCCCGGAGGTCAACACGATTTCCCTGGCTTGCTCATAGATTTCGTCGCGTTCCTGGTTTTCTTCGACGATGACCTGTTCCTGGAACGCCGGTTCGTTGCAGAAGTCCGGACCAGCTTGCGCCTTCACGTACTCGACGACCCGGCGAACTTCGTCGTCTGAGACGTAGGAGCCGTGCAGCCGCGTCAGACGGCCGGTGCCCGGCGGCAAATAGAGCATGTCTCCCCACCCGAGCAGGGATTCGGCCCCATTGGTATCGAGGATGGTCCGGGAATCAGTCTTGGACGAGACCTGGTAGGCGATCCTGGTGGGGAAATTGGCTTTGATAAGGCCGGTCACCACGTCCACCGAAGGACGTTGGGTAGCCAGGATCAGATGGATGCCCGACGCCCGGGCCATTTGCGCCAGCCGGGCGATTTTTTCTTCCACTTCTTTGGGTGCCGTCATCATGAGATCAGCAAATTCGTCGACTACCACCACGATGTAGGGAAGCGGTTGCGGGGCCTCGTCCGGGTCATGGTCGCCAGTGTCATCGGCCGGTGGTCCGGCTGTCTCTCCCGTGAGGGTTGACCGCGCAGGTCCCGGTTTTTGCGGGACGGCACCCTTCGACAAGCTCAGGGCAGGCTCGGGGCCGTCCCCTACGGCCTGGTTATAGGCCTGGATATTACGCACCCCGTATTCCGCGAGCAGACGATAGCGGCGCTCCATTTCCTGTAGGACCCAGGTCAGCCCGCGCGCCGCGGCTTTCGGAGACGTCAACACCGGATGCAACAGGTGCGGGATTCCGTCATAGATCTGCAATTCCAAAACCTTGGGATCGATGAGCAACAACTTGACTTCGTCGGGATGGGCGGAAAACAGGAGGCTCAACAACATGCTGTTCAATCCCACACTTTTGCCCGATCCGGTTGCCCCGGCCACCAACAGGTGCGGCATGGTCTTGAGATCCGCGACGCACGGCCGGCCGAAAATGTCCTTTCCCAGGGCCAGCGTCAATTTGGACCGGGACCGGGTGTACGCCTCGCTGTTCAGGATTTCCCGTAAGGCCACGGTTTCCTTGTGCGGGTTGGGGACTTCGATACCCACCGTGGATTTGCCGGGCAGCGGAACCACGATCCGCACACTCGGAGCCTTCAGGGCCATCGCCAAATCGTGGGCGAGTGTCACGATTCGCGCGACTTTGATGCCGGGTCCAGGAGCAAATTCGTACATCGTGATGACCGGCCCCGGGTGCGCTTCCGTGACTTTTCCGGCAATGCCGAAATTCTGAAGCGTGTTCGTGAGGATTTGAGATTGCGACTCCAAAAGCTGATCCGTCTGCCGCGCATTCGAAACAGTGGGCTTCTCAAGCAGGGCGGGGTCCGGCAGGTGATAGCCCTCTGCCACCTTGCGGATCGCTTCGGGCCGCTGGCCGGCAAGAGGGCGGTCTCGCGGGACGGCACGCAGGCCGTCCCCTACGGGATAATCCGTCTCAGGGGGATTGGGTTCTGTTTCAAGAGACGGCTCCGCCGGGGAAGTATCCTGTTTCAGAAACGAAAAGGTCGCCCTTCGCCCACCCAACTCCCGATTGATCTTGAGCGGTTTATTGGCCTTGGGTTGCGAGCGGTCTTTCCACCAGGAGGGCCAGTGTAAAACGGAAGGCCACTTCAAAACGGGACGTCGTACCAGTGCCCCCATCTTGCCCACGCTCTTGGGAATACGTTCGAATCCGGCCGAGAGGGAAAAAGGCGTAATGAGCAAGAGGGAAACAAGCATCAAGGCTCCCAGGAGGATCGTGGCACCCCATCGGCCGAACAAGGGTTCCAGCATGCCGGCTGTCCAAGCACCCGCGTGTCCGGCATAGACACCCGAGGTGATCCCGTTTTCCAAAACCTGTACGGAAACGGGATGATGCAACCACACGAGCGTGCTCAACCCCATGATGAGCAGTACGGAGCTCAGGATCGTTGTGACGGATTTGCGTTCCGTTAGGAACATGCGAATGGCGTACACGAGGATGACAAACGGGATCGCCAAGGCTGTGGAGCCCACGAGCCAAATCAGCACCTTGGCAATGTAGGCACCCACCAGCCCGACCAGGTTCTGCGGGCTGCCGCGTTCCACCACCGCGTCACTCCCCGGGAATCCGGACCAGCCGACGTCATGGAGTGAAAAGGACCACAAACTCAGAAAGATCAACACGGCCAGCGTGACGAGCAGAATACCGACAATTTCCCGGTTGATTGGAAGGGCGGGGCGGGGCGCTGCCGGCCTGGCGGACTTCTTGGCGGGCCTGAAAAATAGGCGCATGGACTGACTCTATCACATGGCTGCGACTTTTATCAACCAAATTACCTAGTGAAGAATCAGTAAACTGCTCCATTCTCTCCTCTCCCTTGACGGGAGAGGACAAAGGTGAGGGTGAGAGAAAGGATGAAAACTGCGCGATGAGATCGCGCGGCTACAACGACCACCGAAAAAGACTCGGGATCCGTCCCCGACATCCCTAATCGGGGGTCCGGTTTATATGGTCAAGGATGACGGAAGAGGGAAAGAGGATGGATGAAATCAGCCAGGGCGATAAATTCCTTGACCGTGAGCGTTTCGGCTCGGCGGCGCGGGTCGATATTGGTTTCTTCCAGGGCCCGTCGGAGCACGGGTTCTTCCCAGCCTTCGTCCCGGCAGGAGTTGATGAGAGTTTTGCGGCGATGCGCAAATGCACCCCGGACGACCTTCATGAACACGTCGTCAAATCCGGGGTCGGTCGGTTTACGGGCGGCTCGGCCAGTCAGGCACACGACCGCGGAGTCCACTCGCGGGAGCGGGCGGAAACAACTGGCCGACACGACGAAGGCCTTGTGGGGTTTCGTCAAATATTGGGTGACGACGGACAAGAGGCCATAATCCCGTGAGCCTGGCGCCGCGATCATGCGCTCGGCCACTTCACGTTGCAGCATCAGCACCATCCGGTCGATGCGCTCACGTTCCTCCAGCAACCGGAATACCAGGGGCGTCGATACGTAGTAGGGTAAATTGGCGATGACGACCGTGCCTGCGGGCAGGGTGTCATAGGGAAAGGTCAGGGCGTCTCCATGATGCAATTCCAAGGCGTCCTGTTGCGCGCAAGTGTGCGCCAAGTACTCGACCAGAAGCCGGTCGATCTCTACGGCAATCACCCGGGCGACGCGTTCGCACAACGCGTGCGTAAGGGCGCCCCGTCCAGGGCCGATTTCAAAGACCACGTCTTCCGGACGCAACGCCGCGACCTCCAAGATCTTGCGGACGACGTTGGGGTCGATGAGAAAATGTTGTCCGAGGCGTTTTCGCGGGCGAGGCAGAACGGGCATCGGTATCAGGTTGACGGGGTTTCGTCCTGGCCTTGCAGCCCCTTGGTTTCAATTTCCTGGGAGAGTTGGTAGAGGTGGCGGAGGCACATTTCGATATCGTCACTCAATTCATCGTACATGTCCGCTCCGGCAAAGGCCGTTTCCAACCAGTCCTTGGACAATCGTTTCCGGTAGCCGTCGCCGAGTTGTTCTCCCACCAGCGTGACCACCTGTTTTTTCCATTTGTAGAATTGTTCTTTGGCCAGGATCGCGTTCACGGCTTCCAGCAGGTGTGGCTGAATGATTTTGAGTTCGCGGATTTGCTTTCCGATGAATTCTAATGCCTGTTTGGTCTGCTCACCCATAGTATCCTCGACTGCGTTCACACGCTCCGACGTTTACGATACACAACTTTCCGGCTGCGGACTAAGCGTTTCCTGTGCTCGAAGAGCATATCCTAGCAGAAACTGTTCCACGGACATGCGTTTTTTGTTCGCGGGTTGCACTTCCAGCACTTCGATCCTGCCCTCACCCGTCTCCACCCAAAAGGATTTCGGACCCACGGCCAGGATGGTGCCGGGTCGTTGCCTGCCGCTGGCCAAGCCGCCTTTTTCATCGACACGGCCTTTGCAGATGATCAACCGCTGTTCCCTTCGCTCCGCTCCGCTCCGCTCAGGACAGGCATGATGAAAGGTGTAGGACCCGGGCCACGGCGAGAGGCCCCGGATCCGGTTGGCGATTTCCGTGGCCGATTGTGCCCAATCGATCACGCCGTCCTCTTTTTTCAGTAACGGGGCCACCGTCGCCCGGCTATGATCCTGTGCGCGAGGGACGACCGTGTGCGCGGCCAAGCGCGTCAGCGTCTCCACCAGGAGCGCGCCACCGGCCAGCGCCATCCGTTCGCCCAATTCCAGTGTGGTATCTTCGGGTTCAATCGGGATGGGTTGCTGAAGCAACACGGCTCCCGTATCCATGCCTTCATCCATCAACATGGTGGTGATGCCGGTTTCCGTATCTCCATGGATGAGCGCCCATTGGATCGGTGCGGCTCCCCGGTAGGCGGGCAGCAGGGAACCATGGACGTTGACGCACCCCATGGGCGGCAGATCCAGGATCGTTTTGGGCAGGATACGGCCAAAGGCTGTTACGGCGATGATGTCCGGTTTCCACTCGGAAAGTTGTTGCAGGAATTCCAGGCCCTTGATCTTGTCGGGCTGCCGCACGGGCAATCCCTTGGACAACGCCAGTTCCTTGACCGGGCATGCCACCACGGCCTGTCCTCTCCCCTTGGGGCGGTCGGGCTGCGTGACCACGCCCACGACCTCATGGTCCGAGTTGGCCAGGGCTTCCAAGGACGGCACTGCAAATGCGGGGGTGCCCATAAAGACGACGCGCATGGAATTTCCTTACCATCCTCCCCGCCTTCACGCAACTTCCCTGTTGGCCCGATCCGGATTCGCCGTCTTTGACGAGCGAACAACAAAATGGGGCTTAAATCGTGAGGTTAACAATGACCAGTTTTCTTAGAAAAGCCCCTTAATGTGTAGCCGCCGCATCCCTGCTCGGGGGCAGGGACATGCCTCATGCGGCCAGAAAAATTGCGGCATAAGATGCCGCAGCTACAATAAGAAGAGGACATAGACTGACCTATATAATCCTCAACAACACATACCATATTATTGCCTAGTTTATATTACTCAATCTCGTTGACACAGTCGGATGCCCTATCCTATGATGCCAGTCAAGCGACGGTGCCCCTGAAATATCGGGACATATCGCAAGAATTTCACACGATTGCACGAGGGAACGACGGCATGGGTGGTCATAGTCATTGGTCCACAATCAAACGGCATAAGGCCGGGGTCGATGCCAAACGCGGAAAAGTGTTCACCAAACTGATCCGCGACCTGACCATCGCGTCCCGCAATGGCGGAGATCCCGACGCGAACCCGACCCTGCGGACCTGTATCGCCAAAGCCAAGGAATCCAACATGCCGGCCGATACCATCAAACGTGCCATCCAGCGGGGCACGGGGGAACTACCGGGCGTCAATTATGAGGAGTTCACGCTCGAAGGCTACGGGCCCGGTGGAACCGCTATCCTGATTGAGGTGATGACGGATAATCGCAACCGCACGGTGTCGGAAATTCGCAGCATGCTGGGGAAGAATCACGGCACCATGGCCGAAGCCGGGGCCGTGGCGTGGCAGTTCCACCAGAAAGGGCTCCTGGTTGCAGACGGGCCGGCGCTTGATGAAGATCAGCTATTGAACATCGTCCTGGATGCCGGCGCGGAGGATATGAAACAGACCGGTGCCGGCTTTGAAATCACCACGGAGATCACCGCGTTCGAAGCAGTCAAGGCGGCCTTGCACGAGGCCGACGTTCACACGTCGTTGGCTGAACTCACGTATCTCTCTCAGAATCAGATCCGTCTCGAGGAAAAACCGGCCGAACAGATGTTGAAATTGATGGAAATCCTGGATGACCACGACGATGTCCAAAAAGTGCACGCCAACTTCGACATTCCGGATGCAGTGATGGAAAAAGTCGCGGCCTCCGGCTGAGGTCTGTCCACCCCTCTCGCGTGACCCCGCTTCATGATTGCCAACCTGACGGGAATCCTGGCGGCGAAAGACCCTTCACGGGTCGTGATCGACGTCAACGGCGTGGGGTATGAAGTGTTCATCCCGCTCAGCACGTATTTCGCCCTTCCGGACCTGCGTGCGCCCCTGACGTTGCACGTCTTCACGCACATGCGGGACGATGCCATTCAATTATTCGGGTTCCTGACGACCGACGAAAAAACAGCCTTTACCCTGTTGACCAAAATTTCCGGCGTGGGCGGCAAACTGGCCCTGAGCGTGTTGTCCGCCTTGAAGGTTGCCGATCTGAGGGAGGCCGTGCTTGCCGGTGACGTGGATAAACTCGCGTCCGTTCCGGGCATCGGGAAGAAATCCGCAGGCCGCATTGCCCTGGAACTCAAGGATACCATCACCTGCCTCGGGGATGGAACGCCGGAAGCAGCCGACGCCTCGGCGTCAATTGACGCCCCACGGGAGGATGCCCTGTCGGCACTGGTCAACCTGGGATACCGGCATCGCGATGTCAAAAATGCCCTCGACCAGGTGAGTCGAATCAGTCCTGCTCTCACGTCACTCGACGAATTGATCCGGGAAGGCTTGAAACTGCTTTCGAAAGGCTAGCTGCCTCCCTCGCCTTTGGAGGAAGAGGGCTGGGGTGAGGGGGCTTACAGCGTTTCCCGGATTTTCGCTCCGCGATAGCCGTTTCGCACGACGCGATAGAAGAACCTGAGCACGTCCACCAGATCGAACCAGAATCCGCAATTGAGGCACCTGGCGTAGAGGTGTTTCGTCATCGTGGTGTAATGCCGTTCCACCATCATCAGGCCCTGACACTTGAGACATTCCATGATCTGTTTCCGTCTGGTGTTCCTTGCCGTGCTTGTTCACATTCTCCATTTCAGGAGCAGCCAGCTCCTTGCGCCCCGCTTTCGCAGGGGCAAGCCTAGCCCTGCTGCCTGAATTTTAACCCATGGTGCAAGAAGATCGATACACTATTTTCAGCGTTGTTGACAACCGCCAGGCCGGGTTCTTCGCCCCGGTCCGGAGCGACGATCAACGTCGTCAGGGCAAACGGCCCTCGGGGCGTGCGATAGTGTCGCGGGGGATAGTGAAAGGTGCCGTCGCCGTTTCCGAACAACACCGAAATACTCCCCGATTGGATGTTCACGACCGCGGCATCGGGAATATCGTCTCCATCGAAATCCCGGGCCAGGCCGTCATTGGGACCCGCGTCACCGCCTGAATCCATACCCTCCTGAAACGTGCCGTCGCCGTTTCCCAAAAAGACGGTGATCGTGTTCATCTGCCCGTTCACTACCAGGAGGTCCAACACACCGTCGTTGTTGAAGTCGGCGCAGGAGACGGATAAAGGCCGCTTACCCGTCCGGTAATCGGTGGGCGAGAGAAAGGTGCCGTCGCCTTGGCCCAACCAGATCGAGACGGCGCTGCTCATCGGCCCGCCGTTGGTCACCGCCATATCCACGTGCCCGTCCTGGTTGAAATCCGCGGTGGTCACCGAGGTGGGGGTATCCCCATATTCGTACAGCGGCCCGATCCGGAATTTCCCGTTCCCGTTTCCAAACAGCAGTTGCAGCTTGTCGTTGCGCAGGGCCGCCACCAAATCCACCTGACCGTCACTGTTGAAATCTCCACTGGCGATGGAGACCGGCGTCCGGTGGACGGGGTACAACCCGTCTTTCTCGAACGTCCCACCACCCCGCCCCGTAAAAATCGCAACCTGATTGCTCCCGGAACAGGCGATCGCCAAGTCCTCGTGCGCGTCGTTGTTGAAGTCCAGGACCGCCAAATTCCGCGGTTCCTTGCATACCCGAATGGAGACTTGCGCCTGGAAACTCCCATCCCCGTTCCCGAGCAGGAGGGACAGGGTATTCGCCGAAATGTTGCTGGTCACCAGGTCCGAAAATCCATCCTCATTGAAGTCCCCGGCTCTTACGGCGGTCGGGTTTTTCCCGACGTCATAACTGGCAAAGAGATAGAGCAGGTCCGGGGGCACGTAGGGATCTTTGGGCGAACACCCGGGCAGAAACAGTATGCCGCACAACGTGAGGAACCGGAGTATGTTGCCTGCCATCAGGCGGGGAACGACCATTTCAGCACCCCTTCTCGGATCGTGCGGTTCCCGGCATGGGTCCGGGCTTATCATTACCTCCGCAGAGAATAGAACAGTATATGAGCTTTGGCTATGCGACACAACGGGTTATTCCTGGGATGCTAACCAGAGGGCTTGAAAAGGGGAGGAACGGATGCCGGGAAAATGATTGTTGGATAGTGAGAACCTATCAGCGGAAATTTTTTCCCAATATCTGCATGAATATTCCTGGAAGAATCCCGTGTTTTTTTGCACATTTCACGATCTTCTTACGCACGGGCAATTGTATTTTGCCTCTGCTTGATGTGTCGCCTATGCCATGTGAATCAAGCCTTAGGAACCTCTGATTTATTGTGATAGCGGGATGCAGGGCAAGGCGTCCCGGAGC
>JAPPLK010000054.1 GCA_028819435.1 Nitrospira sp.
ATCCGGCACGACTTCATAACTGGCCAGACGAAGCGCGTGGTCCTGTAAATATCGACACAGGCTTTCTTTCCCTCGATCTTCCGCTTCTCCGGAACAGATCTTACTGTTAATGACCAAGACCGCAACGTCAATCATGTGACAGGACGTCAGGGGACACCCACGTAATCGTCATCGTGCCCGCCGGTGGCCGTTTGAGGTTGCAACGTGCCGGTACCCTTTGACGCAGGACTGGCGGCAGCCGTCTCCTCGTCGTCGGTGGCCTCCGGTTTCTTCTTGAAAAACCCGGCGCTGATGATGCCGACTTCATAGAAAAAGTACATCGGCAAGGCCATGAGACATTGATTGAACGGGTCGGGAGTCGGCGTCAACAGTGCGGCAAAAAGAAACGCCCCCAAAAACGCCCATTTCCTGTACTTTTTCAAAAACGGCGCGTCCACCCACCCCAATTTGGCCATGAGCGTGAGTGCCAGCGGTACTTCAAAAATCAGCCCGAATACCACCAGGAACCACAGCGCGAATCCCACGTAACTGGCAATGGATATTTGCGGGATGAAACCCGCCTTGACGCCGTAGGAAATCAGAAAGTTCAGGGCAAACGGCAGGACGAAGAAGAAACAGAACCCCAACCCCAAATAAAATGCCACGGCGCTGATTGCGACAAACGGAGCCACGAACCGGCGTTCCTGCGCGTGCAAGCCGGGAACCACAAACGCCCAAATTTCCCAGAGGATATATGGGGTAGCGAGCACCAGGGCGAACAGGGCGGCGACTTTAAGGTTTTGCCACAGCGCTTCAGCCGGCGACAAAAAGATAAAGGGAATTTTCGGCAAATCCGTCGGAACCCACTCCAGGTTTCCGGGCACAAACATGTTCTGTAAGGGAATACGCAGCCACTGCACCAGGGTATCGGCATAGAAAAACGTTCCGACGAAAAACAGAGCCACGACCACGACCACTTTGGTCAGCCGTTTCTGAAATTCAAACAAGTGCTGCATAACAGGCATCTTTTTATCCTCGAGAGGATTAAAGATCTTGTCCTGCATCCACTTGGAAAATTTCGCTTGTTCCGCCATGAATCAATACGACTCTTTGCGTCTAACCAAAACCCTGTCAACCATGACCGGTATAGGTATACATAGAACGATCCGGCAATCTGACGGTGCTATTCAGGATTCACCGCCACAAAAAGATTATTCCCTCTCCGGCTTAAAAAGAGCACGACCAATTCCTCTTTTTTAATCATCGGTGCCACCCGTTGATAGTCGTCCAAGCTCTTGACAACTTCCCGATTGACTTCCTGAATGATGTCCCCTTGTTGCAAACCCGCGGATTCTGCCGCACTTCCGGGTTTCACTTCATTCACCACGACACCGGCAACGTCTTCAGGGACGTTCAGCTGTTTGCGTCGTTCATCGGTTAACGGGGCCACGTCCAGACCGGCAAGCACATTGTCGAGTTTTTCAGTTGTCGCGGGAGGCGCCAAGCCTCTGCCGCTGGCCAACATTTCATCCGTCGGCCGTTCTCCCACTGTCATGGTTAATTTCTTTTGTTCGCCGTTGCGTAAGATGGTGAGTTCAACCTCGGAGCCGACTGGCGTCCGCGCAACAATATTGCGAAGGTGATTGACGTCTCTCACTTTCTTGCCGTGATATTCAAGCAACACGTCTCCTCGTTGCAAAAGCCCTCCCGCGGATGGGCCTTTTTCATTCACTTCACTAATCAGCACGCCACCCTGATGAGATTCCGGCAATTGAAAGGACTGCGCCAGGGCCGGACTCAACTCTTGAATCGCAATCCCCATCCACCCTCTCACGACACGTCCGGTTTTAATCAGGCTGCTCGTAATGTTCTGGACAATATCAACGGGAATGGCAAACCCGATACCTTCCGAACCGCCGGTTCGGGAAAAGATGGCGGTATTGATGCCGACAATTTCACCCGCCATGTTCACAAGGGGTCCGCCGGAATTGCCCGGATTGATGGGCGCATCGGTCTGGATAAAATCCTCGTATTCCGTAATCCCGACGTTCCCCCGTCCCATGGCGCTGATGATACCCATCGTCACGGACGACGTCAGACCGAATGGGCTTCCTACGGCCAGGACCAGGTCGCCCACCCTGATCGACTCCTGAACGCTCCACGAAATGAACGGAAGTTTATCCCCTTCGATCTTGATCACCGCCAAATCGGTCTTGGGATCAGTCCCCACGACTTTTGCGGGGTGTTCTTTTCCATCAAACGTCGTCACCGTAATGTCCGTGGACTCCTCCACAACGTGGTTGTTGGTCACAATATACCCTTCCGGACTGATGATGACACCGGACCCGGCACTCATGCCCGGAGGTCCGGGTGGCCGTCCCGGAGGACCTGGGGGTAGCATGGGAGGTCCGGGAGGTCCGGGCGGACCTCCAAAGGGGCCGGGGGGTAAGCGTCGAGGGCCCCGGGACCTGGCTGGTTCTGCAACTGCAACGTTCACCACGGCGGGTTGCACTTTCGCGACAATATCGGAGAATCCCTTACTAAAGGCTTCAGGGACAGTGGCCGACGCCGGTTGGGGGGAAAAAACAAACAGGAATCCCGCAAAAACCAAACCAGTGAGACCGAAGACCACATTTCCCTTGCGACACCCGTATAAAATTTCCATAATCATAAAATCTATCCTTTGAAGTTAATGGCTTATGCCAATATCAAGACACAGGAACCGGGTCAGGGTTGGAACCTCCTGCCTGTTTCCCAGAGAAACATTGAGCCCAATTAACCGATTCTACACTAATCTCTTTCAGCTATTCAAAGGCAAACCGGAACCACCTTCTCCTATTGTGAATATACAGACCGGGGACATGGTCATCCAGCATGCCACCTTGTTGTAAGTTAGAACACCCCCTCTCCCATTTCCCGCATCAGGCAGGAAATAGGGAGAGGGCTGGGGTGAGGGGGACATGGTCAGCAAACGAGCAAACAACACATACCCTGACTACATGCGCGCACTGACCCAACGTTCCGGTTTGGAATATTGCGAGCAATACCCCACCCCGACTCCGACTGACGGTGAAGTCCTCGTGCGGGTCATCCAGGCGGGAATCTGCGCCACAGACCTGCAACTGGTGCAGGGCTACATGGATTTTCAGGGAGTGCTCGGCCATGAATTCGTCGGAATCGTTGACGAGACCCCGCACCATCCTGATCTCGTCGGAAAGCGGGTCGTCGGTGAAATCAACGCGGCCTGCCGGGTTTGCCCGGCCTGTCAAGCCGGACGCTTGACGCATTGCCCCCATCGAACAACCCTGGGTATCGACCGCCGGGACGGAGCCTTTGCCGACTTTCTGGCCCTGCCCGTTGAAAATCTGTATCCCCTGCCAGACGAAATCACCAACGATCAAGCGGTCTTTACGGAGCCACTCGCCGCGGCCTGTCAAATTCTCGAACAGGTTTCCATCCACGAGGCGGATAGAGTCCTGGTGATCGGTGATGGAAAACTGGGGTTGCTATGCGCTCAAGTCCTGCATCGTACAGGATGCCGCTTAACGGTGTTGGGACGTCATCCCGAAAAATTGCAGATCCTTGCTGATCGCGGCATTCATACGAGTCAGGACCCCGCATCGCTTTCTCCCGGATTCGATATCGTGGTCGAAGCCACCGGCACAGCCGACGGATTCAAATTGGCCTGTGAGTGCGTTCGACCCAGAGGAACCATCGTGCTCAAGTCAACCTACCACGGGCAGACCGCCGTGGATATGACCGCGCTCGTGATTCATGAAATCACCGTAGTAGGCTCACGGTGCGGCCCGTTCTCCCAGGCGATCGCGTTGCTGCGGGAAAACGCCATCGACGTGCAATCGCTCATCCACAAACGCTTTTCGATTGAAGAGGGGACGGACGCCTTCACCCACGCGGTCACAAAAGGCGTGTTGAAGGTGCTCCTGGAAATGACGTAAGAGAGACCTAAAAGGAAGTTCACCTGTAGGGGAACTAGATAAAAGTGCAGGCTAAAATCTCAAGGCGTTGGCAACGACTTGAGGATTTTTTGCTGCGATCCGCAACAAGGCGCGCGCCGGTCCCTCCGGTTTCCGCCGCCCTTGTTCCCAGTTCTGAAGCGTCGCCACGCTGACGCCAATCATAAGAGCGAACTCGTGCTGCGATTTCTTTAACCGGGTACGAATCTCCTGCACGTCTTCGGGCCGGAAATCTGTCGTCCGTCCAGGCTTCAGTTGTCCACGACGAATAGCTCCTGCCTGTTTTATACTTGTCACCAAACGATCAAATTCTTTTTGCTTCACTCGAATTCCTCCTTGATCAACCGTCGCAAGGTTGCCAATTGCTTGAGTGTGAGATTTTCTTGGTCATTCTTGCGATACACCATCAGCATATAGCACGTTTCGGACTTCGCGTCACAAAAATAAATGGCTCGTAATCCGCTCCTCTTCCCCATACCGGCGCGGCACCAACGTAGCTTGCGCAATCCTCCGGAACCCTGCATGAGAGTGCCCTGTGTGGGCCGGAGCAGTAGGGTTAACTGAAGCTTCCTGTATTCCTCCAATGAGAGTTCTCGCTCGATATCCTCCGTGAAAATGGGAGTTTCGATAAATCTCATTTTTGCAAACTACGCCAATGGCGGAGCACTTGCAACTTCTGGAATGATAGAAACTCTCTTTTTCTTCTAAGTCAAATTCATCGCTTGTCAAAGCGATCTCAGTGCGTAACAATAGACCTAAAGCTGGCGTAGCTCAATGGCAGAGCAGCGGTTTTGTAAACCGCTGGTTGGAGGTTCGATTCCTCTCGCCAGCTCCAACCATCCATCCTTCCTTTCCCCACACAGCCATCAATCACCTAAAGGGAGTTGTGGGCACTTTGGCCGGACGGCCCGTGCTTGTCAGATCCACCTTTGCACAGCTTCTGCAGTGTCCTTTGGGTTGGTGTTGAAGCAAATTTTTGCCTTTGGCGCACATTCGTGTACTGCGTTGATGACACGTTCAAACACGATGAGTTGCTCGGGTACCGTACGAACACCGGCACCAACGAGCACGCAATCATAGCTCTCTTCGACTAAAGAATTTTTCACGACCTCATACGCAGACTCCGCATCATTGAGAAACAGCAGGTTTGCTTCGTAGCCAAGCTCGTTAAGCTTATTTTTATCGGCTTCCAGCGCAGCAGTTAATTGTTCGGGGTTGAGGTCCGGCCATTTACTATAGGAACCTCTGAGTTATTGTGATAGCGGGATGCAGGGCAAGGCGTCCCGGAGCGAAACCCGAAGCTTATCATAGAGATAGGTGAGGGTTGAGCGAGGACACAACGCAGCCATACGCCCGATAGTGCAGTAAATCAGAGGTTCCTATAGTCAATCACATCAGGATTCCAACCGATAAGTGCTACTCGTTTTTTCTCGCTCATGTTTCCTCCCTGGAAAATTCGCTTCGTACCTTCATTCCCCCTCACCCAGCTCTCTCCCACGGCGGGGAGAGGGAAAAAACAAAGATAAAGACTCTGGATCCCCGATTAAGGATGTCGAGGATGACGGAAGAGAGAAGGCCCCTTCACCCCGACCCTCTCCCTCGTTGGGGAGAGGGAGAGAAGAAGGCGTCAGGCTAATTCTAGGACGAAATCGTTACGGTCATTTCGATGCGTTCGAGTGGATTATCGCGGCCGTCTCGTTTGGCGGCGACGACACGATCAGTGATTTCCATGCCGCTGATGACTTCTCCGAAGGCCGTATATTGACCATCCAGGAACGACGCATCGGCGACGCAGATAAAAAACTGTGACCCCGCGCTGTCGGGGTCCTGGGCCCGCGCCATCGAGAGCACGCCGCGTTTGTGTGGTTTGTTGCTGAACTCGGCTTTAATATGATACCCGGGTCCGCCCATCCCGTGATTGGAGCGATCGGCATTCTTGCTGTTCGGATCGCCGCCTTGAATCATGAATCCGGGTATAACTCGATGAAACGTGGTTCCATCGTAAAAGTTTTGCGACGCGAGTTTGCAAAAATTCTGCGCGTGGTTCGGCGCCACGTCCGGGTAAAATTTGAGGACGATGTCTCCCCAGGACTCGCCCTGAGACGACACGGCAATAGTAGCACGGGTGTCTGTGGTCACTTCTCTCATCTCTGACATACGTTCTCCTTTCAAAAATAAGGCCGGGGCATCGTGTAGTGCATGCCCAGTGTTTCACTGATATTGCTCCAATGATTGCCGTCGTCCTGGCTGCGGAAGGCGCCTGCACTGGTCCCGACGTACAACTCCCCTTTCGAAGAGGCCATCATGACTTGAATCGACAATTCGGTTAACCCGTTATTGACCGGCACCCATTTGGCATTCTGAAAATTATTCTTGAAAATTCCTCGCCCCGTTGCAACAAATAACGCCGCTCTTGTGACGACGATGCCGCGAATTGAATCATTCGGCAGCGACCGGCCAACGGGTTTCCACGTCTTCCCTGAATCCTTGCTGCGATACACGCCCCCATCCTGGGTGCCTACGTATAAGTGCTGTTGCGGGCTCACCGTCGTCACACGAATATGCGTATGGGTCAGGTGTTCCTTGGGGTCCACCAGGGGATCGCCCACTTTTTGCCACTTGCCGTATTTGGTCGCATCAATTTGATACAAGCCTTTGCCCGCAGTACCGGCGAATAATTGCGACGTGTTCGTCATCGCCAGGCTGGCGACGAGTACCTGCTCGAGACCGGGTGCCACGACGGACCACCTATGCGCGGCTTCGTCCCACTGGTAGACACCCTTCCCCGTCCCCGCATACATGATTCCGTGATGGGCCAGCAGCGATTTGACCTCCACGAATCTCAAGCCGGCCTTGATCGACTCCCAGGTTTTTCCATCTTCTTTTGTCCGAAAGACGCCGCCACGTACCGTCCCGGCGTACACCGTCCCTTTCTCATCCGCACTCAGACAAAGAATAAAGCGATCCCCCAAACCGTTGTTGATTGCTTCCCAGGTCTCGCCGTAATCGTCACTGAAAAACACGCCGAACCCGAACGAACCCGCATAGAGCACTCCCCCACCCGTCGTAGCCAGGGCTTGGATGCTCGGCGGAACACCGCCCTCCCGTTTAAAGTGATCGGGGTGCCCGCGGTCTTCAGCCAAAACGGGAACGCTCCCACATGACACCATGAAGACGAACAGGAACGCGACCCGACGCAAGAGGTATGCAGTCACAAAGTAAACCAGAACCGGTACGTTTGGTCAGGACACACGATTGCCTGCCGTTCCGGTTGGCATGGGGGTTTCTTCTTCAGGATCGTCGCCGTCCTCTTCCTCTTCAACTTTGGGAGGGATACGGCCGAAGATCTTGGCTCCCCACACGCCGATTTCATACAACACGATGAGCGGGATAGCCATAAGGAGCATCGTAAACAGGGTCGCGTCTGGAGTGATAATCGCCGACAGGATCAGCGCCAACATGGCCGCGTGCCGGCGGTATTGCGCTAAATGTGCGTGGGTAACCAGACCCGCGCGAGCCAAAAGGGACAGCGCCAAGGGAATTTCGAACGCGAAGCCGAAGGCCAGCAAAAACTTCACGTTGAAATCCACGTAGATGCCCACGGCCAATTCGGGTTTGAGTTCCCGTTCCAAGCCGAACGATACAAAAAAGTCGATCACCAGCGGAAGGATTACCAAATTGCAAAAGATCAGCCCCAACACGAAGAAGCCGGTCGCAAGGAGAAACAAAGGGATGCCCCAACCTTGTTCGCCCGGCAACAGGGCCGGCTGCACGAATTTCCAGAATTGATACAGGATGACCGGCAGGCTGACCACGATACCGGCGAGAAACGAAATCTTGATCGACGCAAACAAAGCTTCGGCCGGGCCGTAAAACAACAGGTCGTCCGCAAAGGGCCGCTTGAACCATTCAATCAGGTCAGGTGACACCGAGAACATCGCGACAAACGCCACCATGATCGTCGCCCCGACGATGATCAGCCGGCGTTTGATGTCACGGATATGGCGCGTAAACGGATGAGCGAGTGTAGCCATGGGGTGATTGACAAGGAACCCTGCGAATTACGAGGCTGCGGTTTTTTCTTGCTCATTCCGGTACTCGCGGATGAGCATGGCCATGCGGTCCTTCTTGCTGAGCTTTGCTCTCTGGATCTGCTTTTTCTGCACTTCTTCTTCAGGAGTCAGAATGTGATTTTTCAACAATTCCTGCAGTTGCTCATCCAATTGATGGTGCGCCTCTTGGAGTTCACGAAAATCAGCATTAGTATTACGGAGGTGTTCGGCAATTTGGTCATCAGTCAGCATGAGACCCCTCCCTTGTCATGAAGTGAATCTTATAGATGAATATTGTTCGTCAATGGCAATTGCATAAGGATAGCATCCTCATTCGGGTTCGTATAGTAGGACCGGCGGCAACCGTATTGCCGAAACCCCAAGGACTGATACAGTTGCTGTCCCACGCGATTACCGGCCCGGACTTCCAGGAGAGCTCGCGTCGTTCCTTGCGTGATCCCCTCCTCTATGGCATGCCGGACCAGATGGCTCGCGATGCCCAAACGCCGGCAATCCTGCCGCACGGCCAGATTCATCAGGCGCAACTCCTCAAAGACCACCCAGTAACAGATGTACCCGAGTAGCGGTTTCGTAGAAGATCCCTCGCCCGAAAGAAAAGCTCCAAGGAAACGACCAAAGGGATTCCCCTGCAACTCCGCCTCAAACATCCTCCAAGTCCAAGGTTCCGAGAACGACTCCTGCTCAATAGCGATGACGTCGTCCAGGTCCCGGCTTTGAAATGGGCGAACGTCGAGATCAGGACGGGCTGAGGTTCGTATCGTCATCGTCAAATCATTGCGGCGACGCGTGTCGCGTCTTGAAATCCCATTGGACTTCCGCATCACAGCGTTGAACATAATGCGGCGAGATATGGGGTCCGGCGAATTTCCCGGTGTGAAACGCGTCCAAGCTCGCCAGCCCGACGTGGTAGGCAGACGGGTTCATCGATTCCGGCTCCCCAGCAATCGCCATATCACCCAACTTGTCCTTGAGTACGCGCTGGTGACGCAACCACCCTTCGCCAAACAGAATCGTGGGTTGGCGAATCGAATTCATCACGTCTTGAATCGTTCCGACCCGATCTTCCAGTAACCGGACTGCGCGCCCGTTTTGCCATTGAAACTGGGCCCAATAAACTTCATCGGCTCGGGCGATCAGCACGGGACACACGGGATGCTCGGAGGCCCCGTAATTCCACGCCATCGCTTCCAACGTCGGCACGGTGACAAGGGGCAAGCCCGTGACCGTTCGAAATCCTACCATAGTTGAAAGGCCCACGCGCAAACCTGTAAAGGACCCGGGACCCGCGGAGACGGCAAGGCCCTCAATCGCCGAGAACGGACACGACAAGGAGGTCAGGAGGTCTTGAATGGCAGGAACCAGGGAGCTGGCGTGCGAAGCACAGTTCGGCTGGTTTTTTTCAGCCAACAGGACAGCCTCATCCATGAGGGCCACACTTTGACACCGTGTTGCGGTTTCAACGGCCAACAATTTCACCGTGGCTCCAATGATTTGTAGGATCCCTGGAATGGCGCACCCGCGTCACCGAAATTCAAACTCCTTTGCGGACACCGGAATATTTGGCACAAGCTCTGAAAATTCCAATCTGACCGATCCGGACGTCACGTATTCTTTCACTTCAATCGAAAATGGCAGAACCACCGAATCCGGTTGCCCTGACGGTCCCACGTTCCGATAATCCGAAACCGTGAGGGTGACCAGCTTTTTCCCCTTGGCCGTATAATATTCGATGCCTTGGATCAGGGCCGAAGAATGATCCACCCACACGTGTTGCAACACGGAGGCGTTCGATTCATTACCATGAGAGAGAGCCACGGTATACCGATAGGCCGTATTCGCCACATGGACTTCGCGAAACTGCTCTGCGGTCCATCGTAGTCTGCCAAGAAGAACGTCGACGGCACGCAAACTGAGTTGAACCGGAAGGCCTAAATCCCCGAGGGGACGAAAATCCGGCACGCGCCCAACCATGGGGTACAGGCGGCCGGCCGTGTGCAGGGTATATGGCCGGCCGTTCAACAGGAAATCGAACAGAGTCCCACCAAATCGTGTAAAGCCTTTAATACGAACGGCTCGTGGGCGCTGGTAGAACAGCGTTCCTTGAATACTGTGCGAAAAGGGAGAAAACGATCCTTCGACGTCGGCCTGAAACAACCCTTTTAAACTTGTAATGTTGGCTTCACGTGCGTGAAGGGTTGCAAGCACTTGTTGGGGAGTCAACACGGGGGCCCGTGCCGGAATCGGCTCAACCGGCGGTGCAGGGGTACGGCCTGCACATGCGCCAAGACTGAGGCACAACACCCCGACGGCCACCCACCGGACAAAATGGTGCCTGCGACATGACACGTACATGCACCTCCCCTGCGGCTACGAAGCTGACGTTACGACGTGATCGAATACTTCCCCAACTTCGTGAACGCCATAGAGTTCCATCCCGGGATTACTCAAATGCTTAGTCAGGTTTCCCTGCGGTAGCACGCACCGTTGGAAACCCAGTTTCATGGCTTCACGAATCCGCAAATCGACCTGGCTGACGGGACGGATTTCCCCACCCAAGCCCACTTCTCCAATGCAGCAGGTTTGCCCGTCAAACGCATGGTCACGGAAACTGGAGACGATCGCCGCGACAATGCCCACGTCAATTGCAGGTTCGTCGAGCCGAAGCCCGCCCACCACGTTGAGATACACGTCGTATCCGGACAGGTGCAATCCCAATCGTTTTTCCACCACGGCCAGCAACAGCGCCACACGATTCAATTCTATCCCATTCGCCATGCGCTTGGGCATCGCATATCCCGTGGCCGTGACCAGGGCTTGCAGTTCGACCAGAATCGGACGACTCCCTTCCAGGCTCGACACGACTACCGATCCCGTGTTTTTGGCAGGCCGGCCCGCCAAAAACAGTTCGGACGGATTGGCAACTTCCTGCAATCCGCCGTCGTTCATTTCAAACACGCCGATTTCATTCGTTGCCCCGAACCGATTCTTCACGGCACGCAAAATCCGGTAGGCGTGGCTCTTGTCGCCTTCAAAATACAAGACGGTATCGACGATATGCTCGAGCAGTTTGGGACCGGCAATCATGCCCTCCTTCGTCACGTGCCCGATAACGAAGACCGGCACGCCCGTTCGTTTGGCATACCACATGAGTTGGCACGCCACTTCCTGCACCTGGCTGATCGTGCCGGGGGCGGACGTCACCTGGTCGGTGTGGACGGTCTGAACGGAATCCACGACCAAGGCCGTGGGTCGAAGGGTCTCTGCTGCCTTGAGCACGCCTTCGAGTGAGGTTTCCGTCAGGATGTATAACGAGGAACTCAAGACGCCCAGACGATCCCCGCGCATTTTGATCTGTTGCGCGGATTCTTCACCCGTAACGTAGAGGACCGGCGGATTGCGCTGCTCAAGCCCATGCAAGGTTTGCAGCAACAAGGTGGTTTTCCCGATGCCGGGATCGCCGCCGACCAAAACGATCGACCCGGGCACGACGCCGCC
This sequence comes from Nitrospira sp., assembly GCA_028819435.1. Classification (GTDB taxonomy): domain Bacteria; phylum Nitrospirota; class Nitrospiria; order Nitrospirales; family UBA8639; genus Bin75. The sequence continues at coordinate 11,522 of JAPPLK010000054.1, forward strand.
GCCGAGCACTCGATCGAGTTCGGTCAAGCCCGTGGCAAAACGGATCTCCTTGGTGACGGCCACTTCATTGATCGGCATCGCGGTTTCCCCGTCTCCGATCTCTTGCCGGCCACGCTGCCGAACGGTGCTTTCCTCTTTCAGGGAATTCCACTGGCCGCAATCCGGGCAACGTCCGACCCACCGTGGCGATTGACCGCCACATTCCTGGCAGACAAAAACCGTGCGCGGCTTACCGGTTTTCATAGGACATGGGTCCAGCCGGAGAACCGTCGGCGGTTACAATTGTTTCCGGACTTCTTTCCATGAATTGACGATCTTCGCACGTCGCGGATATTTCTTTTTTTCCCTGGGATCGGGAAAGATGACCGTCTTAACCCGGTTTTTCACCAACGTCTGAGCAAATTCCCACGTTCGCCCGATAGCAGCTTCGAGGTTATCCCACCCGCCTTCCTTCAGCTTTTCCATAAACGCCAACAAGGCTTTTCCCTCCTGGGGAACCATTCTCGTGATCCCAACGGGAAATTCGTGCTGCCTCAGCCATGCGCGGATTTCATGCAGGGCCGTGCCCGGACGGTCATGCACGTAGACGACGTTGTAATAGAATTCGGTCAACTTCGACAGCTCGTGCGCAGCATTCTCCTGAGGCTTTCCCAATCCACCAAGACTCGCGATGCCGGGGAGGGCCGTCAACGGGTTCGAGCCGTCTTCCTGAACGAGGACGGAACAATCCACCAACAGAATCGGACGCCGGCGTTCCCAGGACGCCAGGTTCCCCTTGCCTTCCGCAGACTCAACGCGTGGGCTGGATTCCACGGTTGCAACAATCTTGTGATTGCCCCGCATGTGGGTCTTGAATTCCAAAAAAGCTCGGCCGTCGCCGCCAGTGAGCGCCGTCCCGGCATGCTGGCCTTGAACGGTAAAGGTCACGGTTTCTCCACCCAGGCCCCTGTTTCCCAATAACCCTTTTTCAATCAACGCGGCTTTCAACGTCACGGAGGTTCCAGGTCGAGCCAGGACGTCTTCGACAATCAGGTGCCCTTGAACTTTATCCTGCGCCGCAGTCGTGCCGGGGATGAGAAGGAAGCCGATGAGAATAAACCGGAAGGATAAGAAGGGAAATACTCGGTTCACGAAGGAATTCCTCAAGAACGTCGCAGCACCGCTACCACTGTCACCGGAATACTCTAGCACGTCAATTTCAAATAGATCCAGCCGGGACCTTCACGTCGTCAGGCCTCGACAACTCATGGCAAACAGTTCACTGGCGCTAGCCAAGTTGACGTTTGCGAAGTTCTTCCCTGTACGTCTTCTCGTACAACACGTCCCATTCAGGAGAACCCTCGGGTATCCGGCGGGAATAAGACTGCAAGCGGGACCGGACTAACCGATGAATCTGCTCCTCGACGTTCATCGAGTCCGCGAGGACCCGCTTGATTTCTTTTAACGCTTGAGTAGAAGTTCCACGAAGTTTCCCTTCAGACGTATCTTGAAGAGCCTGAAGAATGACGTGCGAAAGATGGGTCTGCTTGTCGTCGGATAAGAGAGGGGCCATATGACAGCGTAAACATGGATTCGGTCACTCGTTGACCATTTCCGGTCTTTCGTTCCCCTCCTTTGTAAGCCTGTCCTCGACGTTTTTAATCGGGGAGAGGGGCCAGGGGAGGTAGAGCGTAGTAGCCGCCTGCGTTTACAGGACCAGCCCGCGCTCCTTGACCAACTTGGTTTTCACCATCGTAAACATCTTTTGATAATCGGCCCGGCCGCTTTGAAACTCCGCGTCGTACTGCTTCAACAGAGTCCGGATTTCGGCATGAAGCCGGTCTTCCACGGAAAGCTCGTCGGTGATAGCTTTCCCGACGCCACGGATCAATCGCTCTTTTGACCCGGAGATTTCCAGGAGCCCTTGCTCCTGCAAACGGTCCACGACCTCCGTTGCCAACGATTGAATGTGTTCTTCGGTGACTCGCATCCCGCTATGAAACAACCTTTTCGATTTTCATCATCGTCGCGCCAACGGCCTCATGAAGCACCTTCGGATCTCCGATCAGCCGTCCGACGACGTTCACCCGGTCAGCCGGAACAGGATCTTCTCCGATACTCATCGGCGTTCGTCCGAAAAACACCGCCAACGCCCCCCCAAGCCCCCAATACGCCACGTCGCCCACTTTCACGTTCGTCGTCGCGGTTTCACGGTAGTCCTTGACTCCGGGAATCTGGCAATAAAATTCCTCTCCCCATTGATTCACGTTGGCTTCCACCGGCAGAGCATCATAGATGGCCTGCGCCGTTCGCGTAGACTTCAACGCGGCTTCCACGGTCACGCCGCCAATCGTAATCTTAATCCGTTTCGGTTTGTCGTCCATGTCCGTATGTCACTTCCTTTCCCAAAAGAGCCAATGCTTTTCCCTGTCACTCTCAATGAAAATTTCAGCGTGGTTCGTCACGCTCAACTAGGTTTCCCCATACTTCGACTACAAGACCAGGGACGCAAGCAAACTCGCGAACGTTGGCCGTGACCATGGTCAGGCCGTGTGCCAGACCCGTGGCTGCCAGCCAAAGATCATTCGGTCCAATCATCCTGCCCGCTACGGCTAACTCTGCCCACACTTGCGCATGTGCTCGGGCGATCGCCAGATCTATCGGCAACAAGGCAAAGCGCTCAAGGAGTGCTTCGACAAAGGCTGAACGTTTCGCCCGAATCTTCGAATGTACCGCACGATGCACTCCGTGGAGGAGTTCGCTCACTGTGACGACCGAGAGAAAAAACTCTTCCTGTTGTCGTTGTGCCAAATGGCGCTCTAGGTCGAGACGCTTCCGCTCATAATCAATCAGGATACTGGCGTCAATCAAGACTCCCACGGATTACGAACCTCCGCACGAGCAAGCGCCTCTCGAGCCGCCGTAAGGTCGTCGGCAAACTGCGTGGCTTCGGCTGAGGAGAGATGGGGAAGCGATGCCAACAGCGAGGGAAGTTCCGCAAGCCGTTTCCCTACAGGAAGCGGGCGGAGTTCTGCCATGGGTTTATTGCCACGCACGAGCACGAAACTCTCACCACGGTAGGCAACGCGGTTGATGTATTCTGCGAAGTGACGAGCCATTTCAGTAACAGAGAGTGTATGTGCCATCATAGAACCTCCACAAAAACATAAAATCATATTATCTGATTTTAATATCGATGTCTACCAAGTCTTATCCAGCAACCAAGCTCACAGTCGTTCTCATAACCGCATAACGGTTGGGTAATCCGTACGGAGGGCCGGGTCAGACGATGTAGCCCCATTTACGGAAGGTTGCCTGGAGTTCAGGGTCGTCTCGAAACGCCTGATAATAGATATATTCCGGTGCCAAGTCCGTGCCGTTGGGCCACACCATAGTCTGAAGTTCTTCGTCAACTCGAAACGTCTTGAACACGTCCGGATCCTTCAATGACTCGAACGCCGGTCCTTCAAATACCTCCGTGAGATCCACGATGCCTTCGCGTCCGTCGTCGAAACCTACTGCTACCCGGTAGCCGTTGAGTGGTTTTGCATGTGTCACATGGAGAAACATTGAGTCATTCCAACGGTTCGATGGGATTCGGCGCCTCTTTCCTACGGCACCTTTCCCAGTTATCCAAAAGTTCGTCTTTATGTAGCTCGTACCACTCTATCACATGTCGAAGTGCTCGTTTGGGAAATTGTCCCTCCACAACACCCGTGTGGATGTGAACAATTATCTCATACTCGCCATACTTCGCATGAAAATGCGCGGGAACGTGATCATCCCAAAACATGGCGATGACAATTCCGAGAAATCTACTGATAACCGGCATGTTGTTTTCTATGCATCATCGTCTAAAGCGTTGTAGGTTGGATTAGCCCTTCGACTACGCTCAGGACAGGCGTAGCGTAATCCAACAATTGTATGATTGGTGATCGTCCTGAACGAAGTAAGGGTGTCGGGTTACGCATTGCAACCCAACCCACACCACTAATTAAGCCAACTACCTGTTGCATAGACGAGTGCCTGAATCCAGCACCGGTGCTATATTGATTTTAGTAGGACCACCCATAAGTTTGATGGCTTTCTCAACAGGGACGCCTTCGACTCTAGCAGCCTCTTCTGCTATTTTGTGGAACTCAGGATCATCTAGCCATATTTCTTCAATGTTGGAAAATCCGTGCTTCTCTGCTACTCCTTTGGCTATGCCATTCAATGCGTATGTTTTTTCTTCAGATTTGAATACTACAGCACCACGTCCAATTGGTAGACATTCGACTATGCCAGAAGATACAGACAGAGGCCATTTCGTCCCAAATTGTTGCTTGGAAATTTTTTGTTGATTCTCTGCATGCGCAACTAACGGCAACATGAGCATGAATGCTGTAACGGTGTAGAATTTTTTCATGTTTTGTCCTTTTGGGCGAAATCTGTTCAGACTTAACCATTGTTCCGCGATACTTACAAGTCAGATTCTTCAATGCTCGCGACTTTCATCAAATGTCTTTGTAGCCCTGTTTTCAAAGGCTTGTCTGCATGCACTGGAACTGAAACGCGAGCACTAAGGCCTGGCTTGGCATAGATATGATGGCTTCCGCTAATTCGCTTAAGTTCCCATCCTTTGTCTTCAAGAAGACGGCATAGTGTTTTGCCGCTGATAATCTTCAAACGGCTATCTCCATAACTTTGTCTTTTGGAGATACTTCAATGTTTTGAACATCCACGGACAAGCAACCTTCAACAGCTTCGTATAAGTTACTCAATAGTTCATCAAAAGTATCCCCTTGTGTTGCACAACCAGGAATAGCCGGCACTTCACCCCAGTACCCGCCTTCTTTTGCTTCATGGATTATGACCTTAAGTTTCATAACACCTCCTCTAGCAATCAGCAGATTGCTGATAACCGATTCACAATGGCTGAACGTCCAACAATTGTTCCATCTCCTTGAATTTTCCCAAAACCAACTGTAGCGTGCCCCCAAAGCCAACGCAAGAAAGGGCCTCTTGGAATTCGGATCAGTCGTTTGAGATGGGGTGCTGCCTACTCGCATATTTTTGGACAAGGTTAAAAAGTGATTCGGCGTCATCAGGCGACATCTTCAGGCTTTCTGTAATCCATGGCTTCAGGTCTTCGAACTGCTTGGACAGGCTTTCAATCCTCTCTCTCAACACCGCATCGCTTTCATAGAGGTCAACGAGTCGATTCCATTGCAGGTCTGTAGATCGGTGAACTGCACGGTCGCCCAACAAGCCACTATTACCCTCCGTCTGAACAGATCGAAGGAGAGCAAAGGTCAGTTTGGGCGAATCGTTAATATCAAGCGAGTTTTCCAATGGATCCAGGTTGTTCTTGGCAAATTCAAATACCTCTGCCAAATTTCGGTCTTTGGCAAGATCGTCAACAGACGCAGAACGAATTTCGTCACGCAACCTTCTCCTGAACTCGTCTAGTCCCGTCTGTGACTCAAGGCGACGAACCAAATCGATCTTGGAAGAGAACCATGGCAACTTGGGAAGAATGCGCTGAACAGCATCTTTAACCGCGTCGGGACCATTTAGCAAATCCAGAAGGATACGGATAACGGACCAGACAATCATCCTTGCTTCATGCCATGCAACATTGTTTACAGGAAGATCCGGCAATAGATTCAAGAGCACGATGATCCCTGGATTCACATGTTCCAAAGCGAACCGATCTCTGAATTCTTTCAGATAAAAAATAACGTACTGCCATCGCATCGGAGCAAGCGAACGAATGAATTTCTCCAGAGCCTCATAATCAGCCATCAATGCGAAGGCTCGCTCTGCGTCAGCAAAAACTAGCAAATCATGACCCACCACACGTTCCAGATAGAATCGCAGGTAGCATTCATGGCCCACACGGCGCTCTTTAAGTTGTTCGCTCACCAATTGTTGATATCGATCACCTAGTTCAGTGTCACGTATGTGATGCCAAGCAACGGGAAAAAGGCGGTGAAACATGCCTTTAACTACTCCGTCGCGAGGTTTGGCCGCTTCGATTAGTGCTTCGATCTGCTTTTTCCGATGTACATGCGGTTCGACCGCGGGGTTCCTATATCTCTCAACGAACTCGTCGGCAATTCTTGAGTTACTAAGAGATGAGGCGGTTGCGGTGAGGCCATCGATTGCGCCGGGAAGGAGATTGAAGACATCGGGTAGGAATATCCGAACTGCTTCAAGCCCTAGCACATCAGCTAGTGCTACCTGACCGTTGAGGCCAGCTACTGTCCCTCTGATAGCAGCGGCGTAGCGGCGAACATCTCGGATGTTGTGAATAAGTGGACCGACGAGATCTGGATAAACATCCTCCCATACTTTCTTGTCGAACGGACCAGGATTTTCTATACCGTCGAGGGCGTCTTTAATCGCGGCGTTAATTTGTTCGTGGAGAAGATGGCGAGGCACTTTCGGGAGGTCGAACGGCAGTTGAAGAATTTTCTCCAGATAGTCACGTCCAGAAAACCCTTGTTCATCAAGTGCCTGCTCGACCAGAATCCGATCACAGACTATGATATAGATGAGGTTCGGAAAGCTCGCCGTCAGCCGTACCAGCTTGAAGATGTCACGGATTTCGGATCTCGACAATCGATCGACGTCGTCGAGCACAACGACAATCGGTTTATCAAGATCTTCAATAGCCTTTCTGACCCTGTCACGACACTCGACAATCCCCTCTTTCTGACGCTGAAAAAGTTTGTAAAGGAGTTTCATTGTCATGGAAAGTCGCTCCGTCCATGGACCGACAATAGGTACCCAAGCCGTTCCAGACAACATCTCGCTAAAATTTTCCAGAGATTATCCTATCTCCACAAGATCAGCGCGAATCTTGAATTGGGCAGTGAGTTCAGCGAAAAACCGTTTAACAAGCTGCTCCGTACCACTGAACATCCACGGGTTGAAGTCGAGAATAGGAATACCAGCCTGCTTGAACTCTGTCTTAGCAAGATTGATAAACGAGGTCTTGCCTGACCCCCATGGTCCAAAAACCCCGACGGCGACGCCCTCGCTCACATCTAGTTCGAGAACCTGCCGGGAGAAAGACTTGGCCGTGTCCAGTCTGCCTAGGACATCGCATTTAGGTTCTTGAATTGGATTGTCGCCGGGAATTGAAACAGGTTTCTTATCGGGGCTCATGTTGGCACGACCCTTTCGATCGACGCGATTTCTTTACCCCAAAAACCCATAGAATGCGTAGTGAGGGTGTCGGGTTACGCTTTGCTAACCAGATCTACATCACTCATTTGTTCATCTCCACGACCTATTCTATGCCACGCTTCTCTGAATTGTGGTGCGTCATAAGCGGTTGGTTGAAGCCAATACGAAATTTTTCCATTTCTCTCGCCACGATGCGCTAGAGACCTGACTTCTTTTGGAAACATCACAAAAACATTTGGCTCCTTAGCTACATTGTTTACTATAATCCAAAAATCACCCATTACCTTCTCGATACTGTTGCCAAGAGGAACAGGATTTCTTTTCGATAACGATTTAACTTGGACACCAATGAAACGGGTATTGCTTTTGTTATAGGCAATAATATCTATACCGCGAGCATTGCGTGCCGTAGGCATAACATTCCACCCCATGCACGACAACTTATAGCATGTGTAATACATGCCCATATTTCCTATGATTTGTGGGTTAAGATTCATCCTTCTTGAATTTTCCCCAAACCGACTGTAGCGTGTCTCAAACGGGAGCCCAAGAACAGGGGCACGTGGTGCGGGCATGCTTGAATCTTCGTTTATTTTTCTCAAGGGCATCGGAGAGACCACGGAACGGCGGCTGTGGGACGATGGTATCACCCATTGGCGGCAATTCCTTAAGACTACCACCGCCCTGGGTATCGGTCCGGCACGAAAAGCGCTTTATGATCGTGAAGTTGAACGAGCCTTGGAGGATTTGCGACGCGCGCAATGGCGCAAGGTGGCCGGACGATTCAAAGCAGCCGATCATTGGCGATTGGTTGAAGCCTTTCGCGAAAGAACGGTCTTTCTGGACATTGAAACCAACGGCTACCCTGCCGGAGAAGGCGAAATTACCATGGTCGGCTTGTACGGTCATCACACGATGACCACGCTGGTTCGCCATCAAAACCTGACTTTGGATCGCTTGCAGGAGGAACTGTCCAACTATGACCTGATCGTCACGTTTTTCGGATCGGGGTTCGACCTGCCGTATTTGCGAGCCAGCTACCCCCGTTTGGATCTCTCTCATGCCCATTTTGACCTGTGTTTCGCCGCCAGGCGCTTGGGGCTACGAGGCGGGTTGAAGCATATCGAAGCAAAACTCGGGCTGTCTCGCTCCGACGATGTACAAGGGCTGAATGGCTGGGATGCCGTCAATCTGTGGCATGCCTGGCAAGCCGGAGATGAGCGGGCCGGCGAAACCCTGCTTCAATACAACGAAGCGGACGTCCGCAATCTCGAGCCGCTTACCGAATATCTGTATCAAGCCCTTCGGGAACGGCACGGACCAGGCGGCGATTGATCATGGACCGGACCGTACAATGGCATGGAGCCGGTGCCACACACACCGGACTTGTGCGACCCACGAACCAGGATGCGTTCCTGATCTCGAATGAACTGGGGTTATGGATAGTGGCCGACGGCATGGGCGGGTATGCGGGAGGCGACGTCGCCAGCAGAATAACCGTGGAAACCATCCATAACTACATCACGGAACATGCCGGGCACCATTCAACAACCAAGGTGGACGAGATGCCTTCTCTTTTGCAGTCGGCGGTCGAGTACGCCAACGAAGCCGTTCTTGCCCATGCCGAAGCCAACCCTGAATTCGCCGGGATGGGAACGACTGTGGTCCTTTTCTTTCTGCCTGCCCCCTGTTCCCCTCTGGCGTGGGTCGCCCATGCCGGGGACAGCCGTGCATATCTCATCAGGGATCAAGAGATTTCCGCATTGACCCGGGATCACACCGTGCTGGAAGAATACATACAGCAAGGACGACTACCGAAATCAACGCCGGCCACTCATCCGCTCGGACATAAGCTTACTAGAGGAATTGGAGTCAATTCCACAATTGAAACAGATATTTCGGCAATGAAACTTCAACTTGAAGATGAAATTATGCTGTTCAGCGACGGCCTGAACAAAATGTTGAATGACAAGCAGATTCTGAACACCCTCGTTACGATGCGCGAGGAAACACCGGAACACAAATGCCGGACACTTATCGATCAAGCCAACGATCGTGGCGGAGTGGACAATACCACCGTGATCCTGATTGCAAGATCGCATTAACCCTTTCCTTACCAAAACGTATTTGATGATTTGGGACATACGCTGACATTGCCGGATTACGCCCTTCGACAAGCCTGTCCTGAGCTTGCCGAAGGGCTCAGGGGTAATCCGACCTACCCCGATTCTCCCCCTCACCCTACCCTCTCCCGCCAAGGGCGAGAGTTTTATAAGTCAGTACTGCCCGCCCATAGGCTGGCACGTGATCCAGGTGGCGCAACTCCATTCGTAGAATTGCACGATCAGCCACAAGATCAAGGGGATGGTCACGGCCACAAGCATGGCAAAAAACAGGACGCGAAGGGGCACCGGAAGTTTTCTGATCAGCGAGGGAACCATCGTCTCTCGTTGCCCTACGTCAATCCTCGTTTTTGGAAATAGTCCCGGTCGATGACCGGAGCCGCTTTTTCCGGCAACTTGCCGCTATATTGAAGCAGCCGCTCGACGTATTTGCCGATCAGGTCCGACTCCAGGTTGACGGCATCCCCGGGCTGTTTGATGCCCAAGGTGGTGACCTTGGCCGTGTGTGGAATAATCGCCACGGACACCCCGTTTTCCGACACGCCGTTGATGGTCAGACTGACGCCATCGACGGTAATCGACCCCTTCGGGATACAATACCGCAAAATAGGCTCAGACACTTCCAGGGTCAGCAGCAACGTGTTGCCCGCTTGCGTTCGCTCCCGAAGGATACCTGTCCCGTCCACGTGCCCCGTCACGAGATGTCCGCCCAGACGGTCATTCAGTTTCAACGCCCGCTCGAGATTTACCGCCGCACCCGCCGTGAGCGTACCCAACGTGGTTGCACCCAGGGTCTCGACGGAGACGTCAACGGAAAAATCCGTTTCACCAACCTCGGCAGCCGTCAGACAGGCTCCGGAAACGCTCACACTTTCACCAAGATGAAGATCCTTGAGAACCATCCCAGCCAAAATCGACAACCGCGCACCGGCAAGGCCAGGCACCAGGGACTTGACCACCCCCATTTCTTCGACGATCCCGCTGAACACGCTATTTGTCCTTGTCGTTACTCAGAAAAACCATACGAAACACAAGGATAAACACCACGATCAAGACGACGACTCCCGCCGCGGCCAATACGCCAATAACGACGTCGCCCGTTGTCATCGCTTCTTCCATGCCCGGTTATCCTTTCCGTCGAGTCCCGGTGCTCTCGCTAGAGACGCCTCGACAGCCGGCTTGTCGCTATCCAGAACCCTGCTGCCGTCAACAATTGCAGGCATCCGATAATGGTGAAGGCCCCAGTATAACTGATTGCGGCAACAAGCACACCTGCCACGATCGGTCCACCCGCATGCCCGATATCCATAATGGTCCCGCGCAACCCCATACCGGCTCCGACGTTTTCAGCTTTTCCCAGGTCCGCAATCATCGCAGCCGATGAGGACGTAATGACCGCTTCACCAAACCCGAACCCTGCCGCGCACAGGGCCAACCAAACCAACTGGGTCGTTTGCGGAACGGCCACAATGAAAAGACCACAGACCAACAAACCCAGCGTAATCAACGGTCGCCTCCCAACGCGGTCAGAGACACGGCCCATCACCGGCTTGGAGAGAAACGACGTCAACCCTTGTATGCCGAACAGCACTCCACTCTCGGCCAAGCTCAGCCCGATGGACAACGCGTATAACGGCAGGAATGCCATCAGGGTCCCATTGGCCATCATTTTCGAGGCCTCCGTGACACTCGCGGCAACCATGCCAAGATGTCTCAACACGGTCCGCAAACCATGCAGGACGTTTGAGAAAAGCACCTTGGCTTCCAGCTTCACGCGACGCGACGGAGCCGGACAGCGCCACCACAACACCAGATACAGGATGAGCCCGACCAGCCCGAACCCGCCACCAGTCAAAAACGTTTCCGTATAGCCGGACGTATCGATGATCCATCCACCCAGCATCGGGCCCACCAATGCACCGCCTTGTGCCGCGGAGGTATACCAGCCCAATGCCGTCCCTCTGGTCGCGGGATATAAATCCGCCACCATGGCCAAGGCCAACGGTGTAAAGACGGCCGTGGCCAATCCATGGACCAACCGCAGTACCGTCAAAACTTCCAGGTTCGATACCAACGGATAGACGAAGGGCGGCAACGCAAATGCCAGGACCCCCACCATCATCAAGCGTGAGCGGTTCACCAGGTCGGACAACGTTCCGACGGGCAGCTTGAGCAGGATACCCGTCATGGTCGAAGCGGCGACGATAAACCCCACCGTAACCGGACCAGCACCCAATGATTCGGCAAAAGGAGCCAAGGCCGGCATACGAACGAGGTTGTAGCTGACAAAGGAACAAAACCCTACTCCGCACAGCAGCACGAATATCGGAGTCACGGTCATTCGCGTACGTCTTCACTCATGTGTTGACAATGGATACTAAAAATAGTCGCCGGCACACAGCCTTGCGTTTTATCCATGCCATGGATAATTTGCAAGGATAATAAGATTGCGAAAGGCAACATCATGACGACGCGCTTTACGGAACTATCCATTCTATTTTTCAGCGTGGCCAAGTGGTTTCTCCTGGCCACTGTCGTAGGCCTGCTCGTCGGACTCTCCTCCACGCTGATACTCATCGTCCTCCAGGGCAGCATCACGTTCACGCAATCGTTCCCGTACGTGTTTCTTCTCTTGCCGGTCAGCCTCGCACTCTCCGGGGCCATGACGGCCCGCTTCGCTTTCAGGGCGCGAGGGTACGGCACCGAACAAGTGATTCGCGCCATTCATCAAGAAGGCGGGAAAATCCACCCTCGCGTGATTCCCGTCAAATTCATCGCCACCATCGTCACGATTGCGAGTGGGGGTTCAGCAGGAAACGTCGGACCATGTGCGCAAATCGGCGGAGCGTTGTGCTCGACGTTCGGACAATTCATTCGCCTGGAAGACGTTGACCGGGTACGACTCGTCGTCTGCGGAATCAGCGCCGGCTTCGCCGCCGTCTTCGGCACCCCGGTCGCCGGGGCCTTGTTTGCCATTGAGGTACTCTGGGTCGGACGATTGTCCTACGGGGCGCTGTTCCCTTCACTGGTTTCGGCGTTTGTCGGGCATCAGGTTGCCGCGTACATGGGAATTACCTACCTCTCGCCCGTATTCCCATCCGTCCCGTCGTTGAGCATTCCCTTTTTGCTCAGCGTCGGATTGGCAGGAATCACGTTCGGCGTGGCGGCGTTTGCCTTCGTGGAAATGATGGGACTCGGAAAGCGGCTGGCCCTTTTGACCAAAACCTCCCCCGTGCTGACAGGCGTGATCGGCGGGGTCATCCTCATCGGCGTCACGTTTCTTTTTTCGGACGACTATCTCGGCCTGGGTTGGACAACGGTTGCCCAGACGCTCAAGGGCGACGACCTTCCCTGGTACGCCTTTGCAGTCAAGGCGGTCACCACCAGTGTGACGCTGAACTTCGGCGGCAGCGGGGGCATTCTTCTTCCCCTCTGTTTTTACGGGGCCACCTTGGGATCGACACTGGCCCATGGACTGGGTTTGGACCCCACCACCCTTGCCGCACTGGGATTCGTGAGCGTGTTGGCCGGTGCCACCAATACGCCCATCGCGTCTTTGGTTTTGGCCCTGGAATTATTCGGTCCTGCCATTGCACCGTACGCGGCCACGAGTTGCGCCATGAGTTACCTGCTCACGGGTCATCGTAGCGTCATCCCCACGCAACTCCTGCACGAATCCAAGTCCCCGTCGTTTGCACTCGCGTCTCAGCAGGAAATCGAAAGGGTGACGTTGGCGATCAAAGCCCGGCGTACGACGTTCACGAAAATTTTCTTTGGCAAACGGTCCTCGCCTGAATCGTCCGACGAATAATTCCTCGTCTTTTCCGGTCAACTTCGTCGATTGGCGGTCTCCTTTGTGCTCCCGACAAGTTCCTGTTACACTTTCTCCCGTTCATGCCACCTGCCATACACCCAGTCGATCTTCTTCGAGTTCTTCGACACCAACGTCTGACCCCGGCCATTGTCTTTTTGACGTCCCGGCGCGCCTGCGATGAAGCCATCGGGAGCTTCGAGCACCGCCAACTCCCTATTCCTCCCACGCGGTCGACGGCCATCACGGACGTACTGGATCACATGATTGCCGAATATCCCAGTATCGCCGGCCATCCCCTGATTCCCACGGTTCAACAATATGGAGTGGCGGCCCATCACGCCGGGCACCTGCCGTCCTGGAAAATTGCCGTTGAAGAACTCATGCGTCAGGGGTGTCTGGATGCGGTCTTCGCCACCACGACACTGGCCGCCGGGGTGGATTTTCCCGCCCGTACCGTCGTGATGACCCAATCGAGCGTCCGCAAGAACCGCAATATCATGGAATTGACCGTCAATGAAATCCAGCAACTCGCCGGCCGCGGCGGAAGACGCGGGAAAGATTACGTAGGGTTCGTCGTGGTCACGCCGTCGCCGTACATCGACCTCGGCCCCATCGCGAATGGACTCACGAACCACCCGGAGCCGATCGACAGTCAATTTGTCGTTTCCTATCCCATGGTCCTGAATCTCCTGAAAGCTCATTCCATCGACCATATCCAACCCATCCTGGAAAAGAGTTTTGCGCAATTCCAGCTCAATCAACGAGCCGATGCGTATGAAACAAAGCTGGATGACGTGGAAACTCAACTGGAGACCTATGGCCGTCGCGAATGCGCCGATTGGATTGCGCAGTGGCAGTCTTTCAGCCTGGCCAAGAAACGCCGCTCGCACCATCGCCGGAAAACGCAGCACGACCCACCGGAAATCTCAGCGCAATTGGCGTTCCTGACGCCGGGTCGCACAGTCGAACTTTCCAAGGCTCATGCCATCGTCCTGCGGCAATATCGAAGCCGTGGACAAGGGGCTCCCATGTTGACCGTGATGCGCAGCGGCGGACGTATCATAGAATATCCCGCAAGCGCGGTGACCGCGGTAATCGACGAAGTCATCGACCTTACGGAGGCTCGCCGGTTTCCCTGGTGCACGCCCCAGAGCCTGAATCACGCCATCGAAACCTTGGAACAGTTTCCCGCTCGTTTACGACGTCTGCCGATTCGCGTCGACCAGGACGGCGCCGACAACCCGGTCCTGACCGAAACGCTCAAGGACGAATTTCCTTGTCCAACCTGCCCGTCCCGTCCCGCGTGCCAAAAGGACCATCCGCAGGCCCTAAAGCTCCGACAGGAAGAACATCGACTGACGAAAACCATTCATGCCATGCGCACCGAACTCTGGCACCGCTTCCAGCAACACGTGGAAGTATTGCAAAAATTCGGCTACCTGACACCCGCGTGCCAACTGACATCCGAGGGCGACTGGGCACGACTGATTCGCATCAACCATTCGTTACTCATCACGGAACTGATCAGGATGGGAGCGTTTGAAGGCATTACGGCCTCTTTGCTGGCCGGCGTGTTGGCGAGCATCGCGCATGACGACGACCGACCGGCCTCCTTTCCCGGACGCCATCCGGCCCTGACCTCGACCCTCGGACAAGTGCGAAAGATCGCCCACTCGTTATCCGCGTATGAAGAGCCGCCCCTCCTGAGGTGGGACGTTGCAGCGATAGCCGACCGGTGGATCGCCGAACCCACCCTTCCCTGGAACGAACTGATTCGCTCGACCACCATGGCGGAAGGAGACGTTTACCGGCTCCTCGCCAGGACGCTGGAATATCTCTCGCAAGTATATGGACTCAAAGCGACCCATCCCGGGCTGGCTGGTGTCGCCAGGGACGCCATGGATCTCATGCGCCGGGACGTGCTGCAAGAATTGCCGTAGAAAAACAAGGAGAAAACACGTGCACCGGGTAGATAGATGACCAACGACGCATTGGCAAAACACTTGACTGGCCTGCCCGTCAGGCTGCTTCATCGTCTGGCAAAAAACCGGGTGCACCGGCACTTCCGCATGGGGAAAACCCGGCTGATTCAATCACTCCTGTCGTTGCCACCCGAACAACGGTCAGAAATCGAAACAACGCTCACGTCCTTCCTGCCGGAACCTCCACGCCCTTCCAAGCCTTCCAAGCCGGATAGAGCGGCCAAGCCGAACCTTCAGCCCGATGCGCCGTCCCGTCCCGCCCCGCCTTCCCGGCAGCACCAGGTCCCGACCGAAGCGGCCATCAGCACACAGGCTCTGCTTGAAGGAATCGGCGTGCCTCCGCCACAACCGTTCAAGCCTGACGACTGGCAACGGGAAGCCATCAACTGCCTGGCAACCAATGACGTGATCTTGAGCGTCCCCACCGGCAGCGGCAAAACCTACGTGGCGATCGAAGCCATGCGACGGGCCATCGAAGCCGAACGAACGGTGATTTATACGTCCCCCTTGAAGGCGCTCTCAAACACAAAACTGACGGAGTTTTCGCAACTCTTCGGTGCGGATCAGGTCGGTATTCTCACGGGCGACCGTCGTGACAATCCACAGGCTCCCATCCTGATCATGACCACCGAGATCCTGCGGAATCTGCTGTACGATGCCGCAAGTGGCGAGATCGACATGCGGCTGGATACCCTGGGCTTGATTATTCTGGATGAATCGCAATTTCTGGCCGACGCGGAACGAGGCGTGGTGTGGGAAGAAACGATTATTTTCGCTCCGGCACAATCACGGCTCCTGCTGTTGTCGGCCTCCATCGGAAACCCCGAGGAAGTCGCCGCCTGGATCGGTTCCATCCGTTCTACGTCCTGCCACCTGATCCAACACCGCAAGCGCTCCGTCCCGCTTCGCGCGGCCTATCTCGACCCTTCAGGAAAACTCGCCCCATTCTTTCGCACGCGGGACATTGCGTCCGGTAAAGATTTCGCCCTCCATCCCGAAACCAAACGCCTGTTTGCGAACTACGAAGACCGGACCCTCGGCCCACGATACAGGCGGTAACACCATCGGCTCCAACCAGCCGGCGCGTGCAGGTTCGATAAATCCCCAAAAATGCACGAAATCAAAAGTTTTGTACATTTTGTACAAAACCTTACAATTTGTAAAATTTTTACAGATTTTACAAATTATGTCAAATTGTACAAAATGGACGGCATTGATGCGAAAATAGCTACTTTTGTCATTGGTATGAAAATAGCCCCCCTTTGGTCATTCCCGCCCCCGATCCGTCAATCCTGCGAAAGCAGGAATCCAGGGTCTTTTATCTTCACGAACGAAAAACCCCTAGATCCCCGATCAAGTCGGGGATGACGGAAAGGGAAAAGCAGATTCTTCGCCTGCGGCTCAGAATGACCACGCTGGTCTATTGCTCAAGGCAGACAAAGGAGGGGAAGTCGCAAAGAACCGGCTCAGAGAAGACGGCGGGAGGGTTTGGTGTCCGTGGTTGGATCTTTATCGGGACGGCAGATGTCGCATTGACACATTTGCCGAAGTTTGCCGAATGCATACAAGCCGGTATCGTGCCCGTCACTCCAAATCAGGCGTAAGGCATAATGTCCCACGGGTTGAATATCCTTCAGCATGATCAGCATCGGGACGTCATCGGGTTTCAGCTTCAATTCGCCGGTCCATTCATCCGTACAGGCCGCACAGGGGCAGTGCAACCGCAGGTACCGAACCGGATAGACGCCCAGGTGCCCATCGCTCCACGTGATACCGAACACGCCCTTCTCGAGCCACTTCATGTCTTCAGGCTGAATGGTCTCCGTGCCCATGGATCGTTTACTTTCCCGCCGTCGCCAACAGTTCCTTCTCCGGCAACCGTTTTCCGACCACGGATCTCGCATACGTTTCGATGATGGTTTCCACTTCTCTCCGCACCTGACCCGTCGCTTTCAGGCGCGCCGCCCGAGTAAAGGGTATCCGACGTGCTTGACGGAGAAACGCCATGCTCCCCTGAGACATCGGCAAACAGTAATCCCAACTACCACCATCACAGGACCTACACAAACACCCCCCGGCCGATGGTGAAAACCGGGAAGGTTGCTCTTCCAAAGCCCGGCTACAGGATGCACAGCGATCGACCTGTGGTTGGAACCCGGAATGACTCAGGATATGAATCTGAAACAGCAACGTAAGCAACGCCGGATCGTCCGTTCGGACCAGCGATCTTAACCCTTCCAGTAACGTGTGATAAATCGTGGGGTTGGAATCACGGTCCGCGGTCACGCCATCGACCAGGGCCACCATGCGAGAAGCCGCCCATATCAAATCCAAACTCTCTCGTAACGGACTGAAGGATTCGAGACTATCGACGTAGCTGATGGACCCAAGGCTATCGTTTCGTTTGTTGAAGAACGTGAGGTTAATGGACGAAAATGGTTCGAGCATGCCGCCGAACCGGCTTTTCATCCGTCTCGCGCCGCGCGCAATCCCTCGGACCTTGCCCATTTGAAGCGAATAAAACGTGAGGATGCGATCGGCCTCTCCCCAGCGCATGCTTTTCAGCACGATCGCTTTTGTGGTGACAAGAGCCATACAAAAAAACGTGCTTGAGAACTTATTGCCCCCCCTCACCCCAGCCCTCTCCCTCCAGGGGAGAGGGGGTTTTTACTGGCCCCTGCCTCCCCTTCACCCCTCCTGATCCTTCGGCTACGCTCAGGACAGGCAAAGGAGGGGAAGGGCTCGATTACCTCAGATATTCCAACATCATCGTTGCAAATCCAAGGTAGATACTGACCCCCGTGATGTCCATGGCCGTGGTGATGAACGGGCCCGCCGCCACGGCCGGATCAACGTGAAACTTTCGTAAGAGCAAGGGGGTAACCGTGGCCATACTCGATGAAATCAGAAACGTAATCAGAATAGCCCCACCGACGACCATGCCAAGATACCCGTTTCCCTGCCACACCCATCCCGTCAAAAAAAGCAACACTCCGCAGATGACGCCGAGAAGCAGCCCGATTCGAAATTCCCGAAACACGACCTTCCAAATGTCACTGTGGTCGACGCGGCCCGTCGCCAGTCCCCGAATGATCAGGGTCGAAGATTGAATCCCCAGGTTGCCGCCCATTGCCGCAATCACGGGGATAAAGGTCACCACGGCCACGACCTCCTGAATCGTGAACCGGAACCACCACAGGATAAATCCCGATACCAGACTTCCGGCCAAGTTGGTAAACAACCAGGGAAACCGCAGGCCCGCGGCCACGAGACTGGGGGTGCTCATTTGCGCGTCTTCCTCTGTCGCCCCGGCCATCTTCAACATGTCCTTGGTGTCTTCATCTCGAATCACGTCCACCACGTCGTCTACCGTAATGATCCCCACGAGTCGATGTTCGGCATCAATAACCGGAATCGCCAACAGGTTGTAATTCGCCACCTGACTGGCGACTTCCTTTTGCGCGGTCCCGACGTTCACGCTGATGACGTCCCGGAAGAGCATGCTTTTTAAGGGGGCCGTTGGAGCGACAACCAGCAATTCGCGCAACGACACCACGCCCGTCAACCGTCTTTCCCGATCTGTTGCGTACACATAAAACACGGTCTCGGCCTTGGTGGCCTGTTGAAGACGTTGGATGGCCTCGCGGGCCGTGGTCTCTTCGGGCAAGGAGAAGAACTCCGTCGTCATGATACTGCCGGCCGTTCCCTTGGGATACGCCATCAGGTTGGCGACTTCCTGAGATTCCTCAGCTTTCATCAGCGGCAAGATATTTTTCGCCACCTCATCAGGCAGCACGCCTAAAATATCCGCTACGTCGTCGGTCGGGACGGTTCGTAACATCCACGCGATATCCGCGGCGTTTCGATCTTCAAGCAGTTCAAGAATCATCTCGTCGCTCAACTCGCTCACGACCTTGCCTTGCTCAGCCACGCCTTCGACCAATTCAAAAACCGTCCGTCGTTCTTGCGGGGCATCCAAATTCATAATCACCCTGGCGACGTCTGCGGGATGCAACCGGGCGATCAGGTTGGTCAGGTTTGAAATGGCGCCACGCTTCAAGAGACGGCGCGTCGAGAGCCTCACCACGTCGAATTTGCTTTGACTATTGGCAGACTCCGACGCAGCCTGATCCTTGGCGGCCGGATGGGCACTGGGTGTCATTGTTTTGGCCGGGTCCGTCATGGCTGTGTCGCGTATCCCAATTCTACCAACCAACGATCATCGTCACGCCACGCGTTTTTTACTTTCACGTGGAGTTTCAAAAAAACTTTGTTGGCCAACGCCTTCGCCAACTCCAACCGGGCGGCAGTACCGATCGCCTTTAACCGTTCTCCCGATTTTCCGATCACAATCGCCTTCTGGCCGGGTTTCTCGACAACAATGGTGGCCGCGATCGTGGTGACGCACCCTTCTTCCAGAAACTCATCCACCTTCACGGCAACGGCATAGGGCAGTTCCGCCTTGGTCGCTTCAATGACCTTTTCCCGTATGGTCTCCGCCGCCAGGTGACGCCATGACTGGTCCGTAACAAAATCTTCATCAAAGGCGTCTTCCTGTTCAACCACCCGGTCAAACACCAACGACGCCAACAGGTCAACGTTCAGACCGGTCTTGGCTGATAAGGGAACGATTTCCGTCCATTCTCCCAACTGTCGATAGGCCTCGATCACCGGCAACACGTGACGTTTACGAATCAAGTCAATTTTATTCACCAACAAAAAAGCCGGTAACGCCGACGATTGGGCATGTCTCGAGAATATTTGCTCTACCACAAATCGATCGACGGGACCAGGCAAATTTCGTCCATCCACCATGACCGCCAGCACGTCGGCATCATGCATGGCATCGAGCGCCGTTCGCACCATGAGTTTATTCAGTCGATGCCAAGGCCGGTGCAGCCCCGGCGTATCCAACAACGCTAATTGACCTTGCGGGAAATGCGCCACGCCTAAAATCCGCGAACGCGTGGTCTGGGGTTTGTCGGAAACGATGGCAATCTTTTGATTCACCAACGTGTTCACGAGGGTGGATTTCCCCACGTTGGAACAACCCAGGACAGCCATCGTACCGAATTTCATGACGCAACCCAAACGGAAGGCAGATGCAGAGGAGGAGTCCCGACAGGCAAATTTCGCTGATCATTCACTCATTGCCAGTTACCTCCCTCTTACCCTGACTCTCTCCTTGAAAAAAATTCGTCTACGGCGATTCGACGAATTGATAGACCATTTCTCCTTCCTTCACGTACCCTAACCGCTCCCGCGCCAACGTTTCCAAGGTAAAAAGATCGGATTCCAGGTGATGGATTTCCTCGCGAAGCGCGGCGTTCGCGCGCTCCAGCGAGATAATTTCCTCCTGCGTTCTATCAAGTTCCTGGGTCATCATCCAATACTGCGGCAACCCTGTTCCCTGCAACGCCCACGCCACGCACAACATGATCCCAATGCTGAGACCCAAAGGATAACCCAGCGATCGCGAAACGGACCAGCGACTCGGCTTCTTCGGTTGTCTGCGGTTCTGGCGGACCACGTTATGCCTTTCGGATTCGGAGTACTTTTCTGCCTTTATAGACTGCCGATTTCCCTAACTCTTCTTCGATCCTGAGGAGTTGATTGTACTTGGCCAAACGATCCGTTCGAGACAATGACCCCGTCTTGATTTGTCCGGCGTTGACCGCCACGGCCAAATCGGCGATGGTCGTGTCTTCCGTTTCACCTGAACGATGGGAAATCACGACACCAAACCCCGCCCGCCTGGCCAATTCCACCGTCTCCAAGGTTTCGGTCAACGTGCCGATCTGGTTGACTTTTATCAGAATAGCAGTTCCGACGCCTTCTTGAATACCCCTTGACAAATAATCGACGTTGGTGACGAACAAGTCGTCTCCAACCAACTGAATCCGTGAGCCAAGCCGGTCGGTCAGGAGTTTCCACCCTTTCCAGTCGTCTTCATGGAGTCCATCTTCAATAGAGACAATAGGGTACCGATCGATCAACCCTTCGTAAAAGTCAATCATGCGGGCGGAATTCCGTGCCCCGCGCTTTTCCGCGTGCAACACGTACCCTTTCTTGCCGTGGAATTCACTGGCCGCTGCATCAATCGCCAGCACCACGTCCGAGCCAAGCCGGTACCCTGCCTTGCGAACGGCTTGACTGATCACTGCCAGCGCCTCTTCGTTCGACTGCAAGGCCGGCGCAAAGCCGCCCTCATCGCCCACGGCCGTACTCAATCCCTTGGCCTTCAAGACGCCTCGTAACTGGTGAAACACTTCCGTACCCATCCGCAACCCTTCACGGAAACGCGTCGCGCCGACGGGCATGATCATAAATTCTTGCAGGTCCAAACCGTTGTTCGCGTGAACGCCGCCGTTAATAATATTCATCATGGGAACTGGTAATTCACGGGCCTTGGCTCCGCCGATGTGCCGATAAAGCGGTTGCCGCGTTTCCGCCGACGCTGCGCGAGCCACGGCCAGCGAGATCCCCAACACGGCATTCGCCCCGAGCCGGGATTTTCCCGGAGTACCATCCAACGCGAGCATAGTGGCATCGATCAATGGTTGATCCAAGGCATTCATCCCCCGGAGTTTGGGCGCCAAGGTCCTCGAGATGTTCCGAATGGCCTTCGTGACCCCCTTCCCCATCCACCGTCGAGGATCGTGGTCGCGCAGTTCAAGGGCCTCTCGCGTCCCCGTCGACGCACCGGACGGCACGGCTGCCCGTCCCCACGCACCACTGGTCAACAGCACGTCCACTTCCACCGTGGGTGTCCCACGAGAATCAAGTATGGCTCTTCCTTTAATGTCCTTGATTCTACTCATTCACGCGTCGCTTCTTGGAAAGTGAAACGCTCCGAACGTTACGGCGAAAGCCGCGTCTTGAACAACGCATTCACTTTTTGGGGATTGGCTTTGCCCCCGGAACGTTTCATTGCCTGGCCGACCAGGAACCCGATTACCGTTCCTTTGCCTCCTCGATATTGGGCCACTTGAGCGGGATGCTGCTCGATGACCGCGTCAATCAAGGACAGTAATTCCCCTTCATCAGACAGTTGCCGGAGCCCCTTTTCTTCGACAAGTTGCGCCGCCGACTTGTCGCCAGCGTAGAGTTCGGGAAAAATCTCCTTGGCGACTTTCAAACTGATGGTGTGATCGTGCACCAATTGCAACAAGCCCACCAACCGTTCCGGGGACACGGGGGAAGATTCCACGGTCGTCCCGGCTTGATGCAGTTCACGCAGAAATTCACTCATGAGAAAGTTGCTGATGAGTTTGGGTTCTGCAAACAACGTGACGCAAGCCTCAAAATAGTCGGCTAAGGCCCGGGAACTCGTGAGGACACCGGCATCATAATCCGGCAACCCGTAGTCATGGAGAAATCGCCGGTGACGATCCCTGGGTAATTCCTGAATCGTGGCTTGCAGTTCCTCGATCCACTCTTCGGAAATGACAAGCGGAACGAGATCGGGATCGGGAAAATACCGGTAATCATGGGCTTCTTCCTTACTTCTCATGACCGCGGTCTGGTTCCGTTCGATATCCCACAACCGGGTTTCCTGGATAATCGTTCCTCCCTCGCTGAGCACTTTGGTCTGCCGTTTGATTTCATATTCAATGGCGTCTTTGACGAACTTGAACGAGTTGATATTTTTGAGTTCCACCTTGGTACCCAATTCATCGGACCCCACTGGCCTCAATGACAGGTTGGGTTCACAGCGCAGACTGCCCTGTTCCATGTTGCCGTCACAGACGCCGATATACATCAACACGTCCCGCAGGGACTTCAGGTACGAAACGACTTCGTCTGCCGAACGCATGTCAGGTTCGGTCACAATTTCAATCAACGGCGTTCCCGCTCGATTCAGGTCGACAAGACTGCCGGCATCCGCGTGAATGTTTTTCCCTGCGTCTTCTTCCAAGTGCGCTCGACGAATCCTGACTTTTTTGGACGTCCCGTTGGCCTGCAACTCCAACCAGCCATGCTCGCAAATGGGCCGGTCATACTGGGATACCTGGTAACCTTTCGGCAGGTCCGGGTAAAAATAATTCTTCCGGGCAAATTGGTTCGTCGTCCGAACGGTACAATTCAACGCTAATCCCGTCCGAACCGCCATTTCCACGGCGTGTTTGTTTACGACCGGCAACGCGCCGGGCAACCCCAGGCACACGGGACACGTTCGGGTGTTGGCAGGCAACCCGAACTCCGTCGCACAACCGCAGAACATTTTCGACTGCGTTTGGAGTTGCGCGTGAACCTCCAGCCCAATAACAGTCTCGAACGTCACCGTGACGAATCGGATTCTTCTGAAGAGGAGTTCCGCAGGTGCTGCACCGACTCCCGGCCGGCGTCCACGGCGTCCTTGACGACCGTCTCGGCCTCATTCAACAACTCGCGGCCCTTGACCATCACGTCACCCCAGGTTTCCGTGGCTTTTTCTGAAAAATCCCGGACGTCGTCGCCCACGCGACGTGCAAGACGACGGACGGTTTCTCGCGATTCACTGCCGGTTTGTGGAGCCAACAACAAACCAGCCACGGCGCCACACGCCACCCCGCCCACAAACGCCATCATCACCGTGCCGATTGACGCCATGCCACTCAAAAAAGCCAGCGCCACGTTGCCGGATGAATCATGATTGTTTCCCATTTACCCTCCCTCCTTTTTTTGCGCACGATTTTTTAAAGTCAGTACCACGGCTTTCAGGCCCACGACCGCCTCGACCAGGCCTTTGATGAACGTCAGACCTTTTCCACGAAACACTCCATGCACCTGATTAACCGTCTCACCCACCTGACCAAGGGCATTCACCAGAACCGATACCCGGTCCACGCCCTCCCGGGCTTGCGTGGACATGACCCGGACGTTCTCATTCGTCTGCCTCAGATCCTTCAGAATCTCCGGCAACTCGGCACTCACCTGCAACAGTAATCGCTCGGCTTGCAGGACGGCCTTTCGCAATTGAAGCACAGTTGGAATGACCACTCCCACAAGCACCACAAAGGCCAGGGCAATGATCACGGCAGCTATCTCAAGCATACGTCACCTTCCTAAATCAGAGGTTCCTTTATCTAATACGTGGTCGTTTTTTGCGCCAGTCCGTTGCCAATTCATACGCCCGTGCAGCCCGGAGCACGACGTCTTCTTCAAAGGGGCGCCCCAAAATTTGCATGCCAATCGGCAATCCTTTCCGGCTGAACCCGCAAGGCAAGGAAATTGCCGGAACCCCGGCCAAACTCGCGGAGATGGTATACAGATCCGACAAGTACATTTGCAAAGGATCTTCGATTTTTTCACCGAGTTGAAACGCCGGGGTCGGCATCACGGGGGTCACGAGCAAGTCCACGTCCTGAAAGACCCGATCGAAATCCTCTCGAATCAGGGTCCGCACCGCTTGGGCCTTGGCATAATACGCATCATAATAACCACTACTCAACGCATAGGTGCCCAACATGATCCGGCGTTTCACCTCCTGACCAAAGCCTTCCTGTCTCGTGGTCCGGTACATCTCCAGAAGGTCAGAACTCTCCTTGGCCCGGAATCCATATTTGACGCCGTCATAACGAGCCAGGTTGGAACTCGCCTCCGCCGTCGCTACAATATAGTAGGTCGCCACCGCCACTCCCGTATGCGGGAGCGAGACCTCTTCCATCGTCCCGCCTAAATCTTCCAGCACGGCGAGCGCTTCACCCACGGCGTCGTAAACTTCTTCGTCCAGGCCTTCCGCAAAAAATTCCAATGGGACGCCGATTTTCAGTTTTTTGACGTCCTTCTTTTTAAATACTCGTGTAAAATCTGGAACGGCTTTGTCCGCGGAGGTCGAATCCCGGGCATCGTGGCCGGCAAGCACGTTCAACATCAACGCGGCATCCATGACGTCCTTGGTAATAGGCCCGATTTGATCCAAAGAAGAGGCAAACGCAATGAGCCCATACCGGGACACGCGTCCATACGTCGGTTTCAGCCCAACCACCCCGCAACAAGCGGCCGGTTGGCGGATCGACCCACCGGTATCCGTTCCCAGGGCGGCCACGCATTCATCGGCAGCCACGGCCGCGGCCGATCCGCCGCTCGAGCCGCCGGGCACGTGGGAGAGATTCCAGGGATTTCGACTCGCGCCAAAAGCCGAATATTCCGTGGAGGAACCCATCCCGAATTCATCCAAATTGGTTTTGCCGATCAGGAAATATTGTTGCGCCAGTAACGCGTCCACCGCGGTAGCGGAGTATGGCGGCACGAAGCCTCCCAGGATGCGCGACCCGCACGTCGTCGGCAGGCCTTCCGTACAAATGTTATCCTTGACGGCAATCGGCATCGCCATCATGGGCTCGGTTTTTCTCCACGCGCTCAACGCGTGGTCCAGCGCTTCGGCCTGAGACAACAGGGTCTCTTTGTCGTTCAGCGTGATATAGGCTTTGACCTTCGATTCCACGACGCTGATCCGCAGGAAGTAAGCACGGACGATCTCTACGGCACTGACGTCCCCACGCGTAAAGCGATCCTGAAGCTCTTTCAGGGTACATTTAACAAGTGACATGGCTATAAAACGGGGTTACAAGTGCAGGAAGAAGCGACGACCGGCCGCCGCGTTCGGTATCAGGAACAATTGGCGATTCGATTGTCGTCGTCGACTTGAATGATTCGAGGGCTATGATGCTTGGCTTCGTCATCATTGTAATATTCATAACAAAAAATGATGACACGGTCACCAGTCACGCCTTTTCTGGCCGTGGGACCATTGAGCACGACTTCGCCCGATCCCCTCTTTCCACTAATCGCATAGGTCGTGAACCGCTCCCCATTGTTCAAATTCGAGACCATC
Organism: Nitrospira sp.; assembly: GCA_028819435.1. Classification (GTDB taxonomy): domain Bacteria; phylum Nitrospirota; class Nitrospiria; order Nitrospirales; family UBA8639; genus Bin75. The sequence continues at coordinate 37,415 of JAPPLK010000054.1, forward strand.
ACGAGTTCATAGGGCAAAATGCCGGCCGCATCCAAGAGGTCCTCATCGACCGTCAGGCTGCCCTCATATTCCAAACAGGCATCCGTGACCACCGCCCGATGGATTTTCGCCCGTAACATCTGTCGTAACATGATACCCTCGACTTTCTCCGATTACCGATCACTGATAATTTGCGGCACCTGAAACAGGCCATCGACCGCTTCCGGCGCGTTGCTCAACGCCTGATCTCGTGACAGCGACGATTGGACCTCATCTTCACGCAACACGTTGGCGTCACCCGCCACCACCGACGTTGTCCCGGGAACCCCAGCCGTATCAACGGCGTTCAGCTCTTCCATATAGGTCAAAATTCGGCTCAGTTGGGTGCTCAACCGCTCCAGTTCCTCCCGGCTCAGTTGAAGCCGCGCAAGTTCCGCCACGTACTCCACCTGACTGATTTCGATGCTCATCGACGAGGCTCTTCTTCTTTCCAGGCTGGTATTTTTCCCACAACAGGGAAAGAATTATACCATTAGGGATGACATACTACAAAGAGGTGGGCATTCTATCATGATGGGTAGCTGGAAAGCTACGGCAGACCTTCTCCTTGAGACGGACTTTTCAGGAGAACGACGTTCCTTCAACGCAGGGATTGGCGCGGCAACGAGGACGGCGACATCCATCCCTCATCGGCAAAAGAGACGTAGCGTCCGTCACCAACGATGACGTGGTCCAACACCTGCACGCCGAGAATGTCTCCGGCATCCTGCAAGCGTGCGGTTAACGCCCGGTCTTCTTTGCTGGGCTTGGGGTCTCCACTCGGATGATTATGTAAAAAGATCACGGCCGCTGCCGACTCGCGCACGGCTTCATTGAACACTTCACGGGGATGCACCAGGCTGCTCGTCAAACTCCCTTCAGACACGGTCTTTTCCCGAATGACCGCGTGTTTGGCATCGAGAAGAATCACCTTAAAAACCTCGCGGCGTAAATCCCGCAACAAGGGATAGTAATGCTCGAAGACCGTTTGACTGTTGGCAATCACTGTCCCCTTTGTCAGCGGAGTCGCGAGTACCCGTTTCCCCAGCTCTATGGCCGCCATGATCTGGGCCACCTTGGCCGGACCGATGCCCGGGACGGCACAGAGTTCCTGGATGCTCCGGTTGGCCAATCCCTGCAACCCGCCCACGTGTTTCAGCAGGTCTCTGCCGACTCCGACGGCCGACGTCTTGTGCCTGCCCACGCGAAGCAGGATAGCCAGCAATTGCGCCTCCGTCAGTGATTCCGGCCCTTCTTCCAACAATCGCTCGCGGGGCCGTTCGCCTTTCGGCCAATGCAGAATACCTTGCAAGGGTTTTTCGTCCATCTCTTCTTGGTCGTCTCTCACCGGAAGCCTTCGACGGCGTTTATCGCAAGCATATACCATATTAGACCGAACCTTCACATATTATCAAAACAGCGCTACTTAAGCTTGTCTTGCCGCTCGAAAAATCAGTATGTTACTTTTTTCGTTTAAGAGGAATATCCATGCGCATCGTTGCCGGCATACAAAAAGGGCGTCGTCTCAAGGAACCCGACGGACAAGGTCTTCGACCGACTTCGGCCCGGGTCCGCGAAGCCTTATTGGCGATCCTGGCCCATCACATAGAAGATGCATGTGTGTTGGATCTCTATGCCGGCACCGGGGCATTGGGGCTTGAGTCCTTGAGTCGTGGAGCCCACCGGGCCGTTTTTGTGGACAACGACGTCGCCTCATCACGAATTCTTCGCGAAAACATCGCCCGGTGCGGTTATGACAACCAATGCATGGTCATCTCCCAGGACGTTGAGACGTTTGTCACGTCACCCCCATCGTTCGGGGAACCGCCGGCGTTCGATCTTATCTTTGTGGACCCGCCGTACCACGGCACCGACCTGACCTTGTTGCTCGAACGACTGGGCGTGAGCGGAAAAATCGCTCCCCAAGGAACGCTGGTTCTTGAACATTTCTTCAAACACGCAGTCCCGAACGGAACCGGAGATCTCGTCCGGACTCGTCAGTCCCGGTACGGCGACACCATGCTCACCTTCTATCAACGTGCCGCGGAGACGACATGCGCCTAGCCGTCTATCCGGGGACTTTCGATCCCATTACCCGTGGCCACACGGACATTGTCAGCCGTAGCCTGAGCATCTTCGACCGGCTGATCGTGGCCGTGGCTCCCAACCCGCGTAAAGGTGCGCTCCTCTCTCTCGAAGAACGAGTCGAACTGGCGAAAATCGCCACAAAGGAATTTCCCAACGTAGAAGTGGAATCATTCAACGGCCTGTTGGTGGAATACGTACGGCAGCGAGGCGCCCATGGCATTATTCGAGGGTTACGCGCGGTATCGGACTTTGAGCACGAGTTTCAAATGGCCTTGCTCAATCGTAAGCTCGATGAACGGCTGGAAACGGTCTTCCTGATGCCAAGCGAAGAATATTCGTATTTGACGTCGAGCATCGTCAAAGAACTGGCCCTGTTCGGCGGCGAGTTGGAGGCGTTTCTCATCCCCGAGGTGGCCAAACACCTTCGCGAAAAATACGGACATCCATCACCATGAAACTGGCCGCCCGTACCACCCGCGTCGTCCCGTCGGCAACCTTGAACGTTTCAGCAACGGCTAAATCCATGGCGGCCCAAGGCCTGGACGTTGTGAATTTTTCCGCCGGAGAACCGGCCGCCGACACGCCGGAAATCGTGAAAGCAGCGGCCAGGGCAGCCATCACGGACGGGTTTACCAAATACACGCCCGCCTCGGGCATCGACGAACTCAAACAGGCCATCGTTGACAAATTTTCCCGGGACCAAGGCATCCACTACGACACATCGCAAATCCTGGTGTCCTGTGGGGCCAAGCATACCCTGTACAACGCTGCGCAAGCCCTCTTGGATCCCGGGGACGAAGTCATCATCCCCGCTCCCTATTGGGTATCCTATCCCGATATTGTCAGGCTGGCCAATGGGCAACCCGTGATCCTGGAGACCAGGGAAAGCGATGGATATGCCCTCGATCCAAAACAATTGGAAGCCAAAGTCACCCCCCGCACCAAGGCGCTGGTCCTGAACAGCCCGTCCAACCCGACCGGGGCGCTGTATGCCAGGGAAACCCTTGAAGCCGTAGCCGACGTGGCCAAACGTCACGGCTTTCTCGTGATCTCCGACGAAATCTACGAAGAGCTCGTCTACGAAGAAACCTCGTTCATGAGCATCGTGTCCGTCGCACCCGAAATTGCCGATCAGACGCTTGTGGTCAACGGCGTGTCCAAAGCGTTTTCCATGACGGGATGGCGAATCGGCTACGCAGGCGGGCCGAAAGCGTTAATCGCCGCAATGTCGGTCATTCAAAGCCAAAGCACGTCGAATCCCTCGTCGATTTCCCAAAAGGCCGCAGTCGCCGCCCTCCGGGACGGGACTTCATTTTTCAAGGAGTTGCTGGCGGATCTCACACCCAAACGTCGCCTCATGGTTGACACGTTGAACGCGATGACCGGGGTCACCTGTCCGACCCCTGCCGGAGCCTTTTACGCCTTTCCCAACGTTTCGGGAATCCTGGGCAAACAACATGCCAATGGAACCATCACGACCTCGGCGGACCTGGCCACCTACTTATTACACGAAGCGCACGTGGCCTGTGTGCCCGGCGACCCATTCGGAAGCCCGCACCATCTGCGGTTGACCTATACTCCAACGCTGGATGCGATCGAACGAGGGCTCAAAAAGATCCGGACGGCGATACAAGCCCTTGTCTGAGCCCCTTGACTTGACCGGCAAACGTATTATTGACGATAAAAAATCGTGCCACGAGAGGATCGCCATGCCGCTTTACGAATATAAATGTGAAACCTGCCACCATCAATTCGAAGTCCAGCAAAAATTTTCCGATCCGTTAATCGACAAATGCGTACGGTGCGGCAAAGGGGTTCGAAAACTCATATCGGCTCCCGGCATCATGTTCAAGGGAAGCGGCTGGTACGTGACGGATTACTCAAACAAACTGAAGGATCCCAGCCAAGCGAAAGAACCTGAGAGCCCGGCCAAGGAAGCCAAGGACAAACCAAGCGGCGAGTCGGAAAAAGTCACGGCCAAAAGCGAATCCGGGGCCAGCGCTGAAACAAAAGCACCCGTCCCCGTATCTTCTCCATCGAATTCTGCATCATCGGGTTCACCTTCAAGTTCCTCTTCGGGTTCCGCCACCTGATTTTCAGACATTCCCGGAGCCCTTCCTCTTGACAGCACCCGGTCTCAATGCATAGCCTTATTTATAAGGAACCTCTGATTTATTGTGATAGCGGGATGCAGGGCAAGGCGTCCCGGAG
>JAPPLK010000091.1 GCA_028819435.1 Nitrospira sp.
TCCTCTCCATGCCGGTTGAGGATTGGTTACTGACATGACCACTATGACCGAATGCAAGGAATGCCGACATCCCGGAGAACGTCACAAAATTTCCAGACTTTGGAGACAATCGAATCGGTGTTCATACTTCGGCCTCCTCTAGTTCAAAACGAAAATCGTTTTCGACAATGCCCTACGGTTCCTCTTCGACGGTCTTACCCATTGCGGCTTCCACTAGCTTCACAAGTTCCTGGCTCCGAGCATGCATAAAGCCCTCGAAGTCGTTTGCCCGCAGTAAAGCGGGATTGATGCGGTGCGTCTTCAGAATATCGTCCATGCTGCTATCGTCTAATTGCACCTGCCTGTGGATCTGAATCTTCCTCAGATAATCTGACGGTGCATTGCTCCCTATCATCCGGTTGGCTTTGTAGGAGATGGGCGTCTTATTCAGGATCGAGTTGAAATCATCTGGCTTGATGCTCTTTGCCTCGCACCATTTGCGAGGGAAAATGTGGTGAATATCTAACGCAACTTCGTTTGCATCGAGTTCCTGAATGCCGGCTTTCCAGAAGAAATCGACAGCTCCTTCCCGGAGAACCAAGATGTTGAGCCCTTTGTAGGCTGCGCTGTTACGGCTACGAAGAGTGTTGAGGCGATTTGGTTGGAATGCCGCCTCATACACTGTCCGAGGCAATGATTCATCGTCTTCAATCCACGCAAGGACCTCCTCCAAATCGTTCGCGATTCGGGTCTCGACGGCGCCACCGTACAATTCACCGAGAACACCGCACCAGAACCACCGGCTCAACTTTTCATAGATGCGCGGTTCCAACCACCGTTCTCTCAACCTTGTCAAAATTGCCGCGAGAGGAATCACCTGAGTCCGATACGGTAGATCGCGAGGTGAATAGAAACACTCCTTGCGCAGAAACCGGGCTGCCAGTTTGAAGCCCGATTCAACCTTATCCGCCCAGTGTTTGTAGTCCTCTAGATGGAGTGCTAGCATTGCGACCCGTTTGGCACTCACGGCGGGGGCCATTTTCCCAGTCTTGCCCGCCGCTAGATCGGCTAGGCGTTTCTCATAGGTTTGGAGCAGCGTAATTGCCTGAATGAAATCTGTGTTCTCGATAGGCTCGATCAACTCGTCCTTCTTTAGCCGCTGCTCGCGGCCTTCCATGCCCCGATTCTCGTTGCCGAACCATTCGTCTCGCAGGTTGAACCCTTCTGCCGCGAAAGAGGCGGTAATCAGCTCGAACACCGTCAGCGGAACGCCTCCGGTATTGACCTTTTCAAAGACGAGGCAGACGGCCTCCTTTGAAGTCGCTTTGCCGAGGGCGATAGCTGGCAGCAGATAAGTCCTGAACTCGTTAAGGACAGCTTTCCGAAACTTCATGTAAATTCCGAACTTGTCCGCGGCGTATTCCTGGAGGCTTTCTTCCCAAGCGTCTGAGTTGAGTATCTCGCTACAAGGGAACCTTAGCTGCGTGCATTCCAGTTCCCGTGACGAAACGTCCAGCACAACATCGCGACCAAAATTCTTCTTCAGTTTGCGGTCCGCATCGACCGCAAAAAACGCTTCATCCAGTCGGCTGGGTTCGAGCGCAAGCTCGATATCAATATAGTAATGGCGTTCAATCGGTTTCCCTTTCTCGTCGAAAGTCTTCACAGGTTTGTCGAGTGCAAGCACCTGCGTTAGTGAGGTCAGACGCTGCTGGCCATCGAGGATGAGTTTTTCCGGTTTCGGTATCGATCCGTTAAAACTCACATTCTCCACCGGCCTCACTTGAAAGTGTATATCGCCACCAGTCTCTAAGAGCATAACCGCGCCAATAGGAAATGATCTGGCGATGCTAACCAGTAGGGAATGGACATGGCTGTCGTCCCAAACCCAGCCACGCTGGAAATCAGGCAATTGAACTTTGCCTTCCTTAATTTCTTTGATGATTTCGGGTAGTGCGATTTTAGTGCTGTTAAAGGTACTCATAGTGAAAGGATTCCTTGTTGGTCTTTGGGTTTCTTGCGGGAAGTTTTCTTCCCGGATTTCTTTTTGGTTTTCCTCGCTGCTTGCGCTTTGGTTTCACGCCCTTAGCCTGTGTTTCTGCAGAGCTTAGGGCGTACGCTTCTTCTTTCTTGGCCTCAATAATCCCTGCCGGTTGGCGGTCCACAAACAGCACATAATCCGCTGGGCCAATATCCGTGAGATATTCTCTGACGGCCACCCCTGGCCCGGCATTAAAGTCGATGCGCTTTTTGTCTTGGACGACCCAGCCCGCAGCTTCCAACATCCTGTCGATGTTGTCACGAGCTTTTTGTTCCGGGGTCTGATTCACATGGTCCATGATGGGTCTATCAGGTCGTCTTGAAATCGGGCATTTGATCCCACGTTTTGTTGTCAAGCACGCGACCTGTCTGTTTCTTGAACACACCGCCCCACTGCTTGAAGAAAAACGGGATGCGGCTTCGCAGGCAATTGTCTCGTATTTCCCGTACCCAATCCGCCTTCATTGGCCGGGCACCGGGGCCAGATTCTCCGCCCACGATCACCCAATCGATTCCTGCCAAATCCAGGTCTGACAACGGCCCTAGTAAAGGTTCGAGAGATAGGAATTTCGTTTGGGCGTTGGTTTCTTTCAGCTTCGCCAATCGGTCGAGCCACTCTTTGGATTCGATGCTCGTGCCCAGCCAGATGTTCGGCGTCCAAATCAGTCCGGGGTCGAGTTCCATGATTCGGGCCGGGCGCTTGGTGAGCACCTGAAACGTATGCTGGGATGCCTGATTCATGACACGGAACACTGAATCGATAAATGCAGCGGGGACGGATTCGTGGAACAGGTCGCTCATTGAGTTCACGAAAACAATCCGCGGTTTTTTCCATCTGAGTGGCTCTTCAAGTACGGACTCGTGAAGGGTGAGGTCGAATCCGTTGCGGTATTTTTCAACGTCCATCGCTTGCAGTCGTGTCGCCATTCGCTCAGCGTAGCAATGCTTGCAGCCGTCGCTGATCTTTGTGCAGCCCGTTACGAGGTTCCAGGTGGTCTCGGTCCATTCGATGCTCGACTGCGTAGACATGGCTATATGTGCTTCAGGATGTACTCTGCGATTTGGATATTTGCTGGATCGTTTTTCACAATCGTATCGCCATCTTACCGTGCCGGTACTTCTTTTGAAACCGTTTCCTGGCATGTGTGGAGCCTGTCCGGTGTTGGTTTCCCTCATACCCCCTCACCCCAGCCTCTCCCACGTTGGGGAGAGGGAGTTGTGGAGTAGAAACTGTCAATGAATGAGTGAACACATACAACCACAGTTCCAGACGCCTTTGTCTGTGTCTCGGATTTTGGTGACTCGTGGTTCCCCGCTGGCAATTTCTCTACGCTTGTTTATAATTTGATGTGATGAATGGGCAAAAGACGTGTCAGGCTTGCGGGCATGAGTCGGCTTCGGAGGCTCGTTTTTGTACGAGTTGTGGGAAGCGGCTGGTTCAGGAGTCGCAGACTGAGGCTCGGGCCAAGGAGATCCTCAACCTTCGGATCTTGTACGCCATGGCGGGGCTGTTGGTGTTGGCCGTGCTGTTTCCGCCGTGGGAGGCGCCGCCCGGCTCGCCTCCTGCCTATTTGGGCATGCATTTTATCCTGTCGCCGCCAGAGCCTGAGGCCGTGGTGAGCCGCATCCTCCAGACCGTGGAACTGGTGACGGTCGCCATTGGCGGGATGTATTTGGCTTGGGTGTTTCGGGAGAAATCCTAGAAACCTCTGCTTTATGGTGCTATCGCGCGCAGGGCTGCGTTGTGTCCTCGCTCAATCCTCGCAGCCCTCACCCTGCCCTCTCCCAGAGGGAGAGGGTGACAAAACGCTCTACCTCCCCTCGCCCCTCCTTACAAAGGAGGGGAATAGGCGTCATGAGATGGCGCTGCTACAAAAGAAAAAACACAGACGCTGGATCCTCGATTAAGGATATCGAGGATGACAGAAGGAGGGGTCGAGGATGACAGGAGGCATGGGCTATTGAAACATCGCCTGCAACTGGGGCGGGCGTTTGATGATTTTTCCTTTGGCGTCGACGGTGACGAGGGTGGCTGATCCTTCGACGATCAGGCGTTGGCTGGTTGTTTCCCGG
>JAPPLK010000033.1 GCA_028819435.1 Nitrospira sp.
TCGCTCCGGGACGCCTTGCCCTGCATCCCGCTATCACAATAAATCAGAGGTTCCCCTGAAATTGCTTATCTCGTAAACGTTGAATGGCCGCCAGCAATTCGTCTGCAGTGACGCCGACTCCCGGTCGTGTTCTCAACATATGAGAGCGGGCCATGGTCTCCAGGTCATCCAGCGTCCGGATCCCGAGCCGATAGTACAGGTCATGCACGAGAGGGTCGGAAAGGCCGGGCAGGGTGCTCCATTGTCGAATGGCGGGCGGCAGGGGTGCCTTCAGCTCCTCATAGGTCCGGATGGTGCCGGTTTCCACGTATTCCTGGATCTTGGCCGCAAGGTCTTTCCCGATGCCGGACAGGCTTCGGAGATTTCCGGTCCGTACCAGTTCTTCGACGGGCGATCCAAGGTTAGCGATCGTGTCGGCTGCTCGTTGATAGGCTCGAATGCGGTAAGGGTTTTCTTCGTGTTTCTTCAACAATTCCGCCATGGACAGAAAGAGATTGGCGAGGGTGTGGTTCGAGTCGTGACCGGTCGGCATACCGTGAGTCCATAAGAAACGATGAAGTGAGGATATTGTAAAAGATTGTGCCGGGCGATGATAGGGTCATCGCCCTGAAGCCCGCGTTCCCAAATTGACAAGGCTTGAAAGGCTCTCGTAGGATGCCGGTTAGTGACGGAGGGTTGTCGATCACGCATGCACATCCAGGTCAATGGGGAGTCGCGGCAGGTTCATGAGGAGATGAACGTGACGGACCTGCTCCGGGATTTACAACTGAACGTCGAACGGGTGGCCGTGGAAGTCAATCTGGAAATCCTCGATAGACGGGACTTCGATGCCAAAACGTTACAGGAAGGCGACCGGATAGAAATTCTAAGCTTCATCGGAGGAGGGTAACGTTTTGATTGCTGATTGTGGATTTCCGATTACACAATCCATCATTCGCAATGCACAATCCAAGATGTTTTCTGGGGAGTGGCCATGAATGACGATCGTTTGACCATAGCCGGGCGAGAGTTTCGATCCCGTTTGTGGGTCGGAACGGGCAAGTACAAGGACTTTGTCGAGACGAAGAAAGCCATTGAAACGTCGGGTGCGGACGTGGTCACCGTGGCTGTACGCCGGGTCAACGTCACGGACAGAAATTCCGAGAATCTCCTGGATTATCTTGATCCCAAACAATACACCATCCTGCCCAATACCGCGGGTTGCTACACGGTGGAAGACGCGGTCCGTTACGCCCGGTTGGCCCGCGCGGCCGGGGTATCGGACCTGGTGAAGCTCGAGGTGATCGGCGATGAGCGGACCTTGTTTCCCGACACCGCCGGGCTCATCGAAGCCGCCAGGATTTTGATCAAGGAGGGATTCGTGGTGTTACCGTATACCAACGACGATCCCATCGTGGCCCAAAAACTGGTCGATATCGGATGCCCGGCGGTCATGCCCTTGGCGGCCCCCATCGGTTCCGGATTGGGCATCCGCAATCCCTACAATTTGAAGATCATCCTCGAAACCGTAAACGTCCCCGTCATTGTGGACGCGGGCGTGGGCACTGCTTCCGATGCCGCGTTGGCCATGGAATACGGAGCGGACGCGGTGTTGATGAATACTGCGATCGCGGGGGCCAAGGAACCTATTGCCATGGCCGAAGCCATGAAGTACGCGGTCGAAGCCGGCCGGTTGGCGTACAAAGCCGGGCGCATCCCCCGAAAACTCTATGCTACCGCAAGCAGTCCAATCGAAGGCATGTTGTAGCCTCACTCTAAACGAGCTCTTCAATGCGCCATTCTCGCTCCGCAACTCCCTCTCCCCTCTCTTCGTTTCCTCTCCCTCGATGGGAGAGGATTAAGGTGAGGGTGGTTTAAGTGGCGAGGGAGTAGATGAAATTTCCTCTCCCTTGCAGGAAAGGTGACAATGAGCCCCCTCCCGCCATTGTACGTGGTCACCGACCGGCTCCAGACCGGAGAAGATCGATTTTTGCAGGTTCTCGAAAATATCATTCCCGAACAGGGGATGATGATCCAAATCCGGGAAAAAGACCTCGGTACCCGTGAGCTTCTACGGTTTGTGGAAGCGGTTCACCAATTGGCGCGCCCCTTTCGTGTCCCGTGTTTAATCAATGACCGCGTGGACCTGGTTCTTGCGACCAGGGCGGCAGGCGTGCATCTTCGCGCGGACAGCATGCCGACCAAAGAGGCCCGGAAATCTCTGGGCAACGGCTATCTCATCGGTAAGTCGGTCCATTCCGCGGAAGAGGCCCTGCAAAGCGAGCAGGATGGCGCGGATTTCGTGGCGCTCGGACCGGTGTATGAGACGCCGTCCAAACAATACTATGGTCCCCCGTTGGGTATTGACGTGATTCGTGAAGCCGTCCGGCATTGTACCATTCCCGTGTATGCGATCGGCGGGCTGACGCCGGTTCGCGTGGAGCACGTGATGGCGGCCGGTGCCGTGGGCGTCGCCGTCATTTCTTCCATTTTTCAGGCGGCGTCTTCACGTGAGGCCGTAACGAAGTATGCCACGCAACTGCGCAAATGGCGACCGCAGTAGAACGGTCCCGTATATATATTGACCCTTTCTGAAAACCAGTGCTAGAATCTGCCCCCCGGCGTGGGGCGGGTGGGGTTTGGGTTTAGCCCTGTCAATACAAGGGTTTCAGCGATAGGGTAAAACAGGGCGTTCTTGTTTTCGTGATCGAGCAGGGGAAGCTTCCATGGGCTTGAGAAAACACGAAGACTATAACCGGGAAATAGAAAAACTACGTGGAGAACTCCAGTCCCTGGAAACCGAAATGCGCCACTTGTATGAGACGCGCATGAAACTCCAACAATCGGAAAAACAGAATAAACGGCTCGCGGCCAGTCTCCAGGAAGCGAAAACCCAGATTGAAACCCTCCGCACGGAGATCGCTAAACTCACGGCTCCGCCGTCGTCGTATGCGCTCTTCTGCAGTTTGAATGACGATGCTAGCGCCAACGTCTACGTTTCGGGCAGAAAAATGCGCGTCAGCGTACACAATTCGGTGGCGAGCGCGTCTCTGCGAAAAGGTCAGGAAGTGATCTTGAATGAAGCTTTGAACATCATCGAGGCGCGGGCTTTCGATCCCCAGGGACAAGTCGTGAAGTTGAAAGATCAACTGGATGGCACGCGGGCGCTGATTCAATTGCACCACGACGAAGAACGCATCGTCGAGTTGGGAGAGCCGTTACTCCACGAATCGCTGAGAGTGGGAGACCACCTGCTCTATGACCCCCGGTCCGGCTACGTCATCGAAAAAATTCCCAAGGCTGAAATCGAAGAGTTGGTGATCGAAGAAGTGCCGGACGTGCAATATGAAGACGTCGGGGGGTTGACCAAAGAAGTTGAGCAGGTGACGGATGCCGTGGAATTGCCTTTTTTGTATCCTGAACTGTTCAAGGAACATCGCCTGACTCCGCCCAAGGGCATCCTGTTGTACGGGCCTCCGGGGTGCGGAAAGACGATGATCGCCAAAGCCGTGGCGAATTCCATTTCCAGGAAAATGCGGCATTTGTCCGGCAAGGACGTGCGTAGTTACTTCCTGCACGTGAAGGGACCCGAACTCTTGAACAAATACGTGGGTGAATCCGAACGGTACATCCGCGAGGTCTTCGCCAAAGCGCGGGACAAGGCGGCCACCGGCAATCCGGTCGTGGTGTTTTTCGATGAAATGGACGCGTTGTTCCGCACGCGGGGGTCCGGGATCTCCTCCGATATCGAGTCCACCATCGTCCCTCAGTTTTTGGCGGAAATCGACGGGGTCGAAAAGCTCAAGAACGTGATTGTCATCGGGGCGAGCAACCGGCAGGACCTCATTGATCCCGCGGTGTTGCGAACGGGGCGGTTGGACGTGAAAGTCAAAATCCCCAGGCCGAACAAACAAGGTGCGCGGGATATTTTCGCCAAGTACCTCACCGATGACCTGCCGTTCGCCAAAGAGGAACTCGACCGTCACGCCCAGGACCGGCAGGCCGTGGTCTCACGCCTGCTCGACCTGGCGGTGGAAGCGATGTATGCCGCGACGGAAGACAACAAGTTCCTGGAAGTCACCTATGCCAACGGCGAAAAAGAACTTCTCTACTTCAAAGACTTTTCCAGTGGCGCCCTGATCGAAGGCGTGGTCTCACGGGCGAAAAAAATCGCGGTGAAACGGGCCATCGGCACGGGAGAAAAAGGCCTGAAGGAAGAAGACCTCTTGTGCGCCATTCGGGATGAATTCAAGGCGCATGAGGACCTGCCCAATACGACCAATCCCGATGACTGGGCCCGCATCGCCGGGAAAAAAGGCGAAAAAATCATCCACGTGCGGACCCTGACCCCCGGCCCGGAAGGAACACGCGAGATAGAAACCGTGAGTGCCGGGCATTACTTGTAGTGCTCTTGCTCAATGGGGAGCCCTTGCAGCGCATTATCGGCACAGAAACGGAATTTGGTGTCGCCTCGCGTCACGTCCACACGTCCGATCCCGTTGAGAATTCCCTCCACCTGATCAGTCAGTACCCGTCGCTCATCGCCCCACAAGCCATTTGGGATTACGAAAACGAAAACCCCCTGCGTGACGCGCGCGGGTTTGAAGTCGAAGGCGAACGCGAACGTCCGGGTCCCGAGTATAACCGGGCGTTCAACAAACTCTTGGCGAACGGCGGTCGCCTGTACGTGGACGGGGCGCATCCCGAGTATTCAACGCCGGAGTGCAGTACCGCTCGAGAACTGGTCGCGTATGAACGAGCGGGAGAACTCGTGGCCGCCAAGTGCCTGGAGGCCATGAACCGGATGACGGAAGGGTACGTGCTGTACAAGAACAACTCCGACGGGAAGGGGAACAGCTACGGGTACCATGAAAATTATCTGATGAACCGCTCGGTGCCGTTCGACGTGATTCTTCAGGGCTTGCTGCCGTTTTTCGTGTCGCGTCCCATTGTTGCGGGAGCCGGGAAAGTCGGAGCGGAAAATGGAGCCGCGCCCGCGACGTACCAGATCTCTCAACGCGCGGACTTTTTTGAATGCGTGGCGGACCTCAATACCATGGTCAAACGGCCCCTGATCAACACCCGTGACGAGCCTCATGCGGACCCCGCGCGGTTTCGCCGGTTACACGTGATCGTCGGCGACGCCAACATGGCGGAACTCTCCACGTACCTGAAGGTGGGCACCACGGCGATCGTCACGCACATGCTGGACGAAGGCCACGACGTCCCTGCGTTTGAGCTGGAGAACCCCGTGGACGCCGTCAAGATCGTCTCACGTGATCTCACCGTCAAGGCCGACCTGAAATTGGTCCGGGGTGGCGTGACCAACGCGTTGGCCATCCAACGTGCCTACCTCCGGGCCGCGCATGAGTTTTATGCCTGTCGCGAGTTATCGCCCGCGACCAAGGACGTGTTGGTGAGATGGGAACACGTCCTGGATACACTCGAACGCGATCCCAGGCAATTGACAGCGGAACTCGATTGGGTGGCCAAACGGCAAATGATCGAGTCGTACGTGGACCGAAAAGGCTGCGGATGGAATGATCCGCGCGTGGCCTTGATGGACCTCCAATACCACGACGTGCGGCCGGACAAGGGCCTGTATTATACGCTTGAACGGAGCCGTCGGATTGAACGCTTGCTGGATGACGAGGAAATCGTCGTCGCGGAATTACAGGCCCCGAGAGGGACGCGCGCCTATTTTCGCGGCGCCTGTCTCCGGAAATTTCCCCACCAGATCTACGGAGCCAGTTGGACCTCGGTGCTCTTCGACGTCGGAGACGTTGCGGTCAAACGGGTGCCGTTGATGGACCCCATGAGGGGAACGCAGGACCTGACCAATGAATTGTTGGAAGGCGTGGAAACCGCGCAACAACTCCTGGAACGGCTGTCGTCTTGATCTACCTCCCCTCACCCCTCCTTACAAAGGAGGGGAAGGATTTGGGGGCTTTATCCCTCCCCTTTGTAAGGGGAGGAAAGGTGGGGTAGAGTGTTTGGACTTGTGACGTGTGTGCGGAAATTGTCAATGTCTGTCCCGACCCTTCGACTTCAGGCGCGGGGCGCCTTACGCTCAGGGCGAACGGGGGAGTGAAGGCGAAGTGAATCAGTGAACCCACACAGAAACGACAAAGTATGAGGTAACTTCTGGTCACCATGAAACCTATCCTGTCGCAAATGCCCGTGAGTCAATGTTCCAGTTTTTTTGATTTTATCCATCAGACCCGGCCCGAACTGACACCCGCTGCACGGTGGGGGAGCGAGGGCCACGTCTCGGCGTCGGTGGACGAGATTCAACGGCACGTCCTGTCGCAACTTGCTCACGGGACGACCGTGTTGGCCGTGAAATACGAGAAAGGCGTGGTGATCGTCGGGGACCGCCGCGCCATAGAAGGTTACCAGGTGGCATCGCGTCGTATGGAGAAGGTCTTCAAGACCGACAGCCATTCAGCCATCGCCATTGCCGGGGCCGCGGGACCGTGCATGGAAATGGCCAAGTTGTTCGGCATCGAACTGGAACATTATGAAAAACTGGATGGTGTGCCGTTGTCCTGCGAAGGGAAGGCCAACAGGTTGGGGCAGATGGTGAAAGCCAATTTGCCCATGGTCATCCAAGGGTTGGTCGTAATCCCGCTGTTCGTGGGGTTTGACCTGAAGCAACGGGAGGGCCGGATTTTCAAATATGACGTCACCGGCGGAAAATACGAAGAAACGGAATATCACGCGGTCGGGTCCGGGGGAAAAGACGCCCGGGTGACCATCAAGGAACGGTTTCGCAAAAATCTCTCCCAGCCCGAAGCGATTTCCCTGGGGCTCCAGGCGATCCTGAGCGCGGCGGAAGAGGACCTGGGAACCGGCGGACCTGATTCGTTCAGGGGCATTTATCCCACGATCAAAATCGTCGATGCCCAAGGCGTGCGGGACGTGGAAGAATCTGCGGTGGCGTCCCAATGCGACCAGTTGGCTCAATCACGACCCGGGGGTGAATCCTGATGACGCTGCCGTTTTACGTGTCCCCCGAACAATTGATGCAGGACAAGGCGGAGTATGCCAAAAAAGGCATTGCCAAGGGCCGGTCGATCGTGGCCATCGAGTACCGGGACGGCGTGCTGTTCGTTGCGGATAATCCCAGCAGTTCATTGTTCAAGATCTCCGAAATTTACGACAACATCGCCTTTTCAGGAGCAGGGAGATACAGCGAATTCGAAAGCCTGCGAAAAGCGGGCATTCAACACGCCGACTTGAAGGGGTTCATGTACAGTCGTGAAGACGTCACGGCCCGTTCCCTGGCCAACGGGTATTCGCAGACCCTGGGCACGATATTCAGCCAGGAACTGAAACCCTTCGAAGTGGAAATTCTTTTGGCCCAAATCGGAGAACAACCCGAACAGACGGAATTGTACCGCATCGCGTTCGATGGGACGATCATTCATGAAAAGGAATTCGTCGCCATCGGAGGCCGAGCGGACGCCGTGGTATCCGCCCTGCGCTCGCTGGGGTCAGGAGACGTCCTGGACCTGACAACCGCCCTCACCCGGTGCATGAACGCTCTCGAAACCGCCACGGGCCAAAACGTGTCTCTCCAATCGCTCGAAGTCGCCCTCCTCGACCGCACCCGCACCGGCCGCAAATTCCGCCGTGTCGGCGCAGAAGAAGCCAGCAGTCTTCTTTCATAATCTCACGTCATTTAGGAAAAAAGAAAATCCCCTGGATCCCCGATCTGGTCGGGAATGACAGATGGTAGGGGCAGGCCCCTGTGCCTGCCCTCCCCATAAAGGACAACCACAGGGGGTTGTCCCTACGATGACAGGCCTTCCCCTCACCCTACCCTCTCCCAGTGGGAGAGGGTGATCCCGGATGGTCTGTTCCGTCTGTGTCGCGTCTATGCTAACATGAGTTTATGAAACGCATTTTCGGACTGGAGTGTGAATACGGTCTCACCTTCTCGCCCAATGGCCGGGTGTATCTGCCCATTGAAAAAATCCTGGGATACATCTTCGAAGGGTTGATCCCGAACAGTTGGCCTTCCAACGCGTTTCTCACGAACGGGGCCAGGTTTTATCAGGACACGGGGTGTCATCCCGAATATGCCACACCGGAATGTGATGACATTTTCGAGTTGGTGGTGCATGAAAAAGCCGGCGAGCGGATACTCGAATCATGCCTGCCGGCGGCTGAAGAACGTCTCCGGGAAGAAGGCCTTGCCGGCGACATCTACATTTTCAAGAACAACACGGATTCCCTGGGGAATACCTACGGGTGCCATGAAAACTTCCTGATGCAGCGTGACGTGGATTTTTGGAAAGTGGCCGAACAGCTCATCCCGTTTTTCGTGACGCGACAGATTTATTCAGGCGCGGGGAAAGTGCTCAAGGTCTCGGGTAAACCGCACTACTTCCTGTCCCAGCGGGCCCAGCACATTCATGAAAAAACCTCGTCTTCCACCACCTCGTCCCGCAGCATCATCAACACGCGGGATGAACCACATGCCGACGCCGAAAAGTATCGACGTCTCCATATCATTCTTGGAGATTCGAATATGTCGGAGTTTGCCACGTACCTGAAGATCGGCACCGCGGACTTGGTGTTGTCCATGATCGAGGCCGGGTATTTTATCAGGAGCATTGAATTGGAAGATCCCGTCAAGGCCATCAGGGAAATTTCCCGGGACCCCACGTTGAAGAAAAAGGTGAAGCTGGATGACGGGCGGGAGTTTTCCGCGCTGGAGATCCAGCGCATCTACCTGGAAAAGGCCTCGGAATTTCTCCATGCCCGGCCCTATGACAAGGTGCTGGCCGACGTCCTGACTGAATGGGAACGCGTGTTGAATGCGTTGGAGGATGATCCCGTGCAGTTGGTGCGGGAGATCGATTGGGTGACAAAACGCTGGCTCATCCAGTCATACATTGAGAGAAAAGGGTGTGGGTGGGATGACCCGCGGGTGGCGATGATGGACCTGCAATATCACGACGTGAACCGGAAGCGCGGGCTTTATTACATTTTGGAGGCGCACGAAAAGACGGTGAAGATGGTGGATGAGGAAGCCGTGGAACGCGCCACGTCCATGCCACCTCAATCCACCCGCGCCAAGGTGCGAGGCGACTTTATCCGGTTCGCCCGGGCCAAGAACCGATCCTACACGGTCGACTGGACGTACTTGAAATTAAACGGCTATTGGGAAGAAACGATCTTGTGCATGGATCCCTTTTGTGCGTTCAACCGGCGGGTGGATGAACTGTTGGCCCAGGTGTCTCCCGCTTCCCTCCGGATGTGACATGAATTTTCCTGTTTTTTCGTCCCGTGCGACCGTTCGTCCGTGGCTTGTGGTACTGGTGTTGGTGCTGGCGAGCGTGTTCCCGATCAGCCTGTTGTTCAAGGAAGGGCCGCAGTACTCCGTGGGAGCCGACGGACAAGTCAGCGGCAAACAAGGGAAAGTGGTGCTGGTGACGATCTCCGTCAAGGACCGGCCGGACCGGGTCAAAGGGCAATTTTTACAACGCACGCTGACTTTTTTCCCGGTCCAGGACCACACGTATGCCGGACTGTTGGGATTGGATATGCAGGACCGCCCCGGCCGGTATGAACTCACAATCGACGTCGTCTATCCCCAGCGGACGGAACGCCGTAGCCTGACGGTGTTGGTCATGAAAGAAGAGTATCCCGAGCAACGGTTGACGTTGCCCTCCAAAATGGTAGATCTCGACAAGAAAACCCTGGCGCGGGTCAAAACCGAATCCAAAGCCGTTCACGAGGCTTTTGCGGGTTTCGTGCCGCATCCCCTGTGGAAGGGCCAGTTTGTGGAGCCGGTCCGGGGTAAAATCTCCGGGCGATTCGGCAGTCGCCGGGTCATCAATGGCCAACCCAGAAAACCCCATAGCGGTGAAGACATCGCGGCACCCAAAGGAACGCCCGTCGTCGCCATGAACGATGGAATCGTGCGCCTCACCGCGGATCAATTCTTTTCGGGAAAAGGGGTGATCGTGGATCATGGGGTCGGTCTCTTTTCGATGTATTTTCACCTATCCAGCGTGGACGTCGAGCATGGCCAGGTCGTGAAAAAAGGGCAGGTGATCGGGAAGGTCGGCTCCACGGGACGGGCGACCGGCCCGCATCTCCATTGGGGCGTGCGCCTGAACGGAGCACGGGTTGATCCTTATTCGTTGCTTGCTGTGAGCGTTGACGCCCAATCGTAACCGGTTCTTCGACGTGTATCCATGAAGGAACCTCTGATTTATTGTGATAGCGGGATGCAGGGCAAGGCGTCCCGGAGCGAAACCCGAGGCTTATCATCGAGATAGGTGAGGGTTGAGTGAGGACACAACGCAGCCATGCGCCCGATAGTGCAGTAAATCAGAGGTTCCTGAACAACGTCTGTGTGTTTTGTGGCTCCAGTCCCGGCTCGAACATTCGGTACGCCGAGATCGCTGGGCTGCTGGGCAAAGAACTGGCGGCACGCGGGATGGGCTTGGTCTATGGGGGTGGCAACATCGGGCTCATGGAGGTGCTGGCGAACGCCTGTCGAGCCGGGAACGGCCGGGTGACCGGCGTCATTCCGGAATTCATGGTACACAAACAATGGGCCCGGCACGACGTGTCAGCGCTTCACGTAGTCGGATCAATGCATGAACGCAAGGCCCTCATGGCGGATCTGGCCGACGCCTTTATCGCGTTGCCCGGCGGCTACGGGACCCTGGAGGAATTTTGTGAGATGATTACCTGGCGCCAACTCGAGTTGCATCGGAAACCCTGTGGCCTGTTGAACGTGGACGGATTTTACGATCTCTTCCTGGCGTTTCTGGATCATCAGACCCGCGAAGGATTCTTGGCTCCGGACAATCGAGCGTTGATCCGCGTCGCCGCCGATCCGGCAACGTTGCTGGATCTTTTGAATGACGCCTGAACCAGATATTGCTCTACCGACCAACGGACAGGCACAGGGGCCTGTCCCTACGTTAAAAGAGAGGAACTGAAGAGACACCCTCTCCCCATTGTGGGAGAGGGTTGGGGTGAGGGGGGCTTTCCGAAGAGGGAAAAGTCGGGAGGGCAGACCGTATTTGTAGCTGCCGCATCTTATGCGGCCAAGAAGAAGCGCCATAAGATGGCGCGGCTACAAAGATTACAACTCTACCCCTCCTATCCTCCCCTTACAAAGAGGAGGAAAAAAGAATGAGGGCCATGCGGGGTAGGTAAAGGGCAGGAATGAAATAGCCCGGTTCAGGGGTTCCCTAGTAGGCCGGTGGTCGCGAGAGCGGCTCGCTCGTCACCAATTCCACGACTCGTAGATTGTCGAAAGCGAATTTCCCGTCCCCGGTGGTCATGATTCCGATCCGGCCCGTCCGCAACTTGGAGTCATACACGGAAAGGAAGAATTGGTTGTCAAATGAAATCTCGAAAAAATCCTTGCTGACGATCGTATTTCTCTGGACCCGCAGGAAATGCCACGGGGTTCGTTTTTTCGGCAGGACTTCGTGCTCCTTGATCAGGACGGGTTTCCCGTCGTCAAAACGATAGGCCTTGAGCATGTTGCTGGCCGGATACACGATGACGGCATAGAAATTGTCGAGATCCTGGAAGTTCAGTATCAGTCCGGCTGCAGCAGTCGGTGTCCCGAGTTGTGAAAGCATGCCCACCGAAAGGTCGAGGTATTCCACGTGAATCGTGTCGTTGACGAGCAGTTGATAACAGCCGGGTTTTGAACAGGAGGTCGGTTGAAGCAGCGCGTGAGTACGGCTGGGAGCGCCGTCATCCGTTATAATTGTCCATTCCCCCGGGTATCCGTCTCCCAGGGTATGGGAGGAAAACCCCGGTGGGAGTGCCGCATCAAGGTGTTTTTCAAAAGTCCATTCCTCAAAAATCGGAGGAGTGTGCCGCAAGACGGCGCGGGGCAGTTCCTTCAAGGGCTCGGCGTCTTCAGCGAAAAGATCGGAAACGCCCGCACACAGGGTAAGGGCCGCGGCTGCGAAACCGAGCATGAGGCTGCGAGAAAGAAGTTTCCCGGAAGGTTGCCGGGAAAGAATACGAGAAGGCTGAAATGAGACTCTGTTATACATAAATTTCACCACACGAAAAAAGATTTGCCAATAGGTTTGCTGGTGGGATCATACGAAGAACAAGCCTCTTGCTGCAAGGTGACAAAAGGAGGTGGGAAATCTTCTTGCGGACTTGCCGCCTCTACCCCAAGGGATGAAAAGGGAGTATTGGCGGACGGCGGGGCGGAGGGCAGGCACAGGGGCCTGCCCCTACAAATAATACACGGGCTCTCCTCAGCCCGTAGGGGACGGCCCCCGTGCCGTCCCGAATGGGTGGTGCCGCTACACTAGAGGGAACCGGGCATTCATTTTCGTATCAATGACAGACGCGGGTATCGTTGGCTATTTCCATATTCATACGCCTGTGCCGCAGATGAGACCAAAACAGTGGCCAAGTGTCATGCCAACAGGTGAACGGGTGGCGTGGCTGGCGTTGGTGCCGATTGGTCTGACAATAGGCTTTTATTTTCTTCCGGCTTCGACGCAACAGAACCTGTTCCTGCAATTCTTGCCGCAGTTCGCCGCATATGGGGTGCTGTTCATTTGGTGGAAAGCCAATACCGACGTACTGCCGGCCTTGGGACTTTCTCGGGATAGATCGACCCTCGGCGTGGGGTGGGGAATCGGTACGGGGTGTCTCCTGGGAGTCGTCAACTCGACCGTCATCCTGTGGGTGGTGCCGGCTCTCGGTGGCGACGTGTTGTTTCTGGCCGGCACGCCTCATGCACGGATGCCCCTGTTCGTGATGATCCCCTGGTTCACGGTCCTGGTCGCGGTCGCTGTTGAATTGAATTTCCGAGGATTTCTCCTGGGCCGGTTGGAGTATTGCTGTTGCCGGTGGCTGCCGGTAACGAGTGCACGCGGCCTTCGCCTTGGTTCGATCGTAGCGATGGTGGTGTCGGCCTTGGTATTTGCATTCGATCCATTCATGGTGATGACGTTTCGGCATCTTCACTGGATTGCCGTCTGGGACGGACTCATTTGGGCGGGACTCTTTTTGCGGTGGAGAAATCTGGCAACCGTGATTGCAGCTCATGCCATCGAGGTGATGATCCTGTATCTCAGCGTGAAAACGGCACTCGCGTGATCTTCCCGGCGTCGTTGACGGATGGGACAGGAAATTTGCACTTGGGCGAGTCCTGGTGTCAGAGTAGGTCGGATCAGCCCTTCGACTACCCTCAAGACCGATGGCTTCTCCCCCCCGTTAGTCCTGAGCGTAGCGTTAGCGAAGTCGAAGGACGCGAAGGACGAACGGGTGCCTCTCCGATCACCCTGAGCGTAAGGCGCCACGCGCCTGGAGTCGAAGGGCGCTCAGGACAGGCATCGCGTAATCCGGCATGTTCTGGCTTCGTCAAACGACGATGATGTCAGGTTACGCTTCGCTAACCTGACCTACGGGGTTAAAAATTATATAAGGACCCACGCCATGGAAGAACTTGTCAAACCGATCGTACAGGCCTTTTTGGTGTGCGATTCCGTGATCCTGGACAGTTTTACCAGGAAGAAGAGCATCATCGGCACGTTCACGCACTTGTGGGCGCCACGATTTCCCTGCCAGCATCCCCAGATGGGCGTCTATTTCTGTTTGACGGACGCGGAAGGGCAGTATGAATTCGAACTCCGTCTCGTGTATTTGGATCAGGATCAACTCATCGGGACCGCGTCATTGCCGCCGGTTGAAATCAAGGACCGGCTGCAGATTCACGATTTTGGCGTAAATCTTCCTGCCTTAGTCTTTCCGGCACCGGGCCGGTATGAGTTCCGATTGTTTGCGAATGGGTATTTCGTGACCCAAAAAGACTTCAACGTGATTCAACAAACCCCTCAGCAACCCAACCCCGACTCTCCGTAGGCGTGCCAACGTGACAGAAGACGTCCCCTACCGTTCCCATTGATGTCTCCAGCCATGTAGGCCCCCCCGTGGTTGTCCATCGCGGAATAGCCCATCCCTTCGGGACGGCACAGGGGCCGTCCCCTACATAAGCAAACGCGGGCCTTGACTTTCAACGGCCGGGATTTATCTGGAACATAGAAGCGCTTCAAGAGAAACAGGATAAGACAACGAAAGAGGAGGTGCGATATGTTGGTCAAATGGAATCCGTTTCAAGAACTCGAACGAACCATGGGTTGGTGGAACACGCAACCGTTTCGGCGTCCTCAATGGGATGATCCGCAAGAGTCGGAGAATAATTGGGTTCCGCCGGTGAACGTCTATGAAGACAAAGAACACTTATTCATCGAAGCCCAATTGCCGGGTATCGACATGCAGGACGTGAAGATCTCCGTAACCGACCACACGTTACAGCTTCACGGAGAACGAAAAGAGGAACGCACGGAAAATCAGGACAGCTATCATTTCCGTGAAGCCCGGTATGGAACGTTTGCCCGGAGTTTCCGTCTTCCCGACTACGTGAACCCGAATCAGGCCACGGCGCGTTACGAGAAAGGTGTGCTGACCATCCAGGTTCCCAAACGGGAAGAAACCAAGCCCAAATCAATCGTGATCGACGTCAAGGGCTAAAGAGCGTCTGCGCTGAACGTGCCGGTGCCGCTTCCCCCACTCCCCCCTTGCGGGGGAGTCGGGGAGCCTCTTTTTCCCCTCAGGGTTTCTTGTGAAAAATGTCCTGCTCGTTTAATCTGCCCCTCCTGATTGAGGTTGTCCCGTTCGGTCAATACCAGGAGGAAACGAGTGATTGTTGTCACGCCCCAGCTAGTGATTCCTGAACAGGAACTCCGCTTTCGCGCGTCCCGCAGTAGTGGGCCGGGCGGGCAAAACGTCAACAAGGTGAATACGCGCGTGACGTTGCATTTTGACGTCCGGCGTTCACCGTCGTTGACCGCTTCGCAAAAGTCCGTGATCAGCAGAAAGCTCCAAACCCGGATCAACAAAGAGGGAGTGTTGTATCTGCACGCCCAACGGGCTGCAAGCCAAGCCCTGAATCGAGCCGACTTGGTCGACAAACTCCGTCGTCTCTTGCGCGAAGCTTTGGCTCCTCAAAAGGTTCGAAAAGAAACCCGCGTCTCCCAACGTTCGATTGAAGAACGACTGGATCAGAAAAAACAGCGAGGACGGGTCAAGCAATTGCGTCATCAACCCATCCGGGTGGACGATTGACCATGCACAAGAATCTCCCATGCGGGTTTACCCACTGCACCTCCAAGAGATGCAAATGACCAGGTTGTCATCCTGAGCGAAGCGAAAGGATCTGCTTTTCGAGGCGTTCGGTTGTTGGGCGAGAGATTCTTCGCCTTCGGCTCAGAATGACAGATACGTGTTATTTCCATACCACCTGACAAGGAGCATTGCATGCCAGATGACCCGAATAGGCCCTCCGAAGCGTTGAATCCTCCCAGGGCCCAAACGATTCCCACGACCCTGGAAGAACATGGCCGGTCACGGGTAGATCCGTACTATTGGTTGGCCGAGCGCGACAACCCCGACGTGCTGGCCTATCTCGAGGAAGAGAATGCCTATGCCCGGGGAGTCATGGCCCACCACGCGACGTTCGAGGACGCCCTGTTTGAAGAGATCAAGGGTCGGATCAAACAGACTGATTTGTCCGTCCCGTACAAACTCGATGACTACTACTATTACACGCGATACGAGGAGGGAAAGGAATATCCCCTGTACTGCCGGAAGCGGGAAACGTTGGATGCGCAGGAAGAGCTGATGCTGGACGTGAACACATTGGCCGAAGGTCATGAATATTTTGCCATCGGCGGGATGGCCGTGAGTTTTGCCCAGGACCTGCTTGCGTATGCGTTCGATACGCAGGGGAGGCGTATCTACACGGTGTGCTTCAAGAACCTGGAAACCGGCGAGTCGTTGGACGACGTGTTGGAAAACGTGACGGGCAACCTCGCTTGGGCCAATGACAACGCAACGCTGTTCTACGGCAAACGGGACCCGGATACCCTGCGCGCGTTTCAGGTGTTTCGACATCGGCTGGGTCATGATCCGTCCTCCGACGTCCTGGTATTCGAAGAAGAGGACGAGACGTTTTCCACGACCGTCTTCAAGACCAAGTCGAAGCAGTACCTGATGATTGCGTCGCATCAAACCGTGAGCACGGAATATCGCTATCTGTCGGCGGATGATCCTGACGGCGAATTTTCGGTGTTTCTGCCTCGCGAGCGGTTTCATGAGTACGACGTGGACCATGACCGGGACGCGTTTTATATTCGGACCAACTGGCAGGCGAAGAACTTCCGTCTCATGAAGACGCCGCTTCTGCAGACGGACCGGTCGTCGTGGCAGGAGGTCCTTCCCCATCGTGACGACGTTTTACTGGAATCCTTTGAACTCTTCCGGGATTTCCTGGTGACGGAAGAACGGCACCAGGGGTTGGTGCGGTTCCGCGTCATACCGGCGAAAGGAGACGGCGAACACTACGTGGATTTTGGAGAACCCGCGTATGCGGCGGCGTTGGGGGACAATCATGATTTCAATGCATCCGCCTTGCGGTACGAATATACCTCCATGACTACGCCGGAGTCGGTTTACGACTATGACGTGAACACCCGTGAGAAGGTCCTGCTGAAGCGGGAAGAAGTCCTGGGCGGGTTCGAGATCTCGCATTACGCCACCGAACGAACGTGGGCCCCGGCGCCGGATGGACAACGGATTCCGATTTCGTTGGTGTACCGGAAAACGCTCCGGAAACGCGAAGCGAACCCGCTCCTGCTGTACGGATACGGGTCCTACGGCATCAGCATGGACGCGGACTTTCGTTCTCCGCGTTTAAGCCTGCTCGACAGGGGATTCGTGTTTGCGATTGCGCACGTGCGGGGCGGGGAGGAGTTGGGTCGCGACTGGTATGAGTCAGGGAAACTCTTTCACAAGAAAAACACGTTTACGGATTTTATCGCCTGCGCCGAACACTTGGTGCAACAAGGCTATGCCACAAAAGAGCACGTGTATGCCATGGGTGGCAGCGCCGGCGGGTTACTCATGGGGGCGGTGATCAACGTGCGGCCTGACCTGTTTCACGGGGTGGTGGCGCAAGTCCCGTTTGTCGACGTCATAACTACGATGTTGGATACGTCAATTCCCCTGACCACGGGAGAATACGATGAATGGGGGGATCCCAACCGGAAAGAAGATTACGAGTACATGCTGTCCTATTCGCCGTATGACAACGTCACGGAACAGGCCTATCCGCATCTCCTCGTGACCACGGGACTCCATGATTCCCAAGTGCAATATTGGGAACCCGCGAAATGGGTGGCCAAATTACGCCGCGTGAAAACCGACCGGAACCTGTTGCTCCTCAAAACCAACATGGACGCGGGCCACGGAGGAGCGTCCGGACGGTTCCAGCGATACAAAGAACTGGCCTTCATCTATGCCTTCCTCCTGGACTTGGCAGGTTTGGCGGAATCATGAACCGCATTGTAGCTTGACGGACAACCACAGGGGCTTGTCCCTACATCATAGTTTTTGTAGGGGACGGCCCCTGTGCCGTCCCGAAAACATACTATGGGTCAACACATTGCCGCCAGTTGTCCCTTCATGACCGGTTCACGAAGTTTTTTCAGGGCCAGCACTTCGATTTGTCGGATCCGTTCGCGCGTCACGTTCAGGAGTTTCCCCACTTCTTCGAGCGTACGGGATTTTTCGTTGCCGATGCCGAAACGTAACCGGATCACCTGTTCTTCTCGTGGCGTCAGGAACCCAAGCAAACGATGAAGTTGAGATCGCACCTGTTCTTCCTGAACATTGGTATCAGGGGCCGGAGCATTGTCATCCGGGAGACAATCTTCCAGGAACGTTTCCCCGTCGGCATTGGGTTGATCAAAAGAAATCGGTTCCAGGAACGCCTGCATCACCTGCTGCACCCGTTCGGGATTGGTGGCCAAAGCCAAGGCAATTTCCTCGTGACTGGGCTCGCGTCCCAGCTTTTGTGCCAGACGATGGGAAACCTTGATCATGCGTTGCCACGCTTCGGTTGTATGAACCGGAACCCTGATGGTCCGGGACTGGTCGGCCACGGCGCGTAAAATACCCTGGCGGATCCACCACGTGGCATACGTGCTGAATTTGAACCCCTTCCGGTATTGAAACCGTTCGGCCGCCCGCATCAATCCGATGTTTCCCTCCTGGACGAGATCGAGAAACGCCAGCCCGCGTCCCGTAAATCGTTTGGCAATATCGACGACAAGACGAAGGTTGCGTTGAACCAACTCTTCCTTGGCCTGTTCCAATTGGGCGCGGTTATCAGCCAACTCGCGTTGAAGTTCTCGCAGGCGTTTCCCGAGCATGCGGCCTTTCAATCCGCGACCGGGCAAGGCGTTGCTGAGTCCGGACAAGCGTTTCTTTGCTTCGTTCAGGGCAGGGGCCGACAAGCCGCTCAGTTCCCGAATCTCGGTCAGGGAGTGCAACGCTTCATGAAACTCAGGCCCGTTGCCGAGGGCGCTGACGTCTCGAACGGCTTGGGCGAGCACGTCCCGGATGTTTTGGCTGCTCTCGTCAATCCGTTTGGCCAGATCCAACTCATCCTGTTTGTTCAGGAGTGGGTGTGACCGGAAGGTACGAAAATAGATCGGTTCCAGCACGGTGTCCTGAGTTTTCTTCTCTTCATGTTTCTTGTCATTCGGAAAATTCTCGATCATGGCATCCACCGTCCTTTCTCCTCTCTCGTTACAAAAGGATCCGATTCCTTCCCCGGTTATACCTTGACGGTCAGGAACAGCGACGTTCCTTGACGGTTGATAAACAGGAGAATCGTTTGCTCCTTTGACAAGGCGTTCACCGCTTGTCGAAAGTCTTGCGACGATTCCACCGGCGTATGGTTGATCTCACGTATCACGTCGCCTTGAACGAGTCCGGCCTGTTCAGCCTGGCTGCCAGCGCGAACGTCCGTCACGACGACGCCAGCGACGTGACCGTCAATGCCGAGTTGTTTAGCCGTGCGGGGAGTGAGATCCTCCACGGTCAGTCCGGCCAGGCGAGACCCCGCATCGGGTTGCTGCGAAGCGGCGACCCGATGCCCCATCGGATGTTCAACGATCGTCGTCCGCAGGGTTTGCTTGGCTCCGTCACGCATGACCGTGATGGTGACCTTGGTTCCGACCGTGGTGGTGGTCACCGCCCGTTGCAACTCCCTGGGGTCGGCAATGGGTTGATCCTGGTATCCGGTGATGGTATCGCCTCGCCGGAGTCCGGCTTGGTCAGCCGGGCTCGCGTCACGGACCTCCGTCACAATGGCGCCGTCCGGACGGTCCAGGTGAAACGACTTGGCCAGTTCAGGCGTCACGGCTTGGATCCCGACGCCCAAAAACCCACGAGTGACTTTTCCCGTCGACACCAGGCTGGCATAGACGTGTTGGCCGATGCTGGCAGGAATAGCCAATCCGACGCCCTGGTAGCCGCCCGTCCGCGAGAGAATAGCGGTGTTGATACCCACCAATTCGCCGTGCATGTTGACCAGGGCGCCGCCGGAGTTACCGGGATTGATCGCGGCATCGGTTTGGATGAAGTCTTCATATTGCGTGATGCCGACGCCGCGACCCTTGGCGCTCACGATGCCCTGTGTGACCGTGGAGCGCAGCCCGAATGGACTTCCGATTGCGAGGACGTAGTCCCCGACCTCGAGTTTGGACGAATTGCCCCAGGCGATGAACGGCAGGTTGTCTCCTTGAATTTTAATCACGGCCAAATCCGTTTGCGGGTCGCTGCCTACGATCGAGCCGGTGAACTCCCGTTTGTCGAGCAAGGCAACCGTGACCGTCTTTGCGCCATCGACGACGTGGTGGTTGGTGACCACGTATCCCTCGGGACTCACGATGACCCCGGACCCCATTCCCTTGCCGCGAGGTTCTTGCCAGGGGTTGGAGAAGGGCGGCGTCCCATGGGAATGTTTGTCTCGCGGGTCGAACTTGAACCAATCGGGGAGACTGGGGAGATCCGGCGCGTCAGGGAGTCCCGTGCCCATAACCTTGGAGGCGGTGATATTGACGACGGCCGGCCTGACGGCTTTGACAATGTGTGCGAACCCGCGTCCGACCCCGGTATCGGACGGGCCGGCTTGCGTCATGGAAGGAGCCGGAGTCGGAACTGCGGAAGGGTCCGGCGATCCCACCGCGCCGGTCGAAAACGCGGCGACCAGCATTCCCGTAAACAATACGCTCATCGTGAGAACGACCAGGAAATTCTTCCTGCCCTGCGTCCCGGTGAGCGACGTGGACAATGAACTATACGGTGATTGTTTCATGGGTTCCTCCTTGATGTAGGGGTGAAGTTGTGTATTCGCCCTGTTCAATCATGCGTTGAAACAGTTGTAGCACTGGAACATGAAAGGAAAATTAATCGTGGATTAAAAACTTCTAATTTGGAGCGAGGAGAAACTTCCCAACTCCCTCGCCCCTTGAGGGAGAGGGCTGGGGTGAGGGGACAAAAGACCCTGGATCCCCGATCAAGTCGGGGATGACAGCAGGCAGTCGAGTAGGCTGGATGAGCGAAGCATACCCAGACAGAGAGAAGCGTCAGTCAGGAGGGGACAAAGGGCGGGCAAAAATCGTCAAGAAACAGGGGTGCAGGGAAGCAGTGGGAGAGATAGTGTAAAACAGGAGCCTTGCCCGAAGGTGCTGGCAACCTCAATGTCGCCGTGGTGCGCTTCGGCAATCCATTTGCAGATCGACAACCCAAGGCCGGTCCCTTTTTGTGCATGCGCGCGTGCGGCATCAGTTCGGTAAAATCGGTCGAAGACGAGACGTTGTTCTTCCGGAGTCATACCGATCCCATGATCTCGAACGGTCACCCTGGCCATTCCGCGGTATTGCGTCAACCCGAGTTCCACGGTGCCGCGGGGCAAGGAATATTTGACGGCGTTGTCGACCAGGTTCAGGATCAGTTCCCGAAGCCGCCATTCATCTCCCGATACTCGGAGCGGTTCGACTTGCCCCAAGGTCGTTGAGATTTGTTGCTCTTTGCCCAGGACCATGGCTTGCATGTAAATTTCCTGCACCAACGTATCGAGTTGTACGGGGTCTGATGCGACGTGCACTTCCCCGAGATCGGCGCGTGAGAGAAACATCAGTTCTTCCACAATGCGGCTCATCCGGTCGATTTCTTCCAGGTTACTTTCCAGGGCTTCCCGGTACACTTCCGGCGAACGGGGTTTTCGTAACGCCAGTTCGGTTTCACCCTTCGTGATTGTCAGCGGGGTGCGTAATTCGTGCGAGGCGTCGGCGCTGAATTGACGGATCTGTCGAATCGAGGTCTCAAGCCTGGCGATCATATCGTTAAACGTGGAAGCCAAGCGACCGATTTCGTCTTTCGACGTGGTTTCGATCCGTTGTGTGAGATCGCCTCCGGCAATCCGTTGAGCGGTCAGAGTGATATCGTCCACGGGTCGCAACGCCCGCCCAGCCAGGAACCAGCCCCCCAACATACTGACCATCACGGCTAACGGAGAGCCGATGAGCAAGACGAACACGAGGCGATCCAGCATTTCTTTCTTGGGCTGGAGAGATGTCCCGACCCGCAAAATATTGACGAGGGTCTGTCCATGTCGAACCGGATACGAAAGCAAGCGTATGGGGATTTCGTCATGGAACCGGATGGTTTCGAAGACGGCCTGGCCTTGCAGGCTCGATTGAAGGGCGGTTTGGCTGAGGGGAATGTTGCGGGTCTTGATGTTCGCGGACTGGAGGGTGACTTGTCCCTGCGGGCCGAAAATTTGGAAGAACTTGTCGATAAGGGCCAACTCGGGAAAGGCTTGCGCCAAGTCGTCCAACAACAGGAATGGCCCAAAGCGATGTTCTTCAAGCGACCGGGAGGCTGCCACGGCCGCTTCCTCCAGCGAACGGTCAATCTGGTCTTCCAACGCGCGGGCCACGACGACGTACAGCGCGGTCGCGAAGAGGAGCATGATCAAGGCCAAGCCCCCGCCATACCAGATGGTCAACCGGACGCGGATGGACGTGTTGGCCCGCGGGCTAGGCATCGGTCAACTTCAGGGTATAGCCGCTGCCGCGGACGGTGTGGATGAGCTCCCGGTCATAGCCGCGATCGATTTTGTTTCGGAGATAACTGATATAGACGTCGATGACGTTCGTGAAGGTGTCAAAATCCAGGTCCCACACGTGCTCGGCAATCATCGGGCGCGTGAGGACGCGTCCCGAATTGCGCATCATGTATTCCAGCAACGCGTATTCCTTCGAGGTCAGGTCAATCCGTTGCCCGCCGCGCGTGACTTCATGGTTGGTGGGATTAAGGATAAGATCGTCAACCTGCAACAGGCCAGCCGAGTCTCCACTGGCTCGACGCAACAATGCCCGGGCCCTGGCGAGCAGCTCCTCAATGGCAAAGGGTTTGGTCAGGTAGTCGTCCGCGCCGGCGTCCAACCCTTTCACGCGCTGGTCCACTTTCGAACGCGCGGTCAGGATGAGAATCGGAGTGGTGACCTTGGCGTCCCGGACGGCTTTCAGCACGTCGATTCCGGGCAGGCCGGGCAGCATGAGATCCAGGATGATCAGGTCATAGTCGACTTCCGATGCCAGGTCTCGACCTTGAATGCCGTCGGAACACACGTCCACCGCGTAACTCTCTTCTTCCAATGCGCGGCGAATAAAGGAAGCGACCTTGGGTTCGTCTTCGACGATCAGAATACGCATGGCCACTCATATTATAGCATTATTGATCTATTCGGCCTCTTTCAAGCGGAATCCGTATTCCCGGCTGGTCAAGGCGACGATGGCGCCGGTTGCGTTGTCATAATAGGCGGCTTGCCACGTGGGACGTCCCCGGTCGTCAAGCGTGGTTGCGGCACAGCGGACGACTTTATCCAGCGATTGTTTCTCGGCAAGCGGCAGCGCGTGCCATCGAGATCCGACGTGGACCCAGAGCAGGTTGGACAGGCTGGGTGGGTGGCTCGTGCCCCGGATGCCCCGGTCGGCATACGTGGACAGTGTGGCTTCGGCCGCTTGCGGTTCACATTGCGGAACCCTCGACCAGTATACCACAATAGCCGTGAGCACGAGACCCGCGGCCACCAGGCTGAGCGGCAGGATTTTGTTGGCGGTTCGGAAAGATGATCCGGTCATCGTGCCTTCAGGCTCAGGAGCAAAAAAACGTGATGAGACAATTTTTTAGTGGAATCATGATGTCCCGATGGATAATATTATCAAAATTACAAAAATCGGTCCGCAACTTTCTGATATCCTCAACGACCACCAACAAATCAATGGGTCACAAGCCCTGGGGTAGCTGACATGCCAAAAGCGATACGTGACATGATAGACGCCGATCTTTTGTGTATCGGCAGCGGGCCGGCTGGCCAGCGGGCCGCTGTGCAAGCGGCGAAGCTGGGCAAGCGCGTGGTCGTCATTGAAAAACAACGGGTGGTCGGGGGCGTCTGTCTGGATACGGGAACTATTCCCAGTAAGACCTTTCGTGAAGCCGTGCTGGCGTTTGGCCGGCAAGCCGAACAATTTGGCAAACGTCATGGATTTGCCGTGCCCTCCCGCCCAAGTGTTGATCAGTTATTTGCGAGAGTAAACGAGGTAGTAGAACGGGAAGGGGAGGTGGTGCAACGGCAACTGGAACGCAACGACATTACGGTGGTCCGGGGCGAAGCGTCGTTCATTGACGAACGCACCGTCCAAGTCTTTGCAGAAGAGGCCCTGCAATGGGTACAGGCAGAACACGTCGTGATTGCCGTGGGTACCGTGCCCGCCCCGCCGCTTGGCGTGAAGGGCGAGCATCCGCAGATCATCACCAGTGATCAAGTGATGAACTTGGAGTGCCTGCCCCGGTCCATGGCCGTCGTGGGCGCAGGGGTAATCGGTTTGGAATATGCTTCGATGTTTGGCTCCCTCGGCGTCGATGTGACGCTGGTGGACAGCCGTCATCGGCCCTTGGAATTTTTGGATGCCGAAATTGTGGATGAACTCATTCATCAAATGCGGAATTACGGCGTGACCTTTCGACTTGGGGAAACGGTCAAACTGATGGAATGTTCCGAAGGGAAACCGACGAAGGCCGTGATTTACCTGGAGTCGGGGAAAAAGCTCGTGTCCGATCTGGTGTTGTTTGCAGTCGGCCGCATCGGGGCGACTGGGTCGTTAGAATTGGAACGCGCGGGCCTCGAGGCCGACGAGCGTGGCCGGTTGAAGGTCAACGAACGATTTCAGACCGCCGTGCCTCATATCTTTGCCGCCGGTGACGTGATCGGGTATCCCAGTTTAGCCGCCACGTCATCCGAGCAAGGTCGTCTGGCGGCCTGTCACGCCTTTGGGATGAAGGCGGAGCCCATGTCGGCGAATTTTCCCATCGGGATTTACGCCGTGCCGGAAATTTCCATGGTGGGCGAGAATGAGCAGGACCTCACCAGGAAGAAAGTGCCCTATGAAATCGGGATGGCCCGCTATCGGGAAATCGCGCGCGGGCACATCATGGGCGATGACAGCGGACTCCTCAAACTGCTGTTCCATCGCAAGAATCGCCAACTGCTGGGCGTGCATGCCATCGGATTGGGCGCCACGGAGTTGGTGCACGTCGGCCAAGCCGTATTGGGCTTGGGCGGCGGGTTAGACTACTTTTTAAACACCGTCTTCAATTATCCCACCATGGCTGAATGTTACAAAGTTGCCTCGCTGGATGCCTTCAATAAGTTGGCGCAGTAACCTGCCTGCAGCGTCATCGTTCGATCGTGGCACCATCCTTCTTTCTCCCTCTCTGCGCAAAAGTTTACAGAATGTACAAAACTTTACAAAGTTTACAAAATGTACAAAAATTATTTTTTGTCAAAAAGTTTACAATTGTAAACTTTTCTCTCTTTTCGTCATTCCCGCAATTTTTTAGCGGGAATCCAGCGTCTTTGATTTTTGTAAGAGGCTGAAGTCTTTAATGTAGGCATAATTGCCACGACGCACGGAATTCCCAAATGAAAGCTCTCAATTATTTCCGTTTTGGGCCGGTGTTGGCCCTGTTGTCATTCGTCTTGTTGCAACCGGCCTACGCTCTCGATTGGAGCCGGACTGAACTGCACCTGCAATACGGCAACCTGGCCGTGCCGACGTTTGCCGGCGGCGGGGACGCGTACCACTTGATTTATACGGTGCAACATGCCAGCGGCTGGCAATACGGGGACAACTATTTTTTTGTCGACACGCTTGACGCCCAGAATTCGGAGTTTCAGGATTTTGACGTCTATGGCGAATGGTACGCGAACCTGAGCCTGGGCAAGATTACGGGCCTGAAGATCGGGGCCGGAATCGTGTCGGACGTTGGCGTCATTCTCGGCTTCAATTGGGCTCGTAAGCCCGGCATCAAAAAGTACCTGCCCGGCCTGCGGCTGTCCCTGGATCTTGGCGGATTCACGTTCGCCAACCTGGATTTTACGGCTTATATTGACGATAGCGAAGGCGTCTCCTCTGGTGGTGCGCCGAGTGAAGGGGACTCATTCATGATTGACTTCAATTTCATGCGGCCCTTCAAGATTGGCGGAGCCAGTTTCAGCCTCGAAGGGCACGCGGAATATATCGGCGGACGGAAGAACGAGTTCGGCGGCACCGTCGAGCCATGGATTCTGGCTCAGCCCCAATTGCGATGGAACGCGCACGAACGCTTTGCCCTAGGCATTGAATATCAGTTTTGGATGAACAAGCTTGGCGACGGAGCCACTGATGAGAGCGTGGTGCAGACGTTGTTTGTCTGGAAGTTCTAGCGCCGGTGCCGTGGGCTGTGATGGGATGACCTACCCGAAGTCGTTCGTCGTCGTGAAGGTGAATGCTGACTAATCTTCTGAGGAATTCTTGAAACACAAGGAAAGGGAATTGATGCAGAACCGTTGGCCCGTGGGTGCGGGGCCGTCGTCAAAGACGTGCCCCAGGTGGGCATCGCAGCGTCTGCACGTGACTTCCACGCGCGTCATTCCGTAGCTGTGGTCAGTTTTTGTCCCCACGGCTGCTTCATTCACGGGTTGCGTGAAACTCGGCCAGCCCGTCCCGGATTCGAACTTGTGGTTCGACCGGAACAGGGGGTTCTCACAACAGATGCAATGATACGTCCCGTCGGCTTTATGGTGAGAGTAGAGGCCACTGAACGCCGGTTCGGTTCCGGCTTGGCGGGTGACGTAATATTGTTCCGGGGTGAGTTGTTGCTTCCATTCGTCCTCGGACTTGTGAATTTTATCGGTCACGTTTCCTCACTATGACTCCTGGATCAAATCCTGGGAGTTCTATATCTGGCAGGAGAGGCCAGACGTTGGGGGCGACGTGGCTTTTTTCTGCACGGCGTCCAGGATCGCACGATCATCCGTGCCGGCGTCCCACACGGTCTGCAAGAACTCGGCCGGTTCCATGTTTACGCTTCGTAAAAACGGCCGGTCGGCACCACAGCCGAACATGATATCCGGCGCGAGTTCGCCGCGGAGTTTGGCGCGGGCTTTAGCGATAATGCGGGGTAGCCATCGGTACCCTCCCAAATTGGCATAGCCGGATGGTAGAGTAGCTGACGGAGTCACCACGTTCGAGGACTTTCCCTCTTGTACCGTCAGAAAGTACGCGCGGCGGACGTTGGTCATGGCCGCAACGGTCTCGAAGTCGGGCTCACCGTCTTCAACCCAATCTTCCACGAAATCGTACAGTTCTTGGGCGGAGGTACCGATCGAATCAAGAAACGCCAGGGCCTCATGGCCCACGACCCGTTCAGGACCCCGCCGGCCTTGCTCAAAACGGTGGACGGCTTGTTCATAAACGTCGCGCAGTTGGGAAAGCCAGTCTTGAGCACGTTCTATTGTCATGACTGTATTGTCAGGGGAAAATGGGAGTATCGTCAAGTTCCCTTCAAGGGAGTGATTGGGGAAGGGGGTCAGAGAGGTCGGATGCGTTTGCAAGCCGATGAAACGCGAGGTAGTCCATGGCTGCCCCTCGCACAGTAATTCCTTTTGCGAGGAGTTCGCGGTGCGCACGTGGCGTGGGTTTGCCCGTCATCCACAATTCGACTTTTTTGAGTCCTTTGGAGGACGTCCATGTTGCAACGGTTTCTGCGGATTCGGCAAGTTCGGATCGCCAAGGAAGAAACTCGACGGGCAACATGCCGATCAACGTGTGATCGCGCGTCAATCCCATCAACAGCCTGTCGTCAATCGCCACGAATTCCTCAAGCGGTTTCACGTTTTGGTGGTATGAGAGCAACATTTCAGCTATTCGTTGAAAGAACAAGGCTTCCTCTTCGAACCGGGCCGACGTGGCGACTTTAAAAAACGTTTTTCGATTCTTGACGATATTCATTTCGAACAGCGCCTGGACTAGCACCGTCTCATGACGAGGAGAGTACCAGGGATGTTGGAGGAAAGTTTCGATGAGCGAGTCGTCAAGCCCCATAATTTCCAGTTTGTCACGGTTCAGGTGTCGCAGTTCTTCAGGCGTATGATCTCGTAAAAGTTCGCCGACGGTTGTACTGAACGACGTTCCGGTGAGCACGGCTCCGGCCGGACCTCCGATGGGTAGCGTTGCGAGTCGAACGGCTGCGTCCCCGGCGTATCCTGCCCAACTCAAGCTATTAAGTTTTTCCTGCAAGATCCGGTTGGAGGAATAGACGTCCACACCAAAATGATTGGCCACTTGTCGTTTCACTGTTGAAAAACCCAGCAATTCTGCGTTCTCGGGGTCTTCAAGGCTTCCTCGTTTGCCGACCGCCATTTCGCCGATGCGTGTCGCCATGTGCCACATGCCCTTAGGTATGGCCAAAAGAGTTTTCTTGGGTTCGTTAACCAGGCCCAACATAAATTTAAAGGGGCTCAGGATTGCATGCTTTGCCCCCGCTGCCACACTTTGAATGTGATTCACTTCTTCGTCCATGGTAGCGATCGTCTGAATCTCCTGAATGCGGATTTTCAGCATCTCACCCCCGTAGGCCTCGAATTGGCCATACGGCGAGGTGATTCTGTAACGGTGAGTATGGCGAAAAGGGACAACCTCATCCAAAACGGTATGGTGCGGCCCTTTCCGAACGTCAGACGGGAGGATGGCCCTGGCGTCGAGAGTGGACGGAGCTTCATAGTCGGTGGTTGTCGAAGAATGAGGCAAAAATGAAACGGCTGTGGCGAAATTTGCACACAGAAGTGCGCAAGAAATGGTGGTCACAAGGGTCAGGGACCATGGACGGCCACCATGCCCCTTTAGCGTATGGGATGAGATATCCACGTGTTTTTGCATAGCCTTGCTCTCAACTATTGGCCAATGCACATTGGACAGCAAGCGCTACCTTAGCAATAACTACTAAATTAAGCAAATTTCGTTCCAGATTGGATCTTGTGGGAATCTTTTCGGATTGAATATGGTGTTCCATTAGGTAATTCCCGTCTCTTGTCCCTTGTCGGGGGTACTCGCTAAGCTCTCTGGATTATCCGGAAATACTCCATGGAACCTCTGAGTTATTGTGATAGCGGGATGCAGGGCAAGGCGTCCCGGAGCGAAACCCGAAGCTTATCATGGAGATAGGTGAGGGTTGAGCGAGGACACAACGCAGCCATGCGCCCGATAGTGCAATAAATCAGAGGTTCCTTCATGTCATTCATCGCCGATCTCCACATTCATTCCCGCTATTCCCGCGCCGTCAGCAGGGACATGGTCCCGGAGAGTCTCTATCGCTGGGCGCAGCTTAAGGGGATTACCGTTGTCGGAACGGGAGATTTCACGCATCCTGCCTGGTTCACCGAACTTCAGGAGAAACTCGAACCGGCCGAGCCGGGTCTCTATCGCCTGAAGCCGGAACTGGCGGCTCCAGTGGACGCCGAAATTCCCGCAGCCTGCCAAGCCGAAGTCCGGTTCATGCTGACGTCCGAGATCAGTAGTATCTATAAGCGCCATGAACGTACGCGCAAAGTACATAACCTGATCTTTGCGCCGAGTTTCAGCGCCGTGGCGAACATGACGGATAAATTGGCGCGTATCGGTAACCTTCATTCCGATGGACGGCCTATCCTGGGGTTGGACAGTGAGGAATTGTTGCGCATCATGCTGGAGCGCGCTCCGGAGGCCTTGTTTGTCCCGGCCCATGCCTGGACCCCGCATTTTTCGGTGTTCGGGGCCAACTCGGGATTTGATTCGCTGGAAGAATGTTTCGGGGATTTGAGTCCCCATATCCAAGTGATTGAGACCGGACTGTCATCGGATCCCCCTATGAATTGGCGCCTGAGTCAACTCGACGGTATTACCCTGATCTCGAACTCCGATGCCCATTCGCCGAGCAAACTTGGCCGTGAAGCCAACGTGTTGAACGGCGACTTGTCGTTCGACGGCATCAAGGCGGCCTTTACGAGTGGGGAGCCCGCGCTTTTTTGGGGGACGATCGAGTTTTTTCCGGAAGAAGGCAAGTACCATTTCGACGGACACCGAAACTGTCAGGTCCGCATGTCTCCGGAGGAAGCCAGGGCCCACGATGATGCGTGTCCCGAATGCGGGAAGCCCGTGACGCGCGGGGTCATGCACCGCGTCGAAATATTGGCCGACCAGCCTGCAGGTCATCGCGCTCAGAGGGCGTTGCCTTACCGGAGTTTGGTCCCGTTGGTCGAGTTGATTTCGGAGGTTCGTGGCGCCGGAGTGAATACCAAAGGGGTCACCGAAGTCTATAAACAGTTGTTGGCGAGTCTGGGCAATGAGTTCGAGATTTTGATGAACGTGCCCATTGCGGCCATCGAAGAGAATGGAGGAATGCTCCTGGCCCTGGCGATCCAACGCATGCGCGAGGGCAACGTGACTATCGCCCCTGGCTACGACGGGGAGTACGGAACCGTTCGCCTGCTGTCTCAAGAGGATCGGCAATCCCATGCCTCGCAAACGTCATTGTTCTGACGTGTTTCGTTTGTTGCGGGCTTCCTTGGCAAAGTGATGCGTCCATGAACGTCGAGACCAACCGTTGGCTCGAGGGCCTCAATGACCGGCAGCGGGAAGCCGTGCTTGCTGGTGACGGTCCGGTACTTGTTGTCGCAGGGCCTGGGACCGGAAAGACCAAAACGTTGACAGTTCGTCTCGCGTACCTGCTGGCTGAGCGGCACGTCGCGCCTGAGGCGCTGCTGGCCGTGACCTTTACGACGCGGGCGGCGCGAGAAATGCGTGAACGGTTAGCCCGGCTCATCGGGTCACAGGCGGACAGGGCGTTCCTGGGAACCTTCCATAGCTTTTGTTTTCAGTTGCTGAAAGCGGAAGGACATCGACTCGACCTGCCACCCGACTTCGGCGTGGCTGATCGCCGTGATCAAATCACGATTATGCAACGGGCCTTGCGGCGATTGGGCCAGCCGGATACGCGAACCGCCACCCAACGAAAGCTGCACGAGGTGATCGCGTTCCGCCATCGGCAGGCCACGATCGAGCCGCCAGTGGATGACGCGGGTCTGGCTGAAATTGCCGAAGCCTATCAACGACAATTGCGTCAATGCGGTTTGCTGGATTTCGATGAATTGTTGTTCCTCCTTGTCCGGCTGCTTGAAGGTTATGCCGACGTTAGGGAAAGCCTGCGACAACGATATGCGCACGTGTTGGTCGATGAATATCAGGACGTCGATCCGGTGCAACAGCAACTGTTGCGGTTCCTGGCCGGCGACCGAAACCGCCTTTGGGCCGTGGGAGACTGTGACCAGGCGATCTACGCGTTTCGGGGCGCGGAGTCCGAACACCTGTTACGGTTTGAGCAGTATTTTCCGAATGGGCGAGTCATCACGTTGGAACAGAGTTATCGCTTCACCACGCAGATTGCGGCCGTGGCCTCCCAGGTTATCCGGCGGAACGCGTCACGCCGGCCCTTGACCTTGAATGCAGCGAATGCGTCCGGGGTGCCGGTTCACGTCGTGAGCTTTCCCGACGAACGGGCCGAAGCCGCGTGGATCGTCGGGCAGATCGAGGAAAGCGTGGGTGGCACCAGTCATTATCAACAGTACAAGGGAAAAGTGACCGATACCGTGAGCCAACGAGAGCAAAGCTTCCGGGACGTGGCCGTGTTGAGTCGTCTTCACGCCCTGACGAAGCCGCTTCAAGAGGCCTTGAAAAACTCGGGCATTCCGCATCGGGTCGTGGGCGAAGCCCGGTTCTTTGACAAGAGCATCGTCAAGGACGTGCTGGCGTACCTGCGGGTTATCCACAATCCGCACGACGACAGTAGTTTTGCACGCGTGCTCAATTGTCCGTCTCGGGGAATCGGTAATCAGACGCAAGCGGCCCTTGAAGCCAAGGCTGAACAACGTGGTCTTTCGCTGTATGCCGTCTTGGGTCAATCCTCGGTTCTTTCGTCGTCTCAAATGAAAGCGGTCAAGTTGCTGATGACGCTCATGGAAGACGTCCAAAGGAACAAGGCGGAGCAATCTCTTGCACAGTTCATTGCGCACGTGGCCGACGTCACGGGTCTCAGGCAGTGGAGGATTGACCATGACCCGCGTCATGAAGATGACCTGTTGCTGCTGCGCTCAATCGCCGCAAAATATGATGGGGTGCCCACGGGAACGGCGCTTGAGCAATTTCTGGAAGAAGCGTCGTTGGCCGTCGAGGTCGATGACTATGATGCCTCCATCGACGCGGTGAGCCTGATGACCATCCATGCCGCAAAGGGATTGGAGTTCCCCGAAGTGATGCTCTGTGGGGTCGAAGAAGGGAACTTGCCGCGTGAAAAAGCAGACCTTGAGGAAGAACGTCGTCTGTTCTACGTCGGGTTGACGCGCGCCAAAGAACGGGTGTGGCTCCTCAATTGCCGCAACCGGTTTTTGTTCGGGGAACGCAGAGACCGCGAACCGTCGCGATTTCTTCAGGAATTCGACGACAGTCTCAAAGAAACCACCATTATGCCCGACCGACCGCGACGGTCCAAACCGGAACCTGAACCGGGACAACTGTCTCTATTGGGGTAGGAGTTTCCCTCTTTTTGCCTGGAATCCTCTCCCCATCACAACTACCTCTTAGCCCCGTTCGATATGATTGACTTAATTTTATCTCGTACCTGATATTTGTTGCGCTTTTCGAAAAGTTAATCGAGGAACATTACCATGAGATCATCAACGCCTGGGAACGACACTTCGACGACTGAAATTACGCATATCTCTTCATATGGGATATGGCTGCTTGCAGACAACGAGGAATTTTTCATGTCGTATGATGACTTCCCTTGGTTTAAGGATCAGCCTGTCAGGGCAATATTAAATGTGGAACAGCCAGTTCAAGGCCACTTTTACTGGCCGGAAATCGATGTGGATTTATCCAAAGAGATTATTAATAACCCTGACAGGTTCCCGCTCAAGGCAAAAACCACGTCATGAAGCATCTCGTCATCTCTGACTACGGTGCCTTTTGGGGCTGGAGAGTCACCGTTTGGCAGTCAGACAGGATGACGAAACCCGATATTACCCGCTTAATCGTCTTTGCACAGGTTTTTCAACCATAAAAAGTGAGAGTCGGCCACATAAAAAAGGGCACTAAGAGCCTGAAAATCTTTTTCCTGGTCCTGAGGTATTTCGTCGGATTGTTTGTAAAAAAGATGTTGGGAAATGGATGCCCAAGCATGCTGGGCGATTGTTCTGATCTGTATTTCAAAAGGCAAATCATGCAGATTGGTGGAAGAGTTCTGTTCGGTGCTTAACTTGGCGATGACGTGGGCGGACAAATAACCAAAACGGTCGGACTCTTTGCTTTCAATTTTGTCTTCATCACTGATGACTTCAAAAGTTTCACGAACAACGTCTTTGATCTTTGCTACATCGTCTCGATAAAGGCAGATGACTCGTATTCCTACGATGTCGTTGATTTCCTGAAAAGGGTTTTGAAGGTTTTTTCTCCGACTTTTCTCCATGAATGAATCGAATTCTTTGACTCTGCCGTTAACCGTGTCGAAAGGTATTTTTTTTGTGAGAAATACTCTGCTGGAGGCTAATGGCAACTCTGTCCTTCATATTTTTAAGGTCAAGGTATCTCCGTGCAAACTCTTGCCTGAGTTCTTCGCCATTCATACTTGTTACAATTCTTCCTTTTTTGTGCCTATGATCCGTAGCGTACGGTCAGGGGCACTTGCCATCATAGCCGTTCCTTCAATTTGATAGTCTTGCACCTTGCCTTCGAGTTTCAAGGTGTATTGTCCGATATCTCCAAAAACGGAAAGGCTTTTCGAGTTATAACGGGTGACGTCAATGGTTCCGGAAAACTGACCGTTCTCTGTGTCGTAATGACCGCTATAATAGTACCCTTCATCTCCTCCAAGGAGCCGTTTGTCGTTTAGAACGACAACTCCGGATCCTACAAGGTGTAAGGTTGAAATGAACTCGATAGTCCATAAACCGTCAATCTTCATAACTCCTCCTTTTCTGCCGCTTCAGGCTTCGTACAGTTTTTGGTTTGTCAGTTAGGATACCATGATATCAGAGAAGGTGTGAAGGTGAACTCTGCTCTTTGCAAACGGGGCCGGTGGGGTAGTAATGTACGTCGCTCGCCAAATGGTTGAAGAACGGCACGTTGCCCTGAGCGTCGCCAACCGGTTGCAACACTCCGCCGTTTTGTTCTGAAAACAGATAGAGGAATCCATCGTGCGTTCGAGAAA
Organism: Nitrospira sp.; assembly: GCA_028819435.1. Taxonomy (GTDB): domain Bacteria; phylum Nitrospirota; class Nitrospiria; order Nitrospirales; family UBA8639; genus Bin75. The sequence continues at coordinate 33,529 of JAPPLK010000033.1, forward strand.
AGGAACGGTCATGCAGTATGCGGGGTGGTTGGTCATGGCGTTGGGGATCCTGTTTCAGGTGCTGGTTCCGCTCGGTGTCCCGGGGCGTCCCACGGGACGCTGGTTGGGCATGCCTGCAGAAATTGCCGCCTTGTTTATGGCTACGGCTACGGTGATTGTCGGGATGGTGATCGTCTATCTCACCTGGTTGAAGCCATACGCGGCAGGTCTCGACCGGGATAGCAAACAATAGTCACGGCATTGTCACTTATGCGTGTGTATGAATGCCCCCTCACCCCAGCCCTCTCCCTCCAGGGGAGAGGGAGATTTGAGAGGCCAACCTTCTCTCTCCAGGGAGAGGGAAGGTTGAGAGTCGGCGGGAAGCGGTGATCATGAGCGTGGCGCAATTCACCATTCTTCTGTTGTTGGTCTACCTGGTAGGGATTAAGTGCATTTCGTATTTTGCCTATCGGATCTCCAAAAGCGATTCTGAGGATTATTTTCTGGCCGGTCGCAATATCGGCATGCTCGCCCTGACCGGGACGATCATGGCAAGTATTTTTTCGACCGGGACGATCGTGGCCGCGCCGTCCGAGTTTTTCAGGCAGGGAACGGGCTATTTCTGGTTCTTCTTTTTTGCGCCCATGCCCGTAATCTATTTTTTCCTCGCGACCAGGATGTGGAAGCTCGGGAAAGTGAAGGGCTACGTCACCCCCGGGGAAATGCTCGGCGACTTTTTTCAAAGTCGCTGGGTCACGTTTTGGGCGGGAGCGGTCGGTCTCCTGGCGTTGTTACCGTATTCGGTGGCGCAACTCGTGGCCATTGGCAAAACCTTTGAGGCGTTGACCGACGGCCACGTTACCTATTTCTGGGGGGTGACGATTGCCTCGGCGTCGATTGCCGCGTACCTGTATTTTGGCGGCGCGCGTGCGGTGGTCTGGACGGATATGGCCCAAGGGTTTCTGTTGGCTCTCCTGCTGATACTCGCCGCCCTGTTGTCGATGAAGTGGGCCGGTGGATGGAACGCGATGGTCGATGCCCTGGTGGCCCGTGCTCCCGAGAACGTGACGTTTGAGGGAAAAGTGTCATGGGCCAGGTATTACGAATACGGGTTACTGACGCTGTCGTTTCCGTTTTTACCCTATATCTGGCAGCGGATGTATATGGCACGCTCGGCGTCGGCCGTGGCCTTCAGCCTCTGCTCTTATCCCGTCATCTTCATCATTCTGTTTTTTTCCGCCTGGGTGATCGGGACATCGGCTTTTTCCCTCTTTCCGGACGGGTTACAGGATGCCGATACGGTCGTGGGAGCGATTTTTCGAGAAAACGCGCCCTATTTTGGGGCGATGGTCCTCGTCGCGGCCTTTGCCGCCGGCATGTCTACGGTCGATAGCCAGATGCTCTCGGCCGGGTCGTTGTTCGTCCGCGATCTCGTCCCGCTCGTGGTCACCGGGATTGATCAGCGTCGTAATTTTTTGATCGGTCGTTGGGCCACCATGGGCCTGTTGCTTCTCCTGTACCTCTGGAGTCTGGCCCTGCAATCGGAGCCGGTCCTGGCGTTGATCGTGTTTGGCATGAGCCTGACGGTCATCTTCATTCCGTGCGTCTTCGGTATGTTCTACTGGAAACGGGCCACGTCCCAGGGGGCGGCCTGGTCCATGGGTCTGGGACTGCTGGCGTTCGTGGTGAAGCAGTTCCATCTGGTCGGGTTGGATGCGTACCTGCCCGTCATGGGTCCCATTACCTGGGCCTTGATGACGGCGGTGCTCACGTTTGTGGGAGTCAGCCTGTTGACCAGCTCCAATGGAATGGCGGCCAAGCGACGGGAGTATGACCGATTGCTGTCTTCTCTTTTCCTCCCCTTTGTAAGGGGAGGTTAGGTGGGGTAGAGTTGAACGTCCATAGAGCACGTGGGTTCACTTCCTGGCCGCCGGCTCTACCTCCCCTCACCCCTCCTTACAAAGGAGGGGAATGATCAACGAATAAATGAATACCGACACACAAGGATAACTCCAACTCCCTAGTGGATCATCTGGTGAGCAACGACGAACGTCACTCCCCCCTTCGTGGATTACTGATTGCCCAGTTCTTTGGGGCGTTCAACGACAACGCGTGGAAGTTGATGGTCGCGTTGCTGGCCATCAAGCAGTTAGCCTCGCAGGTAGGCGCCGGCCCGGAATTCGAAGCCGCGTCCCAAGCCCAAACGACTCTCACGTTCGTCGTGTTCACCCTGCCGCTGATGCTCGTGTCCATCTTTGCCGGCGTCTTTTCAGATCGATTCAGCAAGCGATCCGTGATCGTGGTCATGAAGGTCGTTGAAGTGGCGTTGATGGCCTTGGGGACTTGGGCCCTTTACCATAATCCTTCCGGCGGCATCCTGCCGCTCATCGTGTTGGGTGGGATGGCCGTCCAAAGTGCGCTGTTCAGTCCGGCAAAGTACGGCATCCTGCCGGAGTTGCTTCCTCATGAACGATTGGCCGCAGGGAACGGGCAACTGGAATTGTGGACCTTCCTGGCCATTATCGGAGGGACGGGGGCAGGGGGTGTTTTATTGCAAATGTCGGGCTCATCCCCGTGGCTGGGGGGAGCGGTGCTGCTGGTGTTTTCGGTCGCGGGGTGTGCCGCGTCCCTGATGGTCCCTGCCGTCCCGCGTGCGCGCGACAAAGGCGGGTTGGCCTCAACGCTTCAAGGGGCTTGGCAAGCCGTCCAAGCGGATCGCACGTTGCGATTGGGTATTTCCGGCAACGTCGGCTATTGGACCATCGCCAGTTTGGTGGGCCAGGACGTTCTCGTCTATGCCAAGGCCGTGTTGGGCCTGTCTGATTCCTTGTCGGGGCTGCCCTTGGCGACGTTCGGAATCGGGATTGGTCTCGGGTCGGTGTTGGCCGGGAAACTTTCACATGCCAAAGTCGAAGTCGGGCAGATTCCATTGGGCGCGGTCGGGCTGATGCTGGGGTTGCTTCTGCTGGGCACGCTGTCTCCGGGATTGACGGGGACCTTGCTGGGTATGGGATGGCTGGGGTTTGCCAGCGGATTTATTCTGGTTCCGATCAACGCCTTAATCCAATGGCGTGCGCCGCAGGACCGACGAGGCGCCGTGATCGCGTTCGGAAATATTTTTGTATTCAGCGGCGTGGTGGTCGGGTCACTGGGGGCTTGGACGTTGTCCTCCGTTGGCCTTAACGCCGCCGGGATCCTGAACGTCGCCGGGATTGCTGCAATAGCATTGACGGCGTGGGTCATTTGGCTCATGCCTGAGTCTTGCATTCGGATGACGTTGTTCCTTGTCACCCACACCTTCTATCGGCTCCGGGTCGTCGGCCTGGAGCACGTGCCTGAACGAGGCGGTGCGTTGTTGCTGCCGAACCACGTGTCGTTTGTCGATGGATTGTTTCTGATCGCAAGCATCGATCGTCCGATCCGGTTTCTCGTTGACCGGCGTTACTACGAGATGCCTTTCCTGCACTGGGCGGCACGTATCATGGGAGTGATTCCCATTTCCGCCGGAGGATCGCCGCGGGAGATTCTCCATACTCTCCGTGAAGCCGGTCGCCGGCTGGATGAAGGTGAAGTCGTCTGCGTGTTTCCCGAAGGGCAGATTACTCGTACCGGCGGGCTCCTGTCGTTTCGCCAGGGGTTCGAACGGATCGTCAAGGGCCGGGAGACCCCCGTGATTCCCGTGCATCTTGATCGAGTATGGGGGAGCCTCTTCAGTTTTATCGGCGGAAAATTTCTGACGAAATGGCCTGACCGCGTACCTTATCCCGTCACGGTTTCATATGGTGCGCCCATGCCGTCGACCGTCACGGCGAGCGAAGTCCGGCAGCGAGTCCAGGAATTGGGCGAGGAAGCCTGGCGTTCTCGCAAGTCCGATAGGCGGCTGCTTCAGCATTCCTTTATTCGTGCGGCTCGCCGCCATCCCTTGCGTTTTGCCTTTGCCGATGCAACCCGTTCCAGGGTTTCAAGCCTGGAATCGCTTGTCGGCGCCGTGGCGTTGGCCCGGGCGCTCCGCCCGCACTGGATAAACCAGTACACCGTGGGCATTATGTTGCCTCCCAGTGTCGGAGGGGCCTTGGTCAATCTTGCCGCCACCCTGTCGGGACGCACCGTTGTCAATCTCAATTACACGGTCGGGCGAAACGGGATTGAGTCGATGGCCGGACAAGCCGGGCTCGAAACGATTGTGACGAGCCGCGTGTTTCTCGAAAAGGCCAACCTTGAAATGCCCGAAGGCATCAAGATCGTTTGGATCGAAGAGGTTCGCAAAACCATCGGGACATCAGAACGGATGAAAGCCTTGGCCATGGCCTTGGCTGCGCCCATTGGCATGCTGGAGAAAGGCATCGGTGCGATCCATCGTCCGCAACCGGACGATCTCGCGACGATCATTTTCAGCAGCGGCAGTACGGGAGAGCCGAAGGGGGTCATGCTGAGCCATTTCAACGTCGATGCCAACATTGAGGGAGTCGTACAGGTTTTTCACGTGGGTTCCGGCGACCGGGTGATGGGGATCCTGCCGTTCTTTCATTCCTTTGGTTACCTCGCGACGTTGTGGTTGGCCGTCAATCATGGCGTGGGCGTAGTGTATCATCCCACGCCGTTGGACCCGGTGGGCATCGGCGAACTCATGGAAAAACACCGGGTCACGATCCTGATCGCGACGCCGACCTTTCTGCAACTGTATTGGCGGCGGTGCATGCCGGAGCAATTCGGGTCGGTGCGCATCGTGTTGACCGGTGCCGAAAAATTATCGGAACGCCTGGCTGCCGCGTTTGAAGACAAATTCGGAATCCGGCCCTTCGAAGGATACGGGATAACGGAATGTGCTCCCGTGATTTCCGTGAATTGTCCGGACTTTCGTGCGGCGGGGTTTCATCAGCCGGCCTCGCGCCGTGGGACGGTCGGCCAGCCCTTGCCCGGTGTGTCCCTGCGTATCGTCGATCCCGATTCGTTTGAACCCCTTCCGGTGGGAACGGCCGGTATGTTGCTCGTCAAGGGGCCCAACGTCATGCAAGGGTACCTGAATCGTCCCGACCTGACGGACCAGGTCATGCACGATGGGTGGTACGTAACCGGCGACGTTGCCGTCCTGGATGAAGACGGCTTCCTGACGATTACGGACCGGCTGTCTCGTTTTGCCAAAATCGGCGGGGAGATGGTACCTCATGGAAAGGTCGAAGAAGCACTACAGCAGGCCGTCGAATCCGACGAGCAGGTATTTGCCGTGACGTCCATCCCCGATGAAAAAAAGGGGGAACAATTGGCCGTGCTCCATACACTCGATGAATCCGTTATCCCCGGCGTGTTGGAAAAAATCGCGGCGAGCGGGTTGCCGAATTTATTCATTCCCCGAAAAGACGCCTTCATCAAAGTCGATCAGCTTCCGGTGCTGGGGACGGGGAAGTTGGATCTCCGTGCCCTGAAGCAAGTCGCATTGGAGCGGCTCTAATCCCCTCTCTGCCGTCGCGTCTTCTGCGAATCAGGCCAGCATCGGGCGATCGCATCCGCAATTCCAGCACGAGGTGAAATCTTTCGCGTGCGATTCTCCGCAACGGGAACAGGTCCAGGCCGTGGATTCATAAGGGCCGGCGGCGCGCCAATTTTCCAGAAATTGTTGAGCTGCAGCATAGTCGGCGTCATGCAACACCCAGAGTTCGGGAAAGACTTCGGCAAACGGGACTTCACCGGCCAAGGAAGAACCTCGTTGGTTCTTGATCCAGGATTCGATACCGGCTTGATCAAGGATGTCTTTCAGTGACTCGACTTCGACCAAATTCGAGGAGACAAATAATTTCTGCATTGTCGGGGTTGGACTCTACCTTACGCGCATTCCCTCTTCGGAAGTGCGCCCATTTACAAAGGGACTTATGCCTTTAACTTGACGGCACGTGATGGGGAGCAGATCCGGCGTCACGTCGAGCGTGTGGACGGTGTACTCGGGCGGATATTCATTCCATAGAGGCCCCGTTGCCACCAGGAGGCGTGATCGTGGCGGGCGTCAGCGCGTCGAAGATGCCCGTAAACCGCCCCTGTGAGCCGTCGTCTTCGGCGAAATGGACATCCGTGGTGCCGATCACGCGACGGGGGTTGCCGTCGACATCCGGCACGTTCGAGAACTGTCCCTGCCACGTTCCCGCACTGGTCGTGATGGCGCGGTCGGGATGTGTCACGGTAATGGCGGTATCCGCAAAGGCCCCATTGACACCAAACGAGGCTTCAAAGTGCAGATCGTAGTCGGTCGGTAACGCCTCAGGATCGTCTCCCTGCCACGGCACGGCTGGAAAGAGGTGGCGACCGGGTGCGGTCTCGATCTGGCCGACACACCCGATGCACCCAGTGAGGCGGTTTTGGTCGAAGTCGGCGGTCAACGAGACCTGTCCCGCAAATTCCGTGTACTCGGAGGAATCGGCCAACTCGCCCCACGCGCGGCCGTATTGGTACGTGTACAAGCCGCCAGCCCCTCCGACGTAGGTGGCCGTACCCGTGAGAGGCAGGTCTGGCGGTCTCGCGGGGTTGAGTTCCGGGCCATCAAGAAAGACACCGCGCGTGGCGGACTGGAACGCCCAATAGGGAACATCAGGTGGATAGATCAGCCACCATCCCGCCGCGAGGTAGTCGGTCGCGTCGTCGTCATTCCACGAAGCAAGGGCGTAGAGTAAAACCCTGCCGTCATAGTGGTTGTCCACGAGTAACCATTCGCGGTTGGAATGATTGGGTTGCACGGGGCGGGGAAGATACAGCCCCCACGACCGTTCCAGGTGTCGGACTGTATCGAGAGTGCGGGTCTGGCCGTCAGGGTAGCGCACGTCGATACTGAGGATGCCATCGGCGAAGGTCGTCCCCGTCCGAAACGGTTGGGGGGGGGGTGGGCGTGAGGGTGGGGATTGGGATTGGAGGAAGCAACTCGGTACTCCTGAGCGAACAGCCCACCGTCAGCGAAAGGAAAAAGAGGGTCATCAGGGTTGCGAGTCTCACGGAGAGCACTTGTAACAAATGGGCCGGGAGATGTCAAAGCTGGGACTTTTTTAACCTTGTTTGGTCAGTCGATGAACCAAGTGGCGCTCGTCGGCTTCGGTCTCCACTTCTCCGTTCAACCGTGCATCCAAGAGCCGGTCCAGCCCGGAAGTCCATTTCAGTCGCGGGTGAATGAATTGAAGCAGGTTGAAGTCCGCAAGCCTGGCGAGGGTTTTGGTGGGCCTGCGTTCCGACAATACGCGATGGAGTTCGGTCGAGAGTCGGTTTGCTAACAGACGGTGACAGATTTTCATGCTCACGGCCTCTTTCATCAAGACGACCGTATCTTGATCCAGTTGAAAGTTCAGGCGTTGTTCAAATCGAATTGCGCGGAACAGGCGAGTCGGATCATCAATAAAGCTGAGACTGTGCAGTACGCGAATGGTTTTGTTCTGCAAGTCCCGTAGACCGCCGTGGAGATCCACCAATTCGCCGAAATGATCGGGATTGAGCCGGATGGCCAGGGTGTTGATCGTGAAATCCCGTCGGCGAAGGTCTTCCTTGATGGAACTCCGTTGCACCGTTGGGAGTGCGCCCGGAGCTTCATAGGATTCGATTCGAGCCGTGGCCACGTCGAGGGTCTGTCCGTCCGCCAACGTCACGGTCGCTGTCCCGAATCGGGCATGCGTGGTGACGCGGGCCCGGTATCGTTGGGCAAGGGCCTTCGCAAAACGAATTCCATCGCCTTCGACAACCAGGTCCAGGTCAAGGTTCGGGACGCCCAGGAGAAGATCTCTGACGAACCCGCCGACGGCATACACGCGGACGCGACGTTGCTCAGCGAGTTCACCCGTCTTTTGCAGGAGCGAAAAAAGCGGAGCGGGCACACGGTCTTTCATGGAGGAGTAAACCGAGTCCATCTCTGTTATGCCACGTGTCTGGGAACCTCTGAGTTATTGTGATAGCGGGATGCAGGGCAAGGCGTCCCG